>PCUH01000194.1:34384-46843 GCA_002770955.1 Flavobacteriales bacterium CG18_big_fil_WC_8_21_14_2_50_32_9 | reverse complement strand
TGATGATGAGTCGGTATCGAAATGATACAATAAATTCATTATTTTTTCTGAAAAATTAAATGTGATTGCAGCAATGGTAATTGCCATCAAAAAAATTAAACTAAAAGACAATTTAACCAATGGAGCAAGGTCTTGTTTTTCTTTAATAAGATAAGCAAACATAGGTAAAAGTAAGCCAGCAAAGAGTACACCTATTTGATTAAAAGCATCCATTAATCGATATGCTTGAGCATAAATAGAAACTTCTTTTTCTCCGTCATCCAACATAAAATCAAGCATAACAGCATCAATGCGATAGTAAAATACCATGGTAAGTATTAGTAGTGCATAAGGAAAAGTTTGGCGAATAATTTTTTTCAGAAATGGAATATCAATTTTTAGTGTAAAATGAGCCGATTTAGCCCAAACAATTGCAAAGACAATTAGTGCTGTTATAAGATAAGCCAATGTTTGAGCGTAAATAAAATGAAGAATAGTGAATGAAAACGAGAAAAAATTTCCCCAAAGCAATAAAGAACAAAAAAGTATCATGAGGGATTTATCCAACACAGATAGCAAACTATCTAATCGAAAGAGTTGGAGTGCTGTGATGTTTGAACGCAAATATTGAACAAATGAAATTAAAAATTGATTGAAAGAGAGGAAAAGTAACACATAAAATCGCTCTGAATCATATCCTAAAACGAACCCAACCACAAGCGTAATAATTAAATAAACAATGAATAGAAGACCTTTAAAAATGGTTATTCCAGAGAAATATTCAGAAAGTAAATGATTGTTTTGGGCAATGTTTCGATTGTTAAAATTGGTAATTCCTAAATCCAACACAATGTTGAATAATAAGGAGAAATTAAAAAGAGCGAAATACATTCCATAATCAAGCGGAAGCATATTTTGAACAGTACGATCTATACCAAATATCCAAAAGGGCTTAATTAAAAAATTAAGCAGGAGTAATAACGCTAAATTGGCAACAAATTTTTTTTGCACTTTTCAATTGATTTGCAACAAAAATAACTTATTTGATGCAATATTATTACTTTCGTGTTAGAATGTGTGAATGTGTGAATGTGTGAATGACTAATGACCAATTACCAATTAGCTTTAAAAATAATTTAATTTAATTGAAAATAGCTGTAAATACCCGATTACTTATCAAAGATAAAATGGATGGCATTGGTTTGTTTACCTTTGAAATGCTGAACATTATTACCAAACAGCATCCCGAAATTAGTTTTTATTTTATTTTTGATAGAAAACCTAGTGCTGATTTTATTTTTGGTGATAATGTGCAGCCTGTTGTACTTTGGCCAAAAACACGACATATTTATTTGTTTCCTTTTTGGTATCAAATAATATTGAAAAAAGCGTTGAGAAGATTAAATCCTGATGTTTTTGTGGCAACTGATGGAATGTTTCCATTAAGGAGTAACATCAATACGTTAGCCGTAATACATGACTTAAATTTTGAGCATTATCCTGAAACACTTCCCAAAAATGTGTTGAATTATTACCTGAAATATTTTCCTCAATTTGCAAAAAAAGCAACTCGAATTGCTACTGTATCGGAATTCTCTAAAAATGATATTGTCAATACCTACCATATCAAAGAAGATAAAATTGATGTGGTATATAATGGTGCAAATAGTAAGTTTCAGCCTATTTCTTTTGAGGAAAAGCTAAAGGTAAAAACAACTTATACGCAACAACAAAATTATTTTTTATTTGTAGGCACATTACATCCTCGTAAAAATATTCTTCGTTTATTAATGGCGTTTAATCAATTTAAGAAAGTTACAAAATCAAAAATGAAGTTAGTGTTGGCTGGAAAAAAAATGTGGTGGACAACTGAAATCAACGCTTTTTTTGAACAAATGGAAGCCAAAAGTGATGTTGTTTTTACAGGAAGATTGAGCGAACAAGAATTGATAAAAATTACCGCTGCTGCTTATGCAATAACTTATGTGTCTATTTTTGAAGGTTTTGGAATTCCATTGGTAGAAGCCATGCAATGTGGAGTTCCAGTAATTACCTCCAATGTTACTTCTATGCCCGAAGTAGTGGAAGATGCTGGACTGTTAGTAAACCCTTTTTCGGAAGAGGAAATTACTCAAGCAATGATTCGATTAGCTGCTGATGAAAATTTAAGAAAAGAACTAATGTTGAAAAGCATTCAACAAGCCACTAAATTTAGTTGGGAAAAATCGGCTCAGTTATTAATGGATGCTATTATGGAGTCGGGGTATTAAAATTCAAACTTATAAATACAATTATCAACTGTTGGATAGCTCGCTCTCACATCAATATCATTCGCTAAATCACTAATTAAGGATAATCCTAAGGTGTTTAATTTAAGTTTTTCATTAAAATCAAAACATTTTCCTGAATTTGAAATACTTAAAATAGTATTGTTTCCATTTTTCCTCAATTTAACTTCAACAAAATAAGTTGGAGATGTA
This sequence comes from Flavobacteriales bacterium CG18_big_fil_WC_8_21_14_2_50_32_9, assembly GCA_002770955.1. Lineage (GTDB taxonomy): Bacteria > Bacteroidota > Bacteroidia > Flavobacteriales_E > Vicingaceae > BRH-c54. The sequence continues at coordinate 44,384 of PCUH01000194.1, read as the reverse complement.
ATTTCACCATGTTTGATACAATTGAGCAATATCTCAGTTACAATTAACCCTAAATGTAATGCTATTCTAGAAGTTAATTCCAATTCAAGATAATCGATAGAAACCTTCATTTTTAAAACAGCAAATGACTGTTGAAATTCATTGGTTATTTCTTTTATGTAAGCACTCAAATTAACAGAAGTATAATTTTTAGTTTGATGAAGTAAATCATGTATTTTGAGCATCGCTATTACACGTTGTTCAAATTCTTTGAGTACTTCATTCTCTTTGGAGCCTTCATTTTTGTTTTTTGCCAAATGAAGCAGGCTGATAAGAATGGAAAAATTATTTTTAACACGATGATTAATTTCTTTGATTAACAAGTCTTTTTCCTTTAAACTTTCTTCGAGTAAAAGGTTTACTTTTCTGCGTTGACGAGCTTCTAAACTAGAAGTTAATATTATGCCTATACTCATTGCAAATGTTTGTTCTTCGTTAGAAAATTCACGCTCAATCTCTCCTGTTTTTTCTAAACATAAAACACCTATTAACTCACCATCAATACGCAATGGAATATCCATTAATGAAATGATGTTGTTGGGAATAGAATAGCTTTCGTTAAATTCCTTTGTGTATTTATGCGAACGAATATTGGGAATTAATAAAATTTTATTTTGACGTAAGGCACTAAAATAATTTGGACAGTCAGATTTGTAAATAATTGTATTTTTGGAAAATTCATCTTTGTTTTTATCATATTCGCCAAAGGAAACAATTGCTGTATGGTTAGCATTAAACAACCATGCATTGCATCTTTCAATTTCTAATAAATGCGTAATTCTTTTTGCACAAGCTTCTATTAAGACATCAATATCATCTCTTTTTAAGCAGTGAATTGAGGAAGCACTATCTAACTCTTCTAATAAATTAATCGAACTTGGTATCATATAATTTTTTATTAAAAAGCTAATTTACAAATTTATACTATAAGTAATGATTTTTTAACGACAAATCTTTGTTTTTTGTCGATTAGTTTTTTATTTGCATGCAAAAATGTATTAAAGGTCACTATTTCTGAAAATAATATTATTTGTTACTTTTACTCAAATTTATAAAATGGATTCACCAACCAAATATCACTTTTTAAAATCAGCATTAACAACAGAAAATACGTTGATGAACACAGAAAATTTTTTGTATTGGTTGGATGAAAAAAAGAAACAAACACATCATAAAACTACCTTTATTCCATTTTCGGAAATGGAGAATTGGGGTTTTAATACTACTACTGGGAATTTAGAACACACAACAGGAAAATTTTTTTCTATCGAAGGAATTCATGTTAAAACCAACTGGGGAAATGTTTCGGAATGGTCGCAGCCTATTATTAACCAGCCAGAAATAGGTTTTTTAGGAATAATTACAAAAAAATTTAATGACACACTTTATTTTTTGATGCAAGCTAAAATTGAACCAGGAAATATTAATGCAGTTCAACTTTCGCCAACCTTGCAAGCAACAAAAAGTAATTATACCCAAGTACATCAAGGAAACACACCGCTTTATTTAGATTATTTTTTAACCGAACGGAAAGATGTAACGGTTTTGTTAGATCAACTTCAATCGGAACAAGGTGCTCGATTTTTAAAAAAAAGAAACAGAAATATAATTATTGAAATCACTGGGGAAATAGAAGTTGAAGAACATTTTTGTTGGTTAACATTAGGTCAAATAAAAGAATTGTTGCAGTACGATAATTTAATTAACATGGATACCCGAACAGTAATTTCAGGTATTCCGTTTGGCGATTTTAATACGCTAAATCTGTTGAAGCATAAAGATGAATTAATTAGTTTTAATAGTGAGTTATTGTTGTCCGAATTAGATTCAAAAAATGCATTACATTCAATGGAACATATTATTTCATGGATAACTAGGTTAAAATCCTTTGCTGAATTAGAGGTAGAGAAAATTTCATTAAACAAAATTAAAGATTGGGTAAAAGATGATTTTTCTATTCATCATAAAGAATACAAGTATTTTTCAGTAGTTGCTGTAAAAGTAGAAATTGGAAATAGAGAGGTGAAAAGTTGGACACAACCTTTAGTAAAATCGGCTCAAGAAGGAATCATTGCTTTTTTATGTAAAAAAATTAATGGGGTATATCATTTTTTGGTACAAGCAAAATTAGAATCTGGGAATTTTGATATTATTGAATTAGCTCCAACAGTTCAATGCCTCACAGGAAATTATCGAAAAGGACAAAATGAATACGAAGTTGAGTTTTTAGATGTGGTGCTAAACCCTGAAAAATTTAATGCCAAAGTTCATTATAATTCCATGCAATCGGAAGAGGGGGGGAGATTTTATCAAGAACAAAATCAAAATATGATCCTTGAAGTTGATGCAAATTTCAATACCGAAGTCTCCGAAAAATATTGCTGGATGACCTTAAGCCAACTTAAAGATTTTATAAAATTTAATAATTATTTGAATATTCAATCGAGAAGTTTACTTTCGGCTGTTCGGTTTAAATAAAAGTAACTTTTAACTTTCCCCCAAAAAAACTTTCCAAAAGTTTAGAATTTTTGGAAAGTCACTTTTGGAAAGTTGCAACAAATAAATTATGCAAAAATTAAAAATAGGTGTTTTAGGCTGTGCCAACATAGCAAAAAGAAGCGTTATTCCTGCAATTTTATCTATTCCTGATTTTGAATTGGTAGCTGTTGCCAGCCGAACAGTAGAAAAAGCTAAAGAATTTGCTGATTTATTTGGCTGTGAGGCTGTTGCTGGTTATCAAAATCTTATTGATAGAAAAGACATAGATGTAATTTATATGCCATTACCAACAGGCTTACATGAAGAATGGGTTCTTAAAACCTTGGACGCAGGAAAGCATATTTTGATTGAAAAATCGTTGGCAATGAATTATAATTCAGCTCAATTAATGGTTGAAAAAGCCACCAAAAAAGGGTTGTTAATTATGGAGAATTTTATGTTTATCTATCATGGGCAACATCATCTTGTGAAAAAAATTATCAATGATGGAAAAATTGGAGAAATTCGTTGTTTTAGAAGTTCTTTTGGGTTTCCTCCATTGCCATCAGATAATTTTAGATACAGTAAAGAATTAGGTGGAGGAGCTTTGTTGGATGCAGCAGCCTACACAGTAAAAGCGAGCCAACTATTTCTGGGCATGGATTTAAAAGTGAAAGCTTCTACATTAAAGTACAACAACAAAGGTGTTGATATTTTTGGAGGAGCATTTTTAGAAAATAATAATGGACTATTTAGTGAAGTAGCTTTTGGATTTGACAACTTTTATCAATGTAATTATGAAATTTGGGGGAGCAAAGGAAAAATTATTGCACACCGAGCATTCACGCCAGCACCTGATTTTAAACCATTAATAACTTTGGAACAACAAGGAACGATTGAAGAAATAGAAGCACCAGCCGAAAATCATTTTATAGCCATCTTAAATGAATTTATAAGATGTATTCATGAAAATGATTTACAGCTTAAATATACAGAAATACTGAATCAAAGTAGGTTGTTAGAGGAAATTGCAAGATTAGAGATTAAAAGACAGAGGTTTACAAATAACAAATAACGATTAACAATAAAAATGAGCAGACAAAGAGACTTTGATAATTTCGATGAATTTGCAGAAGATTATCGAGCGACACACAATAAAGCTATAGCTTTGAGTGGAACGGATAGTGATTTTTTTAGCGAATACAAAATTGTTGAATTAAAAAAATTTGAAGATGCTTCAAAACCATATAGGGTTCTAGATTTTGGTTGTGGAGATGGCAATAGTTCTGTTTATTTAAGAAAACATTTTCCTAATGCAACTATTGTTGGAATTGATGTCTCTGAAGAAAGTATTAAACAAGCCCAAAAAAAAGAATTGCCAAATACTACATTTTCTGCTTTTAACGGAGACAAAATTCCGTTTAACACTAATGAGTTTGATTTAGTATTTACATCTATGGTTTTTCATCATATTGAACACCATTTGCATGCAGCTATTTTAATTGAAATTGAACGCATTTTAAAACAAGGTGGACGGTTTTATAATTTTGAGCATAACCCTAACAATCCATTAACTAGAAAGGTAGTGAATGAATGTGAGTTTGATAAAGATGCCGTTTTACTCTCTCCTTCTTATCATAAATCCATCATCATAAAAAGTGGATTAAAACTAAATCAACTCAATTACACTATTTTTTTTCCACGACATAAAATCTTTAAAATTTTCCATTTTACAGAAAAATTGCTATCTTGGTTGCCGATTGGAGCACAATATTATGTGAGAGCTGTAAAAATAGCAAATAGCAAATAAAAGCCTCCCCAACCCCTCCGAAGGAGGGGCTATGTTGATGGCACATTAAAAATATAACAATTAACAAAAAACAATTAATAAATAACATTAGCTTGTGTGTTGGATATTCCTCCATTTCGGGGAGGTTGGGAGGGGCTAATAATAAATCGTAATAACCTTGAACTCAACAATAGAAATATCCATAGTTAGCCCAGTTTATAAAGCAGAGAACTTGGTTGATAAACTTGTAGAACGAATTATTTTTTCGGTTTCTAAACTCACGGATAGTTTTGAAATTATTCTAGTGGAAGATGGAGGATCTGATAACTCATGGAAAAAAATAAAAGAAAACTGTGCTAAATATGCTTTTGTAAAAGGAATAAAGTTGAGCAGGAATTATGGACAGCAACACGCTTTGCAAGCTGGTTTAGATGCAAGTAAAGGAAAATATGTTATTACCATGGATTGTGATTTGCAAGATCAACCAGAAGAAATTTATAAATTAGTAGAAAAAGCAAAAGAAGGCTATCAAATTGTAGCAGCAAGTCGTGAAAACAGAAAGGATGATTTTATTAAAAAAATTGCTTCCAAATGGTTTTATGCTACATTGAGCTACCTCACTGAAACCGATCAGGACAATACTGTTGCAAATTTTATTTGTTATCATAGGAAAGCAGTAGAAGCCATGAAATTGATAGGAGATAAAAATAGATATTACCCAATGTTGCAACAATTGGTTGGTTTTAACTATGTGAAAGTACCCATTCAACATGCCGAAAGAGAGGATGGAAAATCTTCTTATTCATTAAGAAAACGACTAAAATTAGCCATTAATACCATACTTACTTTTTCTGACAAACCACTTCGGTTAACAGTTAAATTAGGTGTGTTTCTCTCTTTTTTCTCAATTCTTGCAGCAATTGTTTTAGTAATAATGTATCTTTTGGGAGATTTCAGAACAAACGGTTGGGCAAGTTTAGCGTTGTTGCTTAGCTTTTTTTCAGGAGCTATTATTTCAGTGTTGGGTATGGTTGGGTTGTATGTTGGAAGAATTTTTGAAAGTGTTAAAAACAGACCTACTTATATCATAAATGAAATAATCAATTGAATAAATTAAGCATCATATTAGTTCTCTTATTCATTGGGTTTTCGCAATTTCTGATTGCACAAAAATTTGCCGATAAAAAATTTTATTTGGTAGATTCTCTTGACTTAAAATCACTAACAAAAGAAGATAGAACTATCATTGATTCAGCATTAACTATCTATCACAATGCAGAGAATGATTCCATTCAATTGTTGCAGTTAAATATGCTTATTGCAGGTTGTGAAAATCAAATTTGGATAAAATATAATGATTTTTTATTGCAGAAATCACTACAATTAATTGAAAATAAAAATTTAAGTAAATCATTATTAAATTTTTATAAAAAAAATCTTGCTTCGTGTTACAACAATTTAGGGTTTTATTATTTTGGTATAGACAACAATGAAAAAGCAATTTCTTTTTTTGAAGAAGCAATTAAAATTAGTGAAGAAATTAGTGATAAAGCAGTTATTCCAACAGCTTTGAATAACATAGGCTTTATTTTTAAACAACAAGGAGACGTGCTTAGAGCATTGGATTATTATCATAGGTCTTTAAAATTAAACAAAGAATTAAATGAACAAGAAGAAATAGCTTTAGCATTGAATAATATTGGTAGTATTTATTTTAAAATGGAAGAACATGATAAGGCACTAAATTATTTTAGAGAGGCTTTAATTATAGAAAAAGAAGTTGGTAAAAAGAAAAATATAGCTCGTGTGTATAGCAATATTGGCTCCGTATATGCAGCTCAAGATAAAAAAAGAGACGCTATTGATTACTTTGACCAATCGTTAAAAATTTATACAGAAATTGATATCAAAAAAGGAATAGCAACATCATTGAGCAAAATAGCTACCCTTGAAATGAGTATGATTGATGAGTTTTCTGAAAACAAAAATTCTTTATTGAATTATGTGTTATTGAAACATAAAAATGCATATCAAATATATAAAGACCTAAAAGACAATGAGGGAATAGCTTATGCTTTAAATAACATAAGTTTAACCTATACAGCATTGGGAGAAGTTAATTCAGCCTATGATTACGCTACAAGAAGTTTAGAGATTGCCAAAAAAATTGGATTCCCAGAAACAATTAAAAATGCAGCTCAAGTATTAAAAAATATTTTATATAAAAAAAGAGAATATAAACTAGCCTATGAATTGCAAGAACTTTATTATGAAATGCAAGATAGCATGAGTAATCTTTCAATAAAAGAAGCAACTATTCAAAAACAATTTCAATATCAATATGAAAAAAAATCAATAACAGATAGCATACAAAATAGTGAAAAAGAAAAAATTGTTAAAGCTGAAATTACCTTAAAAGATGAACAAATAAAACGTCAAACTACAGAGCAGTATGCCTTGTTTGGTGGGGTATTCATTCTAATTGTGTTTGGAGGGATTACCTTTAAGCGTTATAAAAAAAGTCAGTTACAAAAAAATATAATTGCCCAACAAAAACAACTTGTAGAAGCAAAAAGTAAAGAAATAACAGATAGTATCAATTATGCAAAACGCATACAGGATTCAATTTTACCCCCAATTTCGGAGTTAAAAAAACAACTAAGAAACAGTTTTGTTTATTACCAACCTAAAGATATTGTTGCTGGTGATTTTTATTGGTTGGAAAGCGTTGGCGATACAATGTTGTTTGCAGCAGCAGATTGCACGGGTCATGGTGTTCCTGGAGCAATGGTAAGTGTGGTTTGTAATGGAGCTTTAAATAGATCAGTAGGCGAATACAAATTGTCTAAACCATGTGAAATTCTTGATAAAACTAGAGATTTGGTAGTTGAAACATTTGAGCGAAGTGGAGATGAAACAAGTCTTAGAGATGGGATGGATATTTCACTTTGTAGCCTCCAACTTTCAAAAAATTCTGCAACACTCCAATGGGCTGGAGCAAACAATCCAATATATATTATTAGTCCAACCGTTATTGCGAGTGCAACAGCCTACCGAGAAATCGGTACAAGTTGTCCCGACCTTTCGGGAAAGCAATTTGTAGAAAATGAGCAGACCGCTTTAGTTCCCTTGGTAACTCGCCATGATGAAAAATATGAGCTTATTGAAATTAAACCTAATAAACAGCCAATAGGAAAACATTTTAGGCAAGATTCATTTACTAATCACACCATTAACTTACAAAAAGGAGACACAATTTACATTTTTACTGACGGATATGCTGATCAATTTGGTGGAGAAAAAGGTAAAAAATTGATGTATAAACCCTTTAAAGAACTGTTGCTTTCCATACAAGAAAAAACAATGGAGGAGCAAAAAATAGTATTAGAACAGTTTTTTGAGAATTGGAAAGGAAGTTTAGAACAAGTTGACGATGTCTGCGTGATTGGAGTTCGCATATAGCGAACGAGTCAGCCTATCCTGAATGAAGAGCAACGGAATCGAGGAAATGTTTGTTGTTGGCGTTAGGATATAAAAATAAATAGAATTGAAAAAATTAATTATTTTACTGCTATTTTATTTGTCAATTGTAGAAACACTTTTGGCACAAGTTTATTCAGCTAAACATTATGGATTAAAGGAAGGGTTGCCTAACTCTTTCGTAACTCAAATTTTTCAAGATACTCAAGGTAATATTTGGTTCACAACTTCGGGAGGCTTTACAAAATTTAACGGCTCTTCATTTAAAAATTTTGGATTAGATAATGGACTACAAACAGAACTTGTTCGATGTATTACTGCTGATTTAACTGGAAAATTATTTGTAGGAACTACAGGAAACGGAGTTTATAAGTTGGTAAAAGATACATTGATTTCAATATGCTCTGATTCACTTCCTAAAGAAATTTATGCTATAAAAGGAGACAAATATGGACATGTTTGGGTTGCGACAGACAAAGGATTATATCAAATAACCTCAGATGAAAATTGCATTAATTACACAAAAAAACTCAACCTTCCTGAGGGACCAGTTACTCATATTAGTGAAGACAAACAAGGTAATATATGGTTTGGTTACGATGAATATATTGGGCTGTTTAAATTGGAACTGCCATCAGCAAATATTGTTCAGCAATATGACTCAACAAATGGATTTACTTCTGGCAGAATATTAAGCTCTTTTCACGATAGTAAGAACAACACTTGGATAACCACTTTTGAAGGATTGTATGTGATAAAAAACAATCAAAAAAATGCAACAAAAATTAACCACAAAGATATTCCGAACTTTTATCTTTATGAAATTGTAGAGCCTAAAGAAGGCTTACTTTTAATAGGTTCACATGAAGAAGGAATTATATTTTATGACACGAAAACAAATCAAGTTATAAAAAAAATAGGTTCTAAAAATGGGTTAAAAGCCGAGATTGCTTTTAGACTATTTCAGGATGTTGAAAATAATATTTGGGTTAGTTCTTGGGGAATGGGTGTTTCTAGGCTAAACCTAACAGGATGGTCTAAAATTGATGAAAATACAGCAACAACAAGCAAATTAATATATAATGTAATACCTTTAAATAATGGAGTGATGTATAGTACTTCAGACGGAATTGTTGCATATAACAATAAGAAGTCAACACCTTTTTATCCTGAATTTATCAAAGGAAATATTTTTGTGAGTTTTACGGATGAAAACATTATTTTTTGTGCTAAACAAAAAAGTCTTTTAGTTTTTGATGTGGACAAAAGGAAATTAATTCAAAGAGAAGAAGAATACTTAAAAGGAGTGCGAGGAATTACAAAAAGTAAGGATGGTAAAATTTATTTTGCTTCTTGGGGCGGAGGAATAAGTGTTTATGAAAATGGTCAATTTTCAAAAATTACAGATTCTATTGTCACGAAAGTTAATCATTATTATTGTGCTTATACTAGTTCTGATGGCAGAGTATGGTTCGGTTCATGGGAAGGTGGTGTAGTTTATTTTGATGGTAATTCATGGAAAAGAATTTCTACCGAAAACGGACTGCCTTCCAATAAAGTAACAGCAATTAGTGAAGATTTTTCTAACAACATGGTTTTTGGAACTAATGGAGGTGGCGTTGTTATTTTTAAAGATAATCAAGCTAAAATAATTAATCATAAAAACAAGCTACTTACTAATTCAGTTTTTTCAATTATATGCGACAGTAATAGTATGTGGATTGGTTGTCAAGGTGGAGTTTCTAGGTATGATTTAGAAACAGGAAAGATTAAAAATTATGACTATTCAACAGGATTCGATGGAGATTGTTTGCTGGGTAGTATGGCTAAAACAGATAATATCATTTGGATTGGAACCACTAATTCTTTATGGAAATACGATGAAAAAGATGTTTTAAAAACAAACATATCTTTAAAAACAATAATAGAAGCTGTTAATGTAAACAACTCTCCAATAGAGCAAACGCAAAATGTTTTTTCTTATTCAGAAAATAAGTTCAGGTTTGAATATTACACTTCACAAATGTATCAGAATGAAAAAGTGTTATTTCAATATCGCTTAATTGGAGTTGATACAGCATTTTCTTCATTTACAAATCAAAAAGAAGTAAGTTATATAGAATTGCCTGCTGGTAAATATACTTTTGAAATAAAAGCCTGTTTGGATGATGTTTGTTCACTTGAAAATGCTTCGTACTCATTTAAAATTCTCCC
>PCUH01000194.1:28916-34250 GCA_002770955.1 Flavobacteriales bacterium CG18_big_fil_WC_8_21_14_2_50_32_9 | reverse complement strand
GCACATTTGAAGTTGTTCAAGAAAAAAAAGAAGTAGAACGTCAGAAACATTTGGTAGATGAAAAAAACAAAGAAATTACAGATTCTATTACTTATGCTAAACGCATACAGGAAGCCATTTTGCCATCACGATATTCACTATCCGAAAACCTACAAAATGGTTTCATATTGTTTAAACCAAAAGATATAGTAAGTGGCGATTTTTATTGGTTGGAAAAACAGCAAGAACAGTTGTTTTTTGCAGCAGCAGATTGCACGGGACATGGAGTTCCTGGAGCAATGGTGAGTGTGGTTTGTGCTAATTCACTTTCTAAAGCATTGTTAGAAGAAAATCTTACTACCCCAGGTAAACTACTAGATAGAACAAGAGAATTAGTAGTGCAACGATTTGAAAAAAGCGGAGAAGATGTAAAAGACGGAATGGATATTTCGCTTTGTAGTCTCAATTTTTCCAAAAAATCTGAACTTTCGAAAAGTTTTGCCACACTTCAATGGGCAGGAGCAAATAATCCGCTTTGGATAATTAGAAACAATGAACTTATTGAATACAAGGCCAACAAGCAACCCATAGGCAAGGTTGATAATCCAAAGCCTTTCACCACACACACTATAGATTTGCAAAAAGGAGATACTATATACATATTCACAGATGGTTTTGCAGATCAATTTGGAGGAGAAAAAGGTAAAAAATTGATGTACAAACCTTTTAAAGAACTATTGCTTTCCATACAGGATAAAACGATGGATGAACAAAAGGAATTATTAGAGGAACATTTTGAGAATTGGAAAGGAAATTTAGAACAAGTTGACGATGTCTGCGTGATTGGAGTCCGTATTTAACGGACGAATAAGAACGCTTAGACATAGCAATCCTCGTGAAGCGAAACGAAACGGGATGGATGACGTCTGCATTATAGGAGTTCGCATATAGCGAACGAACTGGAATGTATGACGGAATTCATCCCGATCCAAAATTTCGCAGCGAACAAGGTGAGCATAGAAATTGGATTTCGGGGTAGACGATGTCTGCGTGATTGGCATTAGAATATGATGAATTGTTTATATTTTTGCTTACCTTAGCTGACCTTAAATAATGATAAGAATATGTCAAAAAATATCAGTGAATTATCAAGTAGAAAAGGATTAAAATACAACCTTTTCGAAGAAATTGGAAATGCAGCTAAAACAACTGGAACTCCATCAGGAAAAAAATTAGAACAATTAGCTAAAGAGTTTTTGGTAGGCAATGCTATTACTTATGGAACAGCTAGCTTTTATGATTTTACCAAACCAGAAAACCAAAATAAAAAAGTGTATGTGTGCAATGGAAGTGCATGCCTTTGTGCTGGAACGCAAGAAAAAGTTGCTCAATCGTTAGAAAACCATTTTGCTGCTGATGAAATAGGACACATGACTTGTTTGGGTAGATGTTACGAAAACAGTGCTTTTCATTATAATGGTAAAAATTACTCAGGAGACGATATTCATCGATTTCAAATTTCTCCCGATAGTTCCGAAAGTTATCGGAATCGGGACAAATCACATATCTCAAAATACAATGTAAAAGCAACTGCTGAAATACTCACGGCTTCTTTCGATGGTTTTGAAAAACATTATGTTCTTTTAAAAACTGCCTTAAAAAAATCGACTGATGAATTACTAAATGAAATAAAAAATTCGGAAATAAGAGGACGTGGTGGTGCAGGTTTTCCAATGGGTTTTAAGTGGGAAGCATGCAAGAATGAAAAAAACGATACTAAATTTATTATATGTAATGCCGATGAAGGTGACCCAGGAGCTTATTCCGACAGGTATTTATTAGAAGAAAGACCTCATTCCGTGCTTTTTGGAATGATGATAGCTGGATATATTACGGGTGCAGAATGGGGCGTATTATACATTAGAGCCGAATATCCAGAGGCTGTTGAAATTATTCAAAAAGCCATTGATGAATTACGACAAAACAATTTATTGGGTAAAAACATTGATAATTCAGGGTTTAATTTCGATTTTAAAATCATAAAAGCACAAGGAGCCTATATTTGCGGAGAAGAAACAGCACTAATCAATTCCATTGAAGGACAACGCCCCGAAGTAAGAACTCGCCCACCATTTCCTACCCAACAAGGTTTGTTTAACAAGCCAACCATAGTTAACAATGTAGAAACATTAGCTGCTGTTTATGGAATCATTAAAAATAGTGGAAAAGCTTACGCTAAATTAGGTACAGAAAAGTCGAAAGGAACCAAATTGGTTTGTTTAGACAGTTTTTTTAAAAATCCTGGAATTTATGAAGTTGAAATGGGAACTCCGCTAAAGAAAATAATTCATGAGTTGGGCGGAGGATTTAAAGAACCAGTAAAAGCAATGCAGATTGGAGGTCCTTTGGGAGGAATTGTACCCATTTCAAAAATTAATGACTTAAGCTTAGATTTTGAATCATTTGCTCAACAAGGATTTTTATTAGGACATGCCTCAATAGTTTGTATTCCTGAAAAACTTCCTATGATGAATTATTTAGAACATTTGTTTGAATTTGCATCCTATGAAAGTTGTGGAAAATGTTTCCCATGCCGTTTAGGAACAAAAAGAGGGCACGAAATGACTCATAAAGCATTAAATACCGAATACAAAATAGATAGAAAATTATTTACTGATTTATTAAATACCTTACAGCAAGGTTCACTTTGTGCTCACGGTGGAGGAATTCCTTTGCCAATAAAAAACGCACTCACTTATTTTGATGATGAGTTAAAACAATATTTCAACTAAAAAACGAATTCATTATGAATACTGCACATATAAACAACCAACTTCACGAATTTAAAAATGGAGAAACTATTTTAAACTTTGTAAAAAGAATAGAAGGTGAAAAAATAATTCCAACCCTGTGTGATGCTCCAAATCTTGAATCTTTTGGTTCGTGTAGAGTTTGTAGTGTTGAGGTAGCGTTAGAAAAAGATGGAAAAACAAAAACTGTTGCTTCTTGTCACACTCCTGTAACCAATGGAATTTATATTTACCACGATACTGAACAAATTTTAGCATTAAGAAAAAATATTATTGAATTGGTATTAACCGACCATCCGTTAACCTGCTTAACTTGTGAAGTAAATGGCAATTGCGAGTTGCAAGATGTTGCTGCAAAGGTTGGTATTACTGAGGTTAGATATCCTGAAGGAGAAAACCATTTAAACAGAATTAAAGACATTTCTCATCCATACATGCGTTCGGAATTGTCAAAATGTATTAATTGCTATCGTTGTGTAAGGGCTTGTGATGAAGTTCAGGGAGAAATGGTGCTAACCATGTCTGGAAGGGGTTTTGATGCTCACATTGTAAAGGGACTTAACCAATCGTTTATGGAATCTGATTGTGTGAGCTGTGGTGCTTGTGCTCAGGCTTGTCCTACCAATGCTATTTCTGATGTTTTTCAATCCAAGTCAGTACAATCAACTAAAAAAACAAGAACCATTTGCACCTACTGTGGAGTAGGTTGTAACCTAGAAGTAGCAACTGTTGGAGGGGAAATTAAATCCATTCAAGCACCTTATGATGGTGAAGTAAATTTGGGGCATACTTGTTTAAAAGGAAGGTATGCCTTTAAATTCTATAACCATCCAGATAGACTAAAATCACCTATGATTAAACGAAAAGGTGTTTTTGAAAAAGTAACTTGGGATGAAGCGTATGAATATATTGCAACTAATCTAACCAAAATTAAAACAGAAAATGGTCCCGATGCTATTGCAGGAATATCTTCGGCAAGAACACCTAATGAGGAAAACTATTTAATGCAAAAGTTTATTCGCGCTGTAGTAGGAACTAATAATATTGATTGTTGTGCAAGGGTATGTCATTCTCCTACAGCGTTGGGCATGCAGCGAGCATTTGGTACAGGTGCAGCCACAAATTCAATTGAAGATTTAAAACATACCGATTTTATTTTTGTTGTAGGAGCAAATCCAACAGACGCACATCCTGTAACAGGAGCCAAAATAAAACAAAAGCTTTTGAAAGGAACTAAAAGTATTGTTGTTGATCCAAGAAAAATAGAATTAGCCAAATATGCTACCTATCATTTACAATTGCGTCCAGGAACCAATGTAGCATTGTTGAATATGATGTTATATTTCATTATCCTTGAAGGGTTAGAAGATAAAGAATTTATCGAAAGCAGGTGTGAGGGTTATGAGGAAATGAAAGCAGAAATCCTAAAGTTAGACATCAACGAATTAGAAAAAATTACTGGAGTTGATAAAAACTTAGTGAGAGAAGCCGCAATGTCTTATGCTAACGCCAATGCAGCTATGGAGTTTCATGGATTAGGAGTAACTGAACATACGCAAGGAACTTTTACGGTTCAATTAATTGCCGATTTGGCAATGATAACAGGAAATGTAGGAAAAAAAGGTGCAGGAGTAAATCCATTAAGAGGGCAAAACAATGTGCAAGGAGCAGCAGATATGGGAGCTCAACCTCATCAAGGAGCAGGATATTTAGATGTTACCAATCCTGAAGTTAATCAACGATACAGCCAGTTTTATGGGGTTGATGTTCCTAGTCCTATTGGATACAAAATTCCAGAAATGTTTGATGCTGCCATCAATGGAGATTTAAAAGCATTATGGATTATTGGTGAAGACGTGGTTCAAACAGACCCGAATACACAAAAAGTAATGAAAGCTATGGCAAGCTTAGATATGTTGATAGTTTCAGAACTATTTATGACAGAAACAGCTAAAATGGCAACAGTCCTTCTTCCAGCCTCATCATTTCTTGAAAAAGAAGGAACTTTTACTAATGGTGAACGAAGAATACAACGTGTACAAAAAGTAGTTGAACCCATAGAAGGTACTAAGTCTGACGGACAAATTATTGTGGAAATGATGCGTAAAATGGGATATGAACAATGTGATTATACAGCTGATAACATATTAAAAGAAATTTCGCAAATTGTTCCATTTTTTGCTGGTGTTAAATGGGATGAATTAGGCAATAATGGTAAACAATGGCCCGTGCTTGCTGATGGTTCTGACACTAAAATGATGCATGTTGAAGGTTTTAAAAGAGGTAAAGGTAAATTTGAATTTTTTGCTTATGAAGAAAGCAATGAGGTGCAAACTCATGGGAAAGATTATCCTTACATTATTACTACCAACCGAGAATTAGAACATTACAACTGTGGAGCTATGACCAGAAGAACTGGAAATGTAGAAATTCTTACAGAAGATGTTTTATTAATTCACCCCGAAGATGCTAGAACTAACTTTATTGAAGATGGTGATATGGTTTGCATAGAAAGCCCGAGAGGAAAAGTAGATATTAAAGCTAA
>PCUH01000194.1:15780-28909 GCA_002770955.1 Flavobacteriales bacterium CG18_big_fil_WC_8_21_14_2_50_32_9 | reverse complement strand
AATGAAGTAAAACCTGGAATTTTAAGTTCAACATTCCATTTCCCTGAAATTATGCTAAACAACATTACCTCAAACGAACACGATAGCGAAGCTTTATGTCCAGAATACAAAGTAGTGAGTTGTAGAATTAGAAAAAGTAAAGGAAAACGTGTTTTGGTAGAAAAATAAAAAAATATTTATTTGATTAAATGGGTGTTTTTATCCTGATTATTTATATGTTAGTTTGGAGAACCCTCATATAATTCGTATCTTTGCTTGAAACCAAACAAAAAAGATGGTTCTCAATTTAATTATCACTTTTCTTAATTCTTATTTCTATCGCTGACATTTCTTGCTATTTTTTTTAACTTATTAATTCAAAAAAAAATCAAGAAAAAAACAAATGGAAATTTTACTTATAACACCACAAACAGGAAAACACACAGTTTATGACGATACTAAAATTGTTACTTTTTTATACGAACATCTAGATCAGTATGGAGATGCAAAAGATGCCATCCAAAAATGTATCGATTATGTGTTTACTCCTAATAAGGGTGGCTTAATTTTATTAGCTTTAGAAAACAAAGAAATTGTGGGAGCTTCCATCATCAATAAAACAGGGATGAGTGGTTATATTCCTGAAAATATTTTGGTTTATATTGCCGTAAACAAAAACCAACGTGGAAAAGGCGTTGGAAAACAAATAATGCAACATGCTATAAAAAACACAGAAGGCGATATTGCACTTCATGTTGAAAAAGATAACCCTGCAAAATTTTTATATGAAAAAATGGGATTTACTAATCCGTATTTAGAAATGCGTTTGAAAAAATGATAACTGACAATGAAATTGTTCTTTTGCGTAAAGAATTGCATCAACACCCTGAAATTTCAGGTGAAGAAGTTGAAACAAAAAAAAGAATTATTGCTTTTTTTGATAAGCTGCAACCCGACCAAGTGGTACATTTAGAAAAAACGGGAGTTGCTTTTGTTTTTAACGGAAAAACTGCTGGAAAAACAGTTATGATTCGTTGCGAGTTAGATGCACTACCTATTCAGGAAATTAATACGGTTGATTACATATCTAAAACTGAAGGAAAAGCTCACTTGTGTGGACATGACGGACACATGAGTATATTGGCAGCTGTGGGGAAACATTATAGCAACAATCGACCTGAAAAAGGAAAAGTTGTACTGCTTTATCAACCTGCCGAAGAAAATGGTGAAGGTGCTAAAGAAGTATTGGCAGATGCTAACTTTAAGCAAATCGAACCTGATTATGCTATTTCCTTGCACAATGTTCCTGGCTATAAAAAAGGACAAATAGTTTATAAATATGGAAACTTTACTCCTTCTGTAACAAGCATTATTATTAAGCTTACAGGAAAAACTTCTCATGCTGCCGAACCGCACAAAGGCATTAACCCTTCGTTAGCAATAAGCAAAATAACACAACAAACACTGGCTCTTGCCAGAAATATTGAAGATGATGAACATTATACTGTAATTACTCCTATTTATACAAACATCGGAAGTAAGGCTTATGGAACTTCAGCTGGATATGGCGAAACACATTTTACGATAAGAACATTAAGTAACGAACTGACAAAAGAACTTTCTGATAAAATCAGCTCTTTAGCCGAGAACATTGCTAAAGAAGAACAATTAAACATTGCTATTTCTTTTACAGAAGCTTTTGAAGCCAATGAAAACAATGCCGAAATAGTTGATATTATTAAACAAACTGCCATAGAAAACAATTTTGATACCTTAGAAAAACCATCGCCTTTTCCTTGGGGAGAAGATTTTGGGCTTTTCACTACCATATATAAAGGAGCAATGTTTGGATTGGGTTCGGGAAAAAATACTCCCCGACTGCATAATCCTGATTACGATTTTCCGGATGAAATTGCTCCAATAGGAACTGCTATGTTTATTGACGTAGCCAAAAAATTATTAACTTAAAATGGATGTTACTTCAACAATAGAAATAAGTAAAGCTGCATATCAAAACAACCTAACATTTATACGTTCGCTTATTGGCGAATCTTGTATTTTCTCATCTGTAATTAAAGGAAATGCCTACGGACATGGCATAGAAACTTTTGCTCCAATGGCTGAAGAAATTGGAGTTAATCATTTTTCTGTATTTAGTGCTTACGAAGCTTATCGCTTTAAAAAAGTAAGTAATGGCGAAAGCACCGTAATGATTATGGGTGTTGCAGATTCTACAAATGAATTGGAATGGGCTATCAATTTGAATATAGAATTTTTTGTGTTCGATTTAGACAGACTGCAAAAAGCCATAAAAATTGCCAAAAGACTAAAGAAAAAAGCCATTGTCCACATAGAAATTGAAACAGGCATGAACAGAACTGGTTTTTGTTTAGATGAGCTTAAAGATGTTATTCATTTTATTGAAGATAACAAAAACTATTTGGAAGTAAAAGGTTTGTGTACGCATTTTGCCGGAGCTGAAAGTATTACTAATTATTTTAGAGTAAAAAATCAAATTTTAGCCTACAACCGAATATTGAAATTCTTTACAACGAACAACATTAACTTTAAGCAAAAACACTTAGCATGTTCGGCTGCTGTTATTAATTATCCTCAAACGATAAACGATTTAGTTCGAGTGGGGATAATGCAATATGGTTTTTGGCCTAGCAGAGAATCTCAAATGAAATATTACACTAAAAACAAAATTAATAGTAATCCTTTGCAACCGGTAATCTCTTGGAAAAGCTATGTTATGGGAACCAAATCAGTTGCTGCGGGAGAATATATAAGTTATGGAACAACGGTATTGGCAGAAACCGACATGAAAATTGCGACTATTCCAATTGGTTATGCCCATGGTTTTAGTCGTTCTTTAAGTAATCAAGGTAAAGTAATTATTAACGGACACCGTGTAGATGTGATAGGTTTTGTTAATATGAATATGATGATTGTTGATATTACAAATGCACCGAATGTAAAAAAAGGAGATGTAACAATTTTAATTGGTGAACAAGACGGAATATCTATTTCTGTTGCATCTTTTGGAGAAATGAGTAACCAATTGAACTACGAACTACTTACCCGCTTACCCGAAGATATTCCCAGAATAATTATAAAATAGTTGAATTATGGCATTTATAGAATTATACAAAGATAAACTTAAAAAAAACTTTCAATATCTTGATAATCTTTTTAAAACCAACAATATTGAATGGGCTGTTGTAAGTAAACTATTCTGCGGCAACGAACTTTATCTGAAAGAATTACTCACCTTAGACATTAAAGAAATTTGTGATGCTCGTGTAAGTAATTTAGTAAAAATTAAAATACTTGCACCTAAAATTGATACCGTTTACATCAAGCCACCAGCAAAGAGAAGTATAAAAAAAATAGTTCAATATGCTGATGCAAGTTTTAATACAGAATTTCAAACTATAAAGTGGCTTTCGGAAGAGGCTGTTCGACAAAACAAAACGCATAAAGTTATTATTATGTTGGAGTTGGGCGACTTGCGAGAAGGCGTTATGGGTAATCATTTAATGGACTTTTACGAGTCTGTTTTCAAATTACCTAACATAAAAGTTACAGGAATAGGAGCCAATCTTAACTGTTTGCATGGCGTTTATCCATCGGAAGATAAAATGATACAATTAAGTTTATACAAACAATTAATTGAAGCTAAATTTAACAGAAAAATTCCTTGGGTTACTGGTGGCACAAGTGTGGTAATTCCTTTATTACTAATGAAACAATTACCTGCTGGAATTAATCATTTTAGAGTTGGGGAATCGTTGTTTTTTGGCAATAATTTAATTACTGGAGAAATTCTTGAAGGTATGGAAACTGATGTTTTTAAACTCTTTGCAGAAATTATAGAAATAACAGAAAAACCTATAAATCCTATTGGTACTATGGGCGAAAACCCTAGTGGAGAAGAGTTTGATGTTAATCCTGCTGATTATGGAAAAACACACCATAGAGCTATTGTAGATTTAGGTGTGCTTGATGTCGCAAATTCAGATTTAATTATTCCTGAAGATGAAAAAATAACTATTGTTGGAGCTAGCTCTGATATGTTGGTGTTAGACATTGAAAAATCAGATAAAGATTACCATATTGGTGATTTAATTTCTTTTAAACTAAAATATATGGCAGCATTGAGGTTGTTTAATTCAGAATATATTACAAAAAAAATTGTATAAGTTTTTTTTGAGCAGCAATTAACCCAGAAAATTAACTTCGTTGAACTCGCAAGCTCGGTTCACAAATTTTATACGATATAAGTAATACCCAAATTTGGGTATTACTATTCCGATAATTATCGGAAGGGATTAACCGCTTTGCATCCCACAACCCTTAGCACATTCATACAATTCGCTTCGCTTTTGCATGAATAAAGCGGGTTAATATTTTAGGTGTAATGGACAAAGTTTTTAACTATTAAATTTTAATAGTTATCGGTTCTCCTAAAAATTTCGGCTTGGTATTTAAAATATACAAATCAATAAGAGCTAATGTTTTAGCTAAATATTCTCTTAGCTGTGTTTTAAAAGAATAACTATCAGGAGGCGTTTTTGCCGCAAAACCTATTGCATCAATATCATGTTTTTTAGCAATAAACAACGCTCTTTCAAGATGAAATTGTTGCGTAATAATTACAAAATTAGTTTGTCCAAAAACTTTTTTGCATCTTACCACAGAATCTAATGTTCTAAAACCTGCAAAATCTAAGGTAATAACACTGTCTGGGATGCCTAATTTACGAAGAGCTTTTGCCATTTGGCGTGGTTCATTGTATTCCAACAAACTATTATCACCACTAACAATAATGTGTTTTATTTTCCCTGCATGATACAATTGTGCAGCAGATTCGATTCGGTATTTAAAAAATAAATTGGTTTGTCCTTTAGTTGTGTATTCACTTGTTCCTAAAAGCAAACCAACATCATGTTTATTGGGAATTATAGAAGCATCATCGTAAATAAGCTTTTTTGTAGATTGAGTAATCAATAAATTAGAAAAAACAATTATTAATAGCAATGAAAGTAATGACCATGCAATTATTTTAAGAAGTTGTTTCTTTTTTGAGGACATAATTAAATGATCAATAAATAGGATTGTAAAAATAAAAAAAGGACATGGATAATCCATGTCCTTTTAATGTCAAAAATAGAAATAGTTATTCAAAAACTTCATCACCTAATTTAGTATTTATTTCAATTGAAGTTACAACCATGTCTAGAGCTTGAGGTCCAAATGCTTGTTTTGTTTTATGAGCAAATTGAATTCCATTTACAGCTTTGTAATCAGAAAGCTCTGTAATTACAGTAATAGGCTCTTCTAGTTGTTCATTTTCTTGAACGGATAAAGATTTTACTTTTAGGTTAGAAACAACATCATACCATTCTGTTTCAGTGTCACCATTTGGCTTAGTTTGTATCATTTTGTAAGCATCTTTTCCATTAATTGGTTCTACACCGATTAGTTCATAGGTAATGCCATTTTCATCATATTTAGTATCTAAGAAAAGAATGGAACTTAATTTCAATTCATCTAAGTCATCTCCTGTAACATCTTTGTTTCCTTGCATTCCACTAATTTTTCCAGTAGTTCCATTAAATGTTTGTTTTTGTATTACCATAGTTCCCATTGCCATTGCATTGGCAAATTTGTTTGGTGCTTTTTGGTAACGTGTAACGCTAATGGTTTGCCCTTGAATAGTGGCATCCATTTTTACTGTAATGTCTTTTATTCCTTTTAATTTTTTATCTAATGCTTTTCCTTTTGATAAACCGTATTTTGCAACAATGTAGTTGTCAATGACAGTTTTTGCTGTAATACCTGCTGGAGCTGGCTTTAAGTCTATAAAATCGTTTCCATACGTATCGTAAAAACTTACTTTATTTTCTGCATCAAAAGAAGTTAATTTTTCTGCTGTTTTTTTATCACCAACAATTAAAATAAGAGCATTGCTTGGTTTGATATATTTTTCAGCCATTTCTTTAATATCATCTACAGTAACTGCAGCAATTTGTTTCAGGTAGGTAGCATAATAATCAGCAGGTAATTTATATTTTTCGGTGTTGATTGCAAATCGAGCAACAGTTTGAGGGTCTTGTAAAGAATAGGCAAAAGTCCCTGACATATAGTTTTTAATATTTTGCAATTCTTCTTCGGTAACTTTTTCATCAACAATTCTGTTTAGCTCTATCATGAATTGTGTTAAAGCACTATCAGTAACCTCATTTCTAACTTTCGCAAAAGCGTTAAAATTTCCTACTATTTCATCAGCACTAATTCTTGAATATGCTCCATACGTATAGCCATAAGTTTCTCTCAAGTTCATAAACAAACGAGCTGTAGCACTTCCTCCTAATATGGAATTCATCATTTGTGCTTTAATTACATCTGGATTATTTTGTTTTAAATTGATAGGATAAGTTATGTTTACAACCGATTGAGTTGCACCTTCTTTATGCACAAAAGCAACCCTTGTTTTTGAAGGTGCAGTAGGGGTTTTGTATTTGTTTACAGGTACATCTGCTTTTTCCCAATTCGCAAAATATTTTTCTATTAATGGTTTTATTTCAGCAACTGTTACATCACCAACAATTGCTAAGTAAGCTACATTTGGTTTAAAATAGGTGTTGTAATATTTTTTACATTGCTCTAAAGTTGCTTTTTCAATACTTTCTTCAGTAACAACTTCTCCGTATGGATGTTTTTTTCCATATAATAAAACAGACTTAACATTGCTTGCAATAGCATCAGGATCGTCTTTAGAAGAGGCTAATCCAGATTTAGTTTGGGTAATAATTTTAGTTAATTCTTCTTGTTTAAAATCGGAATTTAAAATAATATCAGACATAATATTTAATAATTTATCTTGATGTTTTTTTAAGGAAGCAGCGTAAACACCTTTTGAAGAGGTACTTATTGAAGCTCCAATAAAATCAATTTCTTCATCCAATTGTTGTTTTGTTCTGTTTTTTGTGCCTCTTTCTAATAATTGTCCAGTTGCATCAACATAACCAGCCATATCACCTTCTAAAACTGGGTCAACGTCCAAACTCAATGAAAAAGCAACTCTAGGTAATTTATGGTTTTCTACTACAAAAACTTTTAATCCATTAGGGAGCGTAAATGTAGCGGGTGTACCAATGTTAATTTGAGGTGCAGGACCAGCGGCTGGTTTTTTGCTTCTATCTAATTTTTGGGCACTTAGACTTGTGATAAATATTAGTGCTAATAGTAATGTGCTTGAATGTTTCATATCTATATTATGTTTAAAGATTTTTATAGTTAAGGTTTCGTGTGTTAATTAACCTATTTAATATTTATTTTTTTGGAAGATAATGTAATACCACTCTGTTGTCTTTTCTAAAGTATTTATTAGCAACTCTTTTTAAATCTTCTCGGGTTACTTTCATATAGCGATCAATTTCAGTATTTACTAAATTCGCATCACCATAATACACAAAATAATTAGCCAAATTCTCTGCAATTCCCTCAACTTTTGCATTTTGAGAAATCATATTGCTTTCTATTTGGTTTTTCATTTTTAGAAATTCGTCTTCCGAAATCAATTCTTTTTGTACTTTTTCTACTTCAGCGTCAATAGCTGCTTCGAGGTCGGCTATAGAAACTCCCATATTAACTATTCCAAACATCAACGATAATCCTGGGTCTTCAGTTGGAAATGGAAATGCTCCAACAAATAAGGCTTTTTGTTGCTCATCAACAATGCTTTTTTGTAGTCGAGAGCTATTTCCTTGTGATAAAACTTGAGCTAACATTTCAACTGCATAGGCATCTGGAGTTCCTTGGGCAGGGGTATGGTAGCCCATCATTACTGCGGGCAATTGAATGTTGTCATAAACAGTATCTCTTATTTCTTTGTTTTTAATTGGCTCAACAATAGTTGGTCGTTTCATTTCTTTTATTCCTTTAGGAATGGTTGAAAAGTACTTGTTTATCCATAGTTTCACTTGTTTAATATCGAAATCACCTGCAATAGATAATGTTGCATTGTTTGGTACATACCAAGTTTTATAAAAATCTCTAAACTCTTCAATTTTTGCTTGATTTAAGTGTTCTAATGAGCCAATTGGCACCCAGCTATATGGGTGTTTTTCAAATGCTCTTCCAAACATTTCCATGATGAAAGAACCATAAGGACGGTTATCATAAGACTGACGGTACTCTTCTTTTACTACTTCTCGTTGCGTTTCCACACCAATTTCGTCAATTTTTGCGTGCAACATTCGTTCTGATTCCATCCATAAACCCAATTCTAATTGATTTGATGGTAATATTTCAAAATAGAATGTTCTGTCAAAAGAAGTGTTCGCATTTAAAATTCCTCCATTAGAAGAAACAGTTTTCATGTATTCCCCTCTTCCAATGTTTTCGGAGCCTTCAAACAATAAATGCTCAAAAAAGTGAGCAAAACCTGTTCTACTTGGATCTTCATTTTTTGAACCCACATGATACAAAACTGTTACAGCAACTATTGGTGTAGTTTTGTCTTGATGTAAAATAACATTTAGTCCATTATCAAGCTTGTATTGTTCAAACTTAATTTTATTTACTTGTTGTGCATTAACGCTTATTAATCCTAAGCATAAGGCAGTTGAGATTAAAATTTTCTTCATTTGTAACTGGATTTATTATAATAATAATTTGTTCGAGCGAAAGTAATAAAAAGAATTGTTTTTTTATATGAGCAATTACATTAATGGTAAAATACTAATATGAGTGGTTAATTAGAGGCTGTCTATAATGTCCGTTTTATTCAAAGTTTTTATTGTTTTTTTAAAGATTTTATGAGTTCGCTTCGCTTTTGCATGAATAAAGCGGGTTAATATCAAATAAATATATCAATTCCGAAAGTTCAGTGTATAACAATAAAAATGACATTAATAACCTGTAATCTCTAATCTTTGTGTCATCACAAACGATATTTCTTTTGTTCGTGAAGACCCAATAAAAGCTGAAATTCCAAAAAAGTTGATATATTTTTGGATTCAATTCCAAAAAAGTTGATATATTTTTGGATTCAATTCCAAAAAAGTTGTATTTTTGTTAAAATTACTGTAAATGATACAACGAAGTATAGAAAATAAAATTAAAGAAAAACTCTTTAAGGGAAAGACTATTATGTTAATTGGAGCACGCCAAACAGGAAAAACCTCCTTATTAAAAAAAATTATAGCTGAACACCCTGAACCATCAATATGGTTAAATGCGGATGAATTTGATATTAAAGAACGATTTAAAAACCCAACGTCAACTTCATTAAAAGCACTTATTGGCGAAAAAAAGTTAGTTGTTATTGATGAGGCTCAAAATATTGAAGAAATTGGGTTAGCACTAAAATTATTAATTGATACTTATCCTGAAATTCAGGTTGTAGCCACAGGATCTTCTGCTTTTGAGCTCCAAAATAAAACAAATGAACCACTCACAGGAAGAAAATATGAATTTTATCTTTACCCATTTTCATTCAACGAATTAGCAACTCATTTTTCAGAAATCATTGAGAAAAGAATGTTAAACACTCGTTTGGTTTTTGGTTCTTATCCTGAGGTTGTTAATAATCAAGGCAATGAAATAGAAGTCCTAAAATTGCTGTCGGATAGTTATTTATACCGTGATTTACTAATGCTAGAGGCGATTAAAAAACCTGAAAAATTAATAAAATTATTGCAAGCACTGGCTTATCAGTTAGGAAATGAAGTTTCGTATAACGAAATTGGTAATTTAATTGGACTGGATAGCAAAACAGTAGAATCGTATGTTCAATTATTAGAAAAATCATTTATTGTTTTTAGGTTAACTTCTTTTAGTAGAAATTTAAGAAACGAATTAAAAGCCTCTAAAAAGATTTATTTTTATGATAATGGTATTCGAAATTCGTTAATATCATCTTTTCAACTATTGGAAGGAAGGCAAGATATTGGCGCATTATGGGAAAATTATTTAGTTTCGGAGCGTTTAAAAAGAAACCAATATGCCAAATTTTATGGTAACACTTATTTTTGGAGAACAAAAGATAAACAGGAAATAGATTACCTTGAAGAAAAAGACGGGAAACTAAGTGCTTTTGAGTTTAAGTGGATGAATAAAAAGAAGCATCGTATTACCAAAACTTTTCTTAATGCTTATCCTGAAAGTGATGCAAAGATTATTCATGCAGATAATTATACTGAATTTCTTGTTTAAGCTCTTAGTTTTTATACTTTCTTCTCATAAAACTTACAAAAATTTGTCAATGCACATTTTTCGCATTTGGGTTTACGTGCAACACAAACATACCTTCCATGTAAAATTAACCAATGATGAGCGATAGGAATTACTTCTTCGGGTAAGTGTTTTACCAATTGTTTTTCTGCTGCAAGTGGAGTTTTTGCATTGATAGTTAAACCTATTCGGTTGGCAACTCTAAAAACGTGTGTATCTACTGCCATTGTTGGTTTGTTGTAGATTACACTCGCTATTACATTGGCTGTTTTCCTACCTACACCTGGCATAGTCTGTAATTCATCAATATCTGAAGGAACTATGTTTTTGAATTTAGTTACCAATATGTTAGCCATACCTACTAAGTGTTTTGCCTTGTTGTTGGGGTAACTAATGCTGCGAATATATTCAAAAACTTCTTCTACATCGGCCGCTGCCAATTCGTTGGCAGTTGGAAAGCGTTCAAACAAATCTTTCGTAACAATATTCACTCTTTTGTCGGTACATTGTGCAGATAAAATTACAGCAACCAACAGTTCGTAAGGATTGCTATAGTGTAATTCCGTTTCTGCAACGGGTTGATGCTTGCTAAAATAAGCAATAAAATGCTCGTAGCGTTCTTTAATTGTCATTACACAAAAATACTATTAACAAAAGAAATAACAAAAGACAAATCTCCAATCTCCAATCCCAAATCATAAATCGTAAATCATAAATCGTAAATCATAAATCGTAACTCGTAATTCAAAAATTATAGTACTTTTATTTTTTTAACTTATTCCAATTGGAAATTTTTTTTACCATATTTTATTTTATAATTTTTTGCTTCCTCATAAGCAAACTTTCTTTTTTTAAGGAAAATTCTATACCGTCTTATTGGATAATATTACTATTTGGTGTAAAAGTGATTATTAGCATATTAATTACTATGATTTATACTTATTACTATACAGATAGAGTTACATCAGATGTTTTTAAGTATTTTGATGATAGTAAAATTTTGTTCGACTCCATTAAAAGTAATCCAATTGATTTTTTTCAAATGCTCTTTGGATTAGACTTCAATACAGCTTATTTTCACGAACATTATTACTCCAAAATGGGCTATTGGTACAGGGTAAATAATAGTAATTTTTTGAGCGACACGCATATAATGATTCGCTTTAATATGTTTGTTCGTCTGTTTTCTTTTGGTTTTTATCACATACATAATGTTTTTATAAATTTTGTTTCTCTAGTTGGTTTGGTAGCTATTTACAAAGCATTTCTGCCTTTTTTTCAATCAACAAAAAAAATACTTTTCTTGACAATTTGTTTTATTCCATCACTGTTGTTTTGGGGTTCGGGTTTATTAAAAGAAGGCATTATTATTTTTGCGTTGGGCTTCTTTTTAATCCATTTCTTCAAACTTTTGGAAAGTTTTAAACTTTCCAAAAGTTGGTTAAAAAGCTGGGTAATTCTTTTCGTTACTGCATTATTAATGGTATTTACTAAAATGAATATTATAGTGGCTTTAATACCTTGTTTGTTAGGTTATGTCATTCATAAAAAAAGGATGAATAATGCACTTCTTAGCTATGGAATTGCTGTTTTTTTATTGATAGGAATTAGTTTTTTGATGTTGCTTTTTAGTGAGAATTATAATCCATTTTCTCTGTTAATCAATAAACAGCAAGATTTTATTTACTTGATGGAAAAAGTAGATGTAGGAAGTGCTATTAACCAACCAAAATTCAATTCTATTTCTGATGTCTTCTTGTATTTTCCAGAAGCACTGATAAATGTATTGCTTCGACCTTTTTTTTGGGAGAGCTATTCTGTTTTCACGCTATTTAGTGCATTAGAAAATAGCTTATTCTTTATTTTACTGTTTGTTGTTTTATTTTTTAGAAAAAAATCAATGGCTCATCCCTCAATATTTTATTTTTGCTTGCTTTATGCAATTACTTCTGCATTAATTATAGGGTTAACGACTCCAATTATGGGAGCAATTGTGCGATATAAAATTTTCACTACTTTATTTTTGTTAATCGCATTACTGATGCTTTTGGATGTTGAAAAACTTAAAAATTCTTGGTTTTTTATAATTTTTAAGAAGTAATTTTGGAAAATGAACAGGCTCTTAATACAAAATCTGAATAAATCAATATTCTATTGGTTAATATCAGGGTGTTTACTCATTTTTTTGATGGTACTAATTGGCGGAATCACTCGATTAACCAATTCTGGACTTTCAATGGTTGAGTGGAAATTGATTATGGGCATAATACCACCTTTAAATGAGCCTCAATGGTTAGAAATATTTGATAAATACAAGCAATTTCCTGAATACCAGTTAGTAAATACGCATTTTACCTTAGATGAATTCAAATCTATTTTCTTTTGGGAATACTTGCATCGCTTACTTGGAAGAATTATTGGTTTGGTTTTTATAATTCCATTTATTTATTTTTTACTTAAAAAGAGGTTGTCAAAAAAAATGATAATTCAATGTGTTATTTTGCTTGGAATGGGTGCACTACAAGGTTTTTTTGGTTGGTGGATGGTGGAAAGTGGATTGAATAAAGACCCAGATGTAAGTCATTTCAGGTTAGCAATTCATCTTGTTACTGCTTTTTTAACTTTTGCTTACACATTTTGGGTAGCTCTTGGATTGCTAACTGGACTCAATGAAAAGAACATCTTTTTTCCTTCCCTAAGAAATAGCTTTGTTGTGCTACTGATAGTATTAATTATTCAAATTGTATATGGTGCTTTTGTTGCTGGGTTAAATGCAGGATTTTTGATGAACACTTGGCCAAAAATGGAAAATCAATGGATTAATGACGCTGTTTTTGCTATTTCACCTCTTTGGAAAAATTTCACTGAAGGGCTAGCAGGTGTTCAGTTCATTCATCGTTATGTG
>PCUH01000194.1:0-15692 GCA_002770955.1 Flavobacteriales bacterium CG18_big_fil_WC_8_21_14_2_50_32_9 | reverse complement strand
CCCAAATTTGGGTTATTGAAAATAGCTAAATTTGTTGGTATTACTTATATCGTAGAAAATTCATGAATTTTCTGGGTTAATACTTAGAAGTGCCTAAAGTTAGGAGGTTCTCTGTGTCCTCTGAGCCTCTGTGGTTATTTAAAGATTAAAATTATGCAAGCTAAATTAGGCAATAAAGTGAAATTTATAAACGAAGCTCTCTCTGGAGTTATTACTAAAATAATTTCTGACAAAGTTGTTGAGGTTCATGATAGTCATGGGTTTATCCAACAAGTTGCTCTGACTGATGTTGTTGTAATTAATGAAAATGAGCATGCTGTTTACACCTTTGATAAACCTTCTTTTACGGATGAAGATGATTTAAGAAAAAAATCATTTTTATCAAAATCAACCTTATTGGAAAAATATAAAAAAAGTAATAAATTCAAGTATGAAAATACCATTGAAGTTGATTTGCACTTAGAAGAATTGGTTGAATTTCCAACTCGATTAGAAGATTGGCAAAAATTATATACGCAACTTCAGCATGTAAAAAAATGCATAGAAGCAGCCCAAAATGAAAAAATTTCTCGCATCATATTCATTCATGGTAAAGGAACTGGAGTTCTTAAAACCGAATTAAGAAATTTAGTGAGTAATACCTACGAACTTTCTTATTGTGATGCTAATTATAGAGAATACCACACAGGTGCAACAGAGGTTATTATAAAGTAATTATTTTATAATCAGCTTTTTACTGTAAATGCTGTTTTCAGAACTAGCCACAATGATATAAATCCCTTTAGGAATAGATTCATCAATAGGTACACCAATAAATTCTTGATTTTCAATGGTTATAAACGCTTTTGAATAAAATTCTTCTCCTTGTAAATCTCTTACTACTACCAAAATTTCTTCATCTGCAGCAAAAGAAGTAGTTACATTTAGTGTCTCATTTTGCAATACAGGATTGGGATATAACGAAAATTCAAACGTATGGTTTTTTGTAAACCGTACAGGTACTACATTAAAATATTCAAACTGTCCATCAAAATCGGTTTGTTTTAAACGGTAGTAGGAAATGCCTTCCAACGGATTAAAATCGGTTTCCATGTAAGACAGAAATTGGTTACTATTTCCAGCACCATTAACAATTAATAGCTCTTCCCAATTTTTAGCATCAAAACTTCTTTCCATAGTGAAAAAATCATTATTAATTTCTGAGGATGTAATCCATGTAAGTTGAACAGTATTGTCTTTCACAACAGCTTCAAATGAAACTAAAGTGATTGGCAAAGGGGCTGCACCAAAATTAAGAGGTCCAGTTTGAGTACCATCTGATGCTTTCCATACAGTAGTACCACCTATAGAAATATTATTACTATTTCCACCACCACCACCTGAAGCGGTTATTTGTCCCCCTGAATTTATTTGAATGTAAGAATTATCTGGAAGTTTTAATTTAGGTCCATTGTTAGGGAAGTCTAATGTACCATCAATATAAATATACATGGGACTACCACATCCAGAATAATCTTGTTGAGCTACAATGCTTACAGTATGCCCAGCACTGATAACAATAGTATCCCCACAACCAGGAACAGATGGCGAACCATTACAAAGCCATGTAAAAGGATTTCCCCAATTATCAGAAGACACACTAACACATGTGGCATTAATAAAGGAAAATTGAAAATAAATTAAAGTAAATATAATAAGTCTAACCATTTGTATTTAGGTAGTTTATGTTAAATAATATTTATAAAAGTAAATTTACCTATTTGCAATACGTAAATTTACTTAATATGGTTGCAAATTACACTTAATTTAAAACTGACTTATAAATTTAGTTAACTTTGAATTCTCCTTATGTTTCAAAATATGTTCATCGAAAAACTTAAAAACCTTCCCAAAAAACCAGGTGTTTATCAATATTTTAATAGTGATGGAGTGATAATTTATGTAGGAAAGGCCAAAAATTTAAAAAATAGAGTGGCTTCTTATTTTAATAAACAGCACGAAAACGGAAAAACTGCAATTTTAGTTAGACAAATTGCGGATATCAAAACCATAGTAGTAGGTTCAGAAATAGAAGCATTGTTGTTGGAGAACAACCTCATAAAAAAATACCAGCCTAAATACAACATTATGCTCAAGGATGATAAGACTTATCCTTGGATTTGTATCAAAAATGAACGCTTTCCCCGAGTATTTTCAACCCGAAATGTGGTGAAAGATGGTTCTACCTATTTTGGACCTTATGCTTCTGTGCGTATGATGAATACTATTTTGGAATTGATTCGGAGTTTGTATCCACTAAGAAATTGTAATTATAATTTATCACAAGAAAACATAGCTAACGATAAGTTTAAGGTGTGTTTGGAATATCATATAGGTAATTGTAAAGCCCCGTGTGTCAACAAACAAGAAGAAGAGGAATACAATCAAACCATAGAAGAAATTAAGGCAATTATTAAAGGAAATATCAATAGTGTGACAAAATTTCTAAAACCATTGATGAAATCTTATTCACAAAAATTGGAGTTTGAAAAAGCACAACTTATCAAAGATAAAATACAAATTTTAGAGCATTATCAAAGCAAATCGGTGGTAGTGAGTCCTACCATTCATGATGTGGATGTTTTTTCTATTGTTTCGGACGACAACTATGGCTTTGTCAATTATCTAAAAGTAATTAATGGAGCAATTATTCAGGGACATACCATCGAATTAAAAAAGAAATTAGATGAAACTGATGATGAATTGTTGCAAATAGGAATAGCTGAGTTGAGGTTGCGTTTTGATAGTCAGTCTAAAGAAGTAATAGTGCCTTTTAAACCTGATTTAGAGGACGATAACATAAAATTTACCGTTCCTCAGCGAGGTGACAAAAAACAATTATTGGAACTATCTGAACGTAATGCTAAATATTATCGTTTAGAAAGAAAAAAACAGCAAGCCAACGTAAATCCAACCAAGCATGCTGATAGAATTTTAGAAAAACTGCAAAAGGATTTGAGGATGAAGGAAAAGCCTATTCATATAGAGTGTTTTGATAATTCTAATATACAAGGAACAAATCCTGTGGCAGCTTGTGTGGTGTTTAAAGATGCCAAACCGAGTAAAAAAGATTACCGACATTTTAATATAAAAACAGTGGAAGGACCAGATGATTTTGCCTCTATGACAGAAGTGGTTTACAGAAGGTATAAACGATTGATGGAAGACAAGCAATCCTTACCACAACTCATAGTTATTGATGGCGGGAAGGGGCAGTTAAATGCAGCACTCAAGAGTTTGGAAGAGTTAGGTTTACGAGGGGAAATTACCATAATAGGAATAGCGAAACGGTTGGAAGAAATTTATTTTCCTAATGATTCGGTGCCGTTGTATTTAAACAAAACTTCGGAATCTTTGAAGCTGATACAGTATTTAAGAGATGAAGCCCACCGCTTTGGAATAACCCACCACCGCAACAAACGCTCTAAAGCAGCCATAAAATCAGAATTAGCTGAAATAGAAAGTATTGGTTACAAAACAGCCCAGCAATTGTTGTGGAAATTCAAATCAGTAGCCAACATTAAAAAAGCCTCTTTGCAAGAGCTAGAACAAGTCATTAGCAACAAAAGAGCGAAAGTGGTTTTTGATTATTTTAATGCTAACTCTCCTAAATTAAATTAATTATTATATTTGTTGAGGATAGGAAGGAAATAGATACGCAATGCTTTTGTGGGGTTGGGGATATATAAATATATTAACTATTGTTTTAAAATGAAATTAATGCTACGACAAATAATCGGATTTTTGTTTACACTATTATTAATTTGGAGTTGTAATTCAGGCAATAATCAAGAGAAAAAAGAAATCACAGAGGCACAAGTCGATTCCTTACAAAGAATCGAATGTGATAATATGCTTATAGAATTAAGTAAAGTAGAGGCAGACACCTTCGGGGAAGTGAAATCTATTCCTTCTGATTTTGAAGGATGTCTAAGGCAGTTGGACTCATTGACTAGTAACGAAATGAAAGAATGGATAAAATGTTTGCCTGACGGAGAATTCAGTAGATATGTTCATCATGGTTTTGGAATGTATCTTAGAAATAATTGGGGATTGTGGGGTGATACAAAACTTGCAAAAAATTTATATGAGATGGGTATATTACATCCAGATGACATGACGGGTATTATATTGGATAGTTACCAAAGAAGAATTAAAGGCGAAGATATACGATTACAAGAACAACTAAAATATTTTCAAGATTATTGGCATAAAAATGGAATGCCCGTAGATTCCATTTTACAAAAGTTAAATAAACAAGAAAAATAATACTTCTACCCACTCGCTCGGCTGTGCCGAGTGAGTAATATTTTTACTACCTTTGGTAGTGCTATGTCGGAAAAAAGAAAAGCAAATACTGAATATCCTTATTTTATAACTTTTACAGTTGTTGGGTGGATTGATGTATTTACAAGACATCGGTATTGCGAAATTATTCTTGAAAGTTTGGAATTTTGTAGGAAAAATAAACAACTTGAAGTATTTGCCTTTGTAATTATGAGTAATCATATTCATTTGATTGCAAGACAACAAGATGGGAAATTAAATGAGGTAATTAGAGATTTTAAAAGTTTTACAGCTAAGAAAATTATCAACGAAATTGAAACAAATCCTCAAGAAAGTAGAAAAGATTGGTTGTTACACCTTTTTAAATATCATGCAAAATATAGCAGACAAAATAAAACGTATCAATTTTGGCAAAAAACTAGTCATCCAACGGAATTGTATAATAATGAAATCTTCGACCAAAAGGTAGAATATATCCACAATAATCCAGTTAAAAATGGGTGTGTAACCAATGCCGAAAGTTATACGTTTAGTAGTGCAAATCCTGAAAGTAATTTTAAAGTTGATGAATGGTGATGTTGTTAAAAACAACAGTAATATTAATCACTCGGCACAGCCGAGCGACTGGAGAAAGAAAGAAATAGCAGAGGTATGTTTTAAAACCTACCTTTTTTGGTAAGCAATAATTTATACAGCATATCTCTAGCTCTAAAAAGTTGAGCTTTAACTGTTCCTAAGGGAAGTTCAGTAGTTTCGGCAATTTCCTCATAGGAGAGTTCTCTAAAATAACGTAATACAATCAATTCTTTGTAACGAGGTTTAAGTTGGTCAACAATTTCTCGCATTATTCTGATTTTTTGTTTTCTAATAATACGCTCCTCAGGGTCGAGGCTAGATTCTTTGATATCAAAATTAGATTGATTGCCTTCATCATCTTCAAAACCTTTGTCTATAGAAAAAGTAATCATCTTTTTTTTTCGGATAAAATCAATGCAGTTGTTGGTGGCAATTCTAAAAAGCCATGTGCTGAACGCAAAATCAGGCGTATATTGATGCAAACGATTAAACGCTTTTCCAAAAGCTTCAATGGTTAAATCATCAGCGTCATCTTGATTTTTCACCATTTTCAGCATCATAAAAAAAATGGAGTCTTTGTATTTATATAACAATTCTGCATACGCTTTTTCATCTTGAAAATCTCTTGCTCTTAGTACTAATTCAAAATCAATCAGTGCTTTTGGAGATAAATGATTGCCTAGTTCCATTTTATTTTTTTAATTATAAATGTTGAAATTACTAAAAAAGGATTAAATAAAATAAAAAAGATTTCAAAAAGTGGTGAAAATAATATCAAGTCTAAACTACCAATTTTTTTTGCAGATAGCCTAAAAATAATAAGTTGAGTGATAAGTCGTATAAGAAAAAGGCTAATAATTAGATAGATAGTAGGAGGATGAAAAAGCAAAATAAAAAATAATCCTATAAAAATAGTTTGAGAAAAAATAATGCTTCCGAGTAGGGCTTGGTGTTGAATTTTATAGTGAGAACCACTTAAAAAATGCCTTCTTTTTTGACGAATCCAACTTTTGTAGGTGGTTTTTGGAACAGAAATCGTATGGGCTTCTTCGTCTATGCAAATTTGTGTGTTTTGGTTTGTAGCTACTTCGTTTATAAATAAATCATCATCGCCCGAAAGTATATGTAAATGTGATGAAAATCCTTTGTTATTAAAAAATAAATCTGAATGATAAGCCAAATTTCTGCCAACTCCCATGTATGGAATTTTTACTTGAGCAAAAGAAAGATAATGCATTGCCGTAAAAAAAGTTTCAAAACGTATGAGCATATTTAATAATCCAGGTTGTTTTTCATAATTTCCAACACCCAACATAATTTTTTTGTTTTCAGCATAGCAACTCATTTTGGCTAACCAATTCAATGATGCAGGTTTGCAATCTGCATCTGTAAGTAAAACCAAAGGATATTTTGCGGCTTTCATCCCCAATGTAAGGGCAAATTTTTTATTACCATAAAAACGATCGCTATCAGGTACGGTTACAATTTTTAAATTTTTGTGTTGTAAGGTAAATGCTTTCAACACATCTTGCGTATCGTCAACAGAGCTGTCATTGACAACAATCACCTCAAATTCAGGATAATTTTGTTTTAATACTAATGGCAAGAAGTTTAGTAAATTTTCTCTTTCATTTTTAGCACAAACGATTATTGAAATGGGTGTTTGCTCTTTCTGAATGGATTGTATTGATTTGTAGAAAGCAATGCGGGAAAAGAAAAAGAAAATAATGAAAAGTTGAGTAATAAAAGCAACTACATAACATAGAACTAAGTAATCCCATAATGATGAGGGGGGTATAAACGAAAAATTGTTATTAATAAGTTCTTCCATATTTTATTCGCAAATTTCAAAAGTAAGATGTATCTCCATTCTAAATAATTATCTTTGGCGAAGTTTTTAGCTAAAGATAGTTAATAAAGTAGGAAACAGATGAAATTCAAATTAGAAAAAAAAGATTTACAATCAAAAGCAAGAGCAGGAGAAATTATAACCGAACATGGCGTAATTAAAACACCTATTTTTATGCCTGTAGGAACAGCCGGAACAGTAAAAGGAGTGCATCAACACGAACTAAATTCAGACACAAAAGCACAAATTATTTTAGGAAATACCTATCATTTATATTTAAGACCAAAGTTAGAAATAATTCAACAAGCAGGAGGGTTGCATCAGTTTATGAATTGGGATAAACCTATTCTTACTGATAGTGGAGGATATCAAGTTTATTCACTTTCGGCTCGTAGAAAAATAAAAGAAGAAGGGGCAACATTTGCTTCACATATTGATGGTTCAAAGCATTTGTTTACTCCAGAAAATGTAATGGACATTCAGCGAACCATTGGTGCTGATATCATTATGGCTTTTGACGAGTGCACCCCTTATCCTTGTGATTATAAATATGCTAAAAATTCTATGCATCTTACACATAGATGGCTAAAACGATGTTGTGAACGGTTTGATGAAACGGAGCCTCATTATGGATACAATCAAGCATTATTTCCTATTGTTCAGGGAAGTGTGTATAAGGATTTAAGAAAACAATCTGCAGAAAAAATTGCTTCTTTTGAAAGAGAGGGCAACGCTATTGGTGGTCTTTCCGTTGGAGAACCTGATGATGAAATGTATGAGATGTGTGATATCGTAACTGCTATTCTCCCAGAAGATAAACCTCGTTATTTGATGGGCGTTGGTACTCCAATTAATTTATTGGAAAACATTGCATTAGGAATAGATATGTTTGATTGCGTTATGCCTACACGAAATGCTAGAAATGGGATGTTATTCACTAAAAATGGTTTCATCAATATCAAAAATAAAAAATGGGAAGCAGACTTTTCACCTCTTGATGCTGAAGGAACAAGCCATGTTGATAGCTTTTATTCTAAAGCCTATCTTCGTCATTTAATTATATCGAAAGAAATTTTGGGAGCACAAATTGCTACCTTACACAATTTAAGTTTTTATCTTTGGTTAGTAAACGAAGCTCGTGAACACATTTTGTTAGGTGATTTTACAACGTGGAAAAATAAAATGGTGAAGCAATTAGCTGCTAGACTTTAATAAAAATTAAGAAAAATAATTTTGAGCTTTTGAAAAAATTAGACTACTATATCATAAAAAAATTTTTAGGAACCTTTTTTTTTACTATCCTTCTTATAATACCCGTTATTATAATCTTTGATTTATCTGAAAAACTTCAGGATTTCATTGAGAAAAAAGCACCCGTTTCTGGTATTTTATTTGATTATTATATTAACTACGTGCCTTATTTAGTAAATCAATTAAGCCCATTATTTATTTTCATCTCAGTAATATTTTTTACTTCAAAAATGGCAAGTAATTCTGAAATTATTGCCATTCTATCCAGTGGAATTAGTTTTAACAGATTACTCCGTCCTTATTTTATCGCATCCATAATACTAACCATTTTCACATTTTATTTGAATAATTTTTTAATTCCCGATTCCAATAAGAAGCGGTTGGCTTTCGAAGAAATTTATTATAGAAATACGTTTAGAAATTTTGATAGAGATATTCACATGCAAATTAGTAAAACAACTTATATTTATATGGCAAGTTTTAATGCTGAAATGAATGTAGGAATGAATTTTTCAATCGAAAACTTTGACGATAATGGCGAGCTTAATTATAAATTACTTGCAGATAATGTTATTTGGGATAGTATTTCTCAGAAATGGACTATTAATAACTATTATGAAAGACACATAAAGGGGTTAGATGAAATTGTTACATCGGGTTTGCGAAAAGATACTGTAATTAATTTAAAACCAGATGAATTCAAACGTAGAAACAGTTTTGTTCAAACGATGGACTTATTTAAATTAAATGAATTTATTGAAGAAGCTCAATTCAAAGGTTCTGAAAAAATATCAACATATTTAGTTGAACGACAAACACGTTTGGCCTATCCCTTTGCAACATTTATTCTTACTATTATTGGGGTATCTGTTTCGAGCAGAAAAGTAAGAGGAGGAATAGGGATGCACATTGGAGTAGGTTTGTTAATTAGTGCAGCTTACATTTTATTTATGCAAATCTTCACATCCTTTGCTTTAACTTCTGGAGCATCTATTTTTATTGCAGTTTGGACACCTAATATTCTTTTTGCAGCATTAGCAATTTATTTACTAAGGATAGCTCCTAAATAATTCTATATCTTTCTATTCGATGATAATCATTTTTTGTGTTTTATCTAACATACCTTCAATTAACACATTTACAAAATAAATTCCTTTGCTAAGTTTTAATTCAGAAAAGGGTAAGGGGATGGTATTATTGCCTTTTACACTTTTTCCTGAGTAAGCATGTTTTGCTTTTTTACCATTAACATCATAAAACACGATATCTACATTACGTGATATGGAAGTGTAAAACTCTAATGTAATCAATTCATGAGAAGGGTTTGGAAATAGTTTAAAATTAAAATGTATTTCGGGTCTTATATACCGTAAACTATCTTGGTATTCTACTTGATAAATTCCTAGGGTATTTGTAATTTTTAGGAAAGGTACACCTGATTTTTCAGCCAACCATTTGTATTCAATTTGTGGAGGTCGAGGAACACTAAAACCAATATTCCATGAGGCTATATAAAAAGTATCAACAATATTAAGAATAGATTTTATTCGTAAACATTCGGTAGTACCAGCAGGAGTAATTATGCTACCCCAGCCATCAACGGTGTCTATTCGTTCTTGCGATTGTCCATAATCTCCATAAGTAGGAATGCTAATTAAAAATTCAGAATTGGAAATGTTGTTGTCGTTATAATTTAATGGAAAAATATATTCTACATCAACAGGTGATCTTCTTGTTGGAGTAGGAATGTTATTTATATTGGCAGCGAATCCAACATTGTCATATTGAGTAGGGGAGTTTTTATAAAAATTATATACATCAGTAATCGCTACTATTTGAATATTTATATTTTGTCCCTTCACACCATAATCTGCCTTGTGGTTGGGGAATATAAAACTGTTGTTAAAAAAATATTGAAAGATTATAGGTAAGGAAGAAACCACAACTAAAGTATCAGCTCTTTGCGTTTCAGCTTGTAATTGTGAATAGTCCCACAAATAATTAGTTCCAGTTAAAGCAGGGTCATTTCCTTGTAAATCAGAGGTGATATTTATTTTATAAATATCATTAACAATAGGCATATCATTGTCAGTTATGGTTATTTGTGCATTACCAGTAATGGTCATTACCGTTAATATTAATAAAAGGTTGATCTTTTTCATGGAAAAAAATATAAATTGATTACTCAATTAAATAAATCTAGCCTACTAGGTTATTTAGTTTCATTATCATCTAGCAATAATTAGTTTTTCAGTTTTTGTGTGATTATTAATTCTCATTTCTAAAAAGTAAATACCATTACTAAACTCAGATAGAGATAAAAAAATATGGTTGTTACCTTTTTCAATATTCCCATTATAAATCTGTTTAACAATTTTACCATTTATATCTTTTAAATTGATGGTGATTTGTTCTTTCTTTAGAGATTGAAAATCAATAAGAATTGATTCTTTTGCTGGATTAGGAAATGCCTTAAAATGATATATAGGCAAAATATTATCATTAATGCCTACCATTAAATTGTCCTGATATTCTATTTGAGAACCTCCAACAGCAGTTGTTATTTTCAATACAGGAACTCCAGAACCAATAGCTACCCATTTATATTCGATTTGTTGAGGTCTCGGAAAACTTAATCCTATTCCAAACTGAGAGGTGTAAAGCGTATCCGTAATGTTTAAAATAGATTTTACTCTTAAGCAATTGAAAGTTCCTAAAGGAGTAATCACACTTCCCCAGCCATCAACAGTGTCAATACGCTCTTGAGATTGACCATAATCTCCAATTGTTGGTATGGAAACTAAAAATTCAGAATAAGAAATATTATTATTGTTGTAGTTGAGCGGGAAAACATATTGAACATCAACAGGAATTCTTCTTGTTGATGATGGAACGCCATTAATGTTAGCTCCAAAACCAACATTGGCATATTGAGAAGTAGCGTTTTTATAAAAATCAAACAAATCAGTCATTGAAACCACTTGAAAATTTATATCATTTCCTTTTATTGCGTAACTTGCCTTATGCGTTGGATAAAGCAAAATGTTATTGAAGTAAAATTGATAAGCAAAAGGTGTTGAGGTTACAGTAACAAATGTATCAGACCGTTGAATGTTAGCTTGTAATTGCGAATAATCCCATAAATAATTTGTCCCCGTCAATACTGGGTCATTTCCTTGTAAATTAGTGGTAATACTCATGTGGTAAATATCATTTGCCGAAGGCATATCATTGTTACTAATTGTAATTTGTGCAACTAAATTAACGGTAATAAATAATGATAAAATTAGAAAGTAGCTTCTTTTCATGGTTAAATAAATTTAGTAATATTTAAATTGTAGAATAGTAAAAGTATAAAAAAAAACCGATTATAATTAAATAATCGGTTTTTTATCTGTGGAGTCGGAGGGATTCGAACCCTCGTCCAAACAAGGAATCAATACGCTTTCTTCATGTTTAGTCTTTAATTAATTGTTAGGTATAAAACAGGCTAAAGACAGCCAATTATAAACTTAAGCTTCTTGTGTTTTGCCAGTAAATCGAAGCGTTTTACTTAGCTAGTTCAAAATTTTGAAACCTCGAATACAACAATTAATGAACAGAACTGTTGAGAGATTAATGGTGCTTACCCTCTAAGAGTAAGTATTAAGTATAATCCGACTTGGTCGAGATTACGCAGCCATTGCATAGTTATTTTCGCCAGTTAGCGATTCGAGAGCCGATATTTACGAGCCAACTCACAATGCTCGACATGCTTACATATCCATTCATCTTGCTGTCAAAACCAAAAACGACCCCAAAATGTTATCAAAGAACTTTAACAAAGTTACTTAATTTTGATTCAACTTGTTGTTAATTCGTTAATATTTTATGGTAGATTTTAGTTACATTTGCACCTTTGTAAAATGGTATAATATGAAGATTGGAATTTTAAAAGAAGGAAAAACACCACCAGATGAACGGGTTCCTTTGTCTCCCTCTCAATGTAAAGAAATTATTGAACATTTTCCACCCATTTCATTGGTCGTTCAATCAAGTAATGTGAGAAGATTTAAAGATGAAGAATTTACCAATTTAGGCGTTGAGGTGGTTAATGATTTGACTGATTGCGATGTGCTTATGGGCGTGAAAGAAGTTCCTGTTAACGATTTAATTCCAAATAAAACCTATTTATATTTCTCTCATACAATTAAAAAACAAGTATATAATCGAAATTTATTAATTGAAATGATTAATAAAAAAATTCGTATGGTTGATTATGAAGCATTAACCAATGTATCAGGCGTTAGACTAATAGGTTTTGGAAAATATGCTGGAATAGTTGGATGTTACAATACTTTTTATGCTTTTGGAAAACGAACTAAGTTGTTTGAACTTAAACGAGCCTATTTATGTGCTGATAGAAATGAAATGGAACAAGAACTTTCCAATATTGCATTACCAACAAATTTTAAACTTTTGATTACGGGTGACGGTAGAGTATCTAGTGGGATTATTGAAGTTTTAACTAAGTTAAATATTCAACATGTAAGTGCAGACGATTTTTTGAAGAGAAATTTTGATAAACCTGTTTTCACTCAATTATCTGTTCTTGATTACAACAAACGTAAAGATGGAAAGCCTTTTTCTAAGAAAGATTTTTATGAAAGACCTCAAGAATTTGAATCTAATTTTTTGCCATTTGCTCTGGTAGCCGATATGTATATAACTGGTCATTTTTGGGATAACAAAGCTCCTTTTATTTTTTCAAGAAATGATGCCAAATTACCCAACTTTAAAATAAAAGTTATAGGAGATATTAGTTGTGATATTAACGGACCAATTGCATCTACCCTTCGCCCATCAACCATTAATAAACCTTTGTATGGATATAACCCTATCACTGAAAAAGAAGTTGCTTTTGATGATGTTGATGCAATTACAGTTATGGCTGTTGATAATTTACCTTGTGAATTGCCAAAAGATGCCTCGACCGATTTTGGTAGAGAATTTATTGATAAAGTACTACCTCATTTAATCAATGATAAGGAAGATGTAATTAAACGAGCAACTATATGCGAAAACGGTGATTTAACTTCTAGATATGAATACTTGAGGGATTTTGTGAAAGAAGAAAGTCCAGTAAATTTTAAATAACAAATAGTCAATGGTCAATGGTCAATAGTCAATAGTCAATAGTCAATAGTCAATGGTCAATGGTCAATAGTCAATGGTCAATGGTCAATGGTCAATGGTCAATGGTCAATCGTAATTCGTAAATCGTAAATCATTTTCGTTTTATTTTCCATTTTCCAATCAATCGTTTAATTAAATAAGCAACATATTGGGTTTTAATATGAACTTCAGCATCAAATTTTGTTTCCATAGGGATACGTTGAAGATTCGTTTTAACACTATCTTCTTTTAAACCAGCACTTCCAAAGGTTAAATCTATTTTATTTGCTATCGCATCAAAAAAGGATTTTTTCACTTTATCGTCAGTAAATGGAAAAGAAAACACGTTGTAATCAAGTTTAAATTGAGCGGAAATCACCTCTAAACTTGACAAAGTTTGCTCTAGTTGTTCTTCCAAAGTCAGCTCACTATACAAAGGGTGGTTTTTGCTATGGGCACCAAAAGTAAATCCTTGATTAATTAACTCTTGAATTTGAACACTTGTTAAATAAGGCTGGTGAGTGGTTAAATAATCTTCCCAACGAATATCAAAAATTTTTGCTAATTCATCCAATTCATTTTCTTGATGGTAAGAAAAATCCAAAACATTATCAGCAGTTAATTCATCAGCTAGAATGCTTGCTTTATATCTAAAAAACAATGCTTTATTATCAATAAAATTACTATTTAGAAAAACCGTAGCAGGAATTTTTTTTTCAAGCAAAATAGGAGCAACTACATGGTAAAATTCACTTAAGCCATCATCAAAAGTAAGGTGGAAACAGTTTTTCCGAAGAGGAAGATTGTTTTTTTTTATTTCGATAAGTTCTTTTAAAGAAATTGGTTCAAAGTGTTTTAAAAGATAATCTAAATCATTACGAAAGTATGAAATGGATTTATGTGGATATAAATTAGCAATATGAGTCGGGTTGTTGTCACTAACAATATGATAAAAGGGTAGAATTAGTTTTTTTCCACTTAAACGGATAAGTTGTTTATGTGAAAACAAAAAAGCACCTAGTTGAGCAATATTTAAAATAAATTTTTTAATAACGTAATAATTTTAGAACTGTGTTGTTGGTTTTACTTATTTCAAAGTAAGGAACTTGCTTGCCTCCAAAATTAGTGAAATAACGGTGTACATTTTCAACCATTGAGCCCTCGAAATTAAATTTTTGACTATTTAAAAGAGCGGTTCTTTTAATAGCTTCCCAAAGTAATAAAGAAATTGCTCCAGAGGTTTTAAATTTTGTGTTACTCGCACCTTGAAGGTAATATGCACTTTCTGCATCCCAAACATAAAAAATAGCTGCATGAATGGTGTTCTCTTTATCTTTAGCTAAAAGTATTTTTCCTGTTTCTTTGTTAGAAAAATAACTATAGATTGTTTCTAAAGTTTTTAATGAAATAGGATAAGTTGAGTTGTTTTTCTCTTTATAAACCAACGCTTTTAACTGGTATAAATCTGAAATAGAGGTTGCTTCTTCAGTAAAAAGTTCTTTTTCTGCTTTTTGAATTTCTCTTCTTGTGTTATTGTGGAAATTGGCATAAATTTCATTTATAGGCAAATTTGTGTCGAGTATAAATGTATAACGAGTATTTTGCTGATAACCTTTCCAAAAAAATGGTAACCAATTAGTGAAAGTTGGATGAAATTGTTGCCTAAAAAGAGCAACATCAGGAAGTTGTTCAATTATTTTTGAAATAACTTCTTTCTCAAAGCCTATTTTGGTGTTGTATTTTTGATTTGCAGGATAATTTATCCAAATACCTTGATAAGGTAATAGAAATTCAGGTCTTATTACTTTAAACCCCTTGTTTCTATGAATAATAAAAGGCATTATACCCATTACAACTCCACCTTTTTCAACTAAAATAACATCCCAGTTATTGCCATAAATGGTTTGATAATACGCATAGTCGAAAAAATAAGGAAGATTTTTGTTGTCAGAACAATATTGGTTAAATAATTCTTTATCATTCATTTTTTTACGCTATAATTCAGTGCTTTAAGTAAGGATGAATTGGTTTTACTAATATCAAAATAAGGTGTTTGTATTCCTCCATAAGACCTAAAAAATGTTTCTATAGTTTCAATAATACCACCATTAAAATTAAATGTTTTTGTGTTTGTTGAAGCTCTTTTAATTGCTTCCCAATACAGTAAATTCATTGAGCTTTCATTTTTATATTTATCATCTGTTACACCAATTAAACAATAAGCAGAAAGTTCGTCCCAAACATAAAAAAACATAGAATGTACATTGTTTTGTTGGTCTTTTGCAATTAAAAGTTCTCCACAATTATTTTTTTTGCAGTAATTGTATAATTGTAATAGTTTATTTTTATCAATAGGGGAAGAAGTATTTTTCCTTCTAGCAGTCTCTAATTTCATCTCAAAAGCTAATTCAATATTGTCAGAGGGTTCAATGGATATGTTTTTTTCTGCTTTTCGGATATGGCGTCTAATGTTTTTTTGGAAGTTTTCAAAAACAACATCCAAATTAGAAATATCTTTTATAATATAGGTGTAACG
>PCUH01000070.1 GCA_002770955.1 Flavobacteriales bacterium CG18_big_fil_WC_8_21_14_2_50_32_9 | reverse complement strand
TTTTAGTGGTACT
Organism: Flavobacteriales bacterium CG18_big_fil_WC_8_21_14_2_50_32_9; assembly: GCA_002770955.1. Classification (GTDB taxonomy): domain Bacteria; phylum Bacteroidota; class Bacteroidia; order Flavobacteriales_E; family Vicingaceae; genus BRH-c54. Next base: position 7,515 of record PCUH01000070.1, on the reverse strand, counting down.
ATATCGTTATAAGAGATACACATAATATGTATGAATAATTCGGGTTAAATCAATTGATTATAAAAATCAATAAATTCTATAACAAAATATAAAGGATATTTTAGGGCTATCCCTAAGGGAAACTAATTGCTTTTTTTATTAGTAAGTTCTCATTTTATTTCTATTTTTGCCGTCATTAAAAAAGGAAATTTATGAGAAATAAGGGGTTGTTTGGAAATAAAGTTTACAGAATTAACGCAGGAATTTTGTTCTTTTTCAAGACGTAAATGAGGCGAATAGCCATAGCTATTTAACGATTTTACAACGAAGAAAAAGAACAAAAGAACAAGTCAAAATATAAAGGTTATTTCCTAACAACCCCTAAGCCTTTATAAAAGAAAAAGTAATAGTTTGGCTTTGCTTTTAAAATATTAATTAAAGACTTTTTTTAAGTTATAATTATCTCGAACTAAATAATAAAAATTATGGATATGAAAGTTGGAATTCCTTCGGAAATAAATCCAAATGAACTTAGAGTCGCTGCTACCCCAAAAACCGTTTTACGATTGATAAAACAAGGTTTTAAGGTGTTTGTTCAGCACAATGCTGGTGTTAAGACAAACTTCTCTGACAAATCATTTGAAGAAGCAGGGGCAACAATAGTTCCATCTGCAACAGATATTTACACCAATTCAAACATTGTTCTTAAAGTTTTAGGGCCAACGCATGAAGAGGTGGATATGATGAATGAAAATTTGGTGTTGCTGAGTTATTTATGGCCAGCACAAAATCCCGAATTACTTCAAAAACTTGCCGACAAAAATGTAAACGCAGTAGCAATGGATGCTATACCTAGAATTTCCAGAGCACAAAAAATGGATGTATTGTCATCTATGGCAAACATTGCAGGTTATCGTTCAGTTATTGAAGGAGCAAATTATTATGGTAAATTCCTTAATGGTCAAATAACCGCAGCTGGAAAAGTTGACCCAGCAAAAATATTGGTTATTGGTGCAGGTGTAGCTGGATTAGCTGCTATTGGTGCTGCCAACTCCTTAGGAGCAATTGTTAGGGCTTTTGATACCAGAAAAGAAGTTGCCGAACAAATTGAATCTATGGGTGCTTCGTTTCTTACTGTTGAAATTGAAGAAGATGGTGCTACAGCCTCTGGTTATTCTAAAGTAATGAGCCAAGAGTTTATTGATGCTGAAATGAAATTGTTTTTAGAACAAGCCAAAGAAGTTGATATTATTATTACTACGGCTCAAATTCCAGGAAGAGAAGCCCCAAAATTAATTTTAGATTACCATGTTGCCGCAATGAAACCGGGTTCTGTTATCATAGATTTAGCCGCTTCATCGGGTGGAAATTGTGCTTTAACTAAAGATGGAGAAATTTATACCACCGAAAATGGAGTTACTATTTTAGGGAAACTTAGTCAATTGCCAAATCAGGCTTCACAATTATATGGAAACAATCTTTGTCATTTATTAGATGACATGGGAAAAGCCGAGAACTTTAAAATTGATATGGAAGATGATGTGGTTTCTAGAGCCATGGTTACTTACGATGGTAAAATAAATTGGCCACCAAAACCGCTTCCTGTTAGTCCACAAAAACCAGTTGTTGCTCCTGTTGAAGTTGAAGACCCAAAAATAACAGCTGCTAAAAATGCTAAAAAAGATGCTGTAGGAATGCTTGTTAAACTCTGTGTTATTGGTGCATTGTTACTAGTTTTAGGACAATTTGCTCCAGCTGAGTTTATGCAACACTTTACAGTTTTTGTTTTGTCTATTTTTATTGGATGGCAAGTCATTTGGAATGTTTCACACTCCTTACATACTCCTTTGATGGCTGTTACCAATGCAATTAGTGGTATTATCATTGTTGGAGGTTTATTACAAACCACCAGTGATTTATCAAGTCCTATGACTATATTAGCATTTGTAGCAATACTAGTTGCAAGTATAAATATTGTAGGAGGATTTTTAGTTACTCACCGCATGTTGAAAATGTTTAAAAAATAAATAAAATGATAGAAATTGGAATTCAAACAGCAGCATACTTATTTGCAAGCATTCTGTTTATACTTAGTTTAGGCGGATTATCTTCGCAAGAATCAGCTAAAAGAGGAGTGTTTTATGGAATTATTGGTATGGTAATCGCCATTTTAGCCACTGTTTTAGGACAAGGAGTTGAAGGTCATATTTACATTATTGTTGCCATTGCCATTGCAGCACTAATAGGCACTTTAGTAGCACGTAAAGTTGAAATGACTTCCATGCCTCAGTTGGTTGCTATATTGCACAGTTTTGTAGGATTAGCAGCAGTTTTAGTTGGATATGGTTCCTATTTAGATGTACACAGTCAAAGTATTACAGGAACTGAACATACCATTCACTTGGTAGAAGTTTTTGTCGGTGTATTTATTGGAGCAATCACTTTTACTGGTTCTATTATCGCATGGGGAAAATTAGATGGTAAAGTGATGAGTAAACCTTTGTTGTATCCTGGCAGACATGTCGTAAATGTAGTTTTACTTATTGCTTGTTTTGTGTTGGGTTATTTATATACAGTAGCACCAGGTTTAGATGGTATGCTTTATTTATACATCATGACAGCAATAGCGTCTTTCATAGGAATTATGTTGGTTATGGCAATTGGTGGTGCAGATATGCCAGTAGTTGTTTCCATGCTAAACTCATATTCAGGTTGGGCAGCAGCAGCAGCAGGTTTTATGTTAGGAAACGACTTGTTAATTGTAACAGGTGCATTGGTTGGTAGTTCTGGTGCTATACTTTCTATTATTATGTGTAAAGCTATGAATCGATCTTTTATTTCTGTTATTTTAGGAGGTTTTGGTGCTGTTACTTCAGGTGTTGCACAAGAAATGGAAGGTGAGGTAACTTCTCTTAATCATGAAGCAGTTGCAGAATTATTGAAAGAAGCAAAATCTGTAGTTATCGTTCCCGGATATGGAATGGCGGTTGCAAAAGCTCAATATCCAATTTTTGACATGGTTCAAAACTTAAGAAAAGAAGGTAAAGAGGTGAAATTTGCCATACATCCTGTTGCTGGTCGTTTACCAGGTCACATGAACGTATTGTTGGCAGAAGCTAATGTTCCTTATGATATTGTGATGGAAATGGATGAGATTAATCCTGATTTACCTAATACTGATGTAGTAATGGTAATTGGTGCAAATGATGTGGTAAACCCTGGAGCTCAAGATGACCCTGCTAGTCCAATTTACGGAATGCCTGTTATTGAAGCATGGAAAGCAAAAACAGTTATTGTAATGAAACGTTCAATGGCTGTTGGTTATGCTGGTGTTGAAAATCCATTGTTCTACAAACCAAATACCGAAATGCTTTATGGTGATGCTAAAGATAGCGTTGAAAAAATCATGGGGTTTTTAAAAGCATAAAAAAACGGTTAAAACTCCAAACTAAACCTCCAAGGTTTTTGTTAACCTTGGAGGTTTAAATATTTTTTTAATACTCAGTCGCCCAATTTTCTAATTCTTCCTTGCTCCAAATATCAGGAAAAAATACCCTGCGTTGATATTTAGGATGTAAGTATTTTTGCCAATCACTACCTCCTGTTGCTTCTGTAACAGTATCTTTAGAAAGCAAATAGGCTTTAGCTGCATTTAAGTGAACAATAGGCCATTTTATATTAAATTCAATATCTAAATCTTTCATTGCTTGAATTAATTCAGGATTGTTTTTTTCTACTTCAGGCATAGCGTTATATCTTTGCCAAATATTTTTATGTTTGTGTGTATTTGCAAGCTCAATAAAACGGTTTAAATATTTTTCTTCAAAGTGTTGAAGTGTTAATGATTTTTCTCCTGTTTTATGGTCTTTACCTGCTGCTTGCCAATAAATATTTTCAAATAAAAATTCCATATCGTATTTTTCTGGCAGGTTGAATTTTATTCTAGTGTCTAACAGATTTTCAATGTCAGTAGCATAAATTTCAGAAAATCGGAATGAAGCACATTGAAATCCACTAGCAGGAGTTAATGTAAACCGAAATTGATTGTATTGTTCGGGATTCATTCCTAAACGCATCACATCAAAAGAGTTGGCTAACATTTGAATATAACGATTAATCCTACCTAATTTTTCTATAAAAAAAGGAGTGGTAAGTGCTTCATTATTACAAATTTGCTTCATTTCGTGCGTCATCATATTTAGCAACAATTCTGTTACTTGATGATACATTATAAAAACCATTTCATCAGGAAAATCAGTTCTAGGTTTTTGTAAACTCAATAAAGATTCAACTTCTATATAATCCCAATAATCAATAGGTTTTGCATGGAGCAACCCTTTAAGGTAAGCCTCAGGATCTTGACCTAGATTTTTATATTTCTCTTCAATTTGATGCAGTAGTTCTGAATATTTTTCCATGATTGAATGCTTTTGGTTTCCAAAGCAATGTTAAACATTTATTTTCTAATTTAGAAAATCATTCATAGCCATTGTATTATTCTTTTTTTTATATCTTTGATTTTAATTTCACAGCCTATGAAAAACATTATTTTTTTAATATTAACCTTAGTTTTCTTTAAATTAGATGCTCAAGAGTTAAGTATTGACACATCAAAAAAGGATACCATTAAAAAAGAGTATTATATAGATATGTCCGATCAGTTGTTAGTGAAAGTGTTCGCTTCTACTAGTTTTTTGAAATTAGGTATAAATAATAAGATTTCTCAAAATAAAATTGAAATGGCACCATTAGGGATGGTAAATGTTGGTGCAGCATTTAATCATAAATGGTTGGGTATAGGAGCAACATTAGGATTGCCTTCCAATGATTTGGAAGTTGCTAAAAAAGGAAAAACAACCCGTTTGGATTTAATGTTAAATATCTATAATAAGCGATTTGTTATAGATGGGTTTTATCAAAATTATAGCGGATATCATTTGAGTAATGCTGTAAATGTTGCAGAGTGGCAATCCGACACACTTCCTCAGTTTAGTAATTTTAGGCAAGAAGCACTAATAATTTCGGGTCTTTATATTGTAAACCACAAAAAATTTTCTATAAAATCAGCATTTGTAAAGAACGCAATTCAACTCAAGAGTGCAGGAAGTATTGTCGCTGGCTTCTTTTTTAATTACGATGCAGCAAGAAATTCTTCGGGGTTTTTAGATAATGATAGTATAAAAACTGAGTTAAAAATGGACTTTCCGTTCACAGCTTATTCAGCCGCTACACTTGGATCTTCTGTAGGTTATTCCTATAATTTTGTGTTTTCAAAATATTGGTATGCAAATGCCACGCTATCATTTGGTTTTGGGATGAACCAATTCAATGCAGATACCTTGGGCTATTCAGACTCAACGCAAACAATAATTTCATCTGGTTCAAAAAGTAAGACATTAATAGGTACTCAATTATTGCTTAGGGCTTCTTTTGGCTATGAGCGTAATAATATGATAATAGGATTTAATTATATTGGAAATATGAGAGGAGTTACTGTTGATAATTATCAATTTAATCCATTTAGTGCAAATTTCAGAATTTTTGTAGCCAAGCGTTTTGGTAAATTCGGTTCAAAAAAGACCAAGAAGGTTGAAGATGGGTAGCTTATTTTATTGACTTAAAAATTCGCTTCCATCTAACAGAGGGTTTTTTATCAATAGTTTCTTGCAACGAAAATAATATATATTGAGCCTTTCCAACAATATGGTTTTCAGGGGCAAATCCCCAAAATCTTGAATCGGAACTGTTGTGTCTGTTGTCGCCCATCATAAAATAATAATCCATTTTGAAGGTATATGAGTTTGTTGTATCACCATTAATGATAAATTTAGTTTGATATTTTTCAAGAGAATTTTCCTCATAGGTTGATATAATTCGTTCATAAATAAAAATGTTATTAGCGTCTAATGCTACGGTAGTACCTTTTTTAGGAATTATAATTTTTCCAAAATAATTAATATTCCACCTATAAAATTCGTGATAAGGAAAAATATAATCAGCATAAGCATTAGATGGAATATCAATATCTTTAATAGATTTTATATAAGGTAACTTTTCTAAATGTTCTTTCGTTTTTTCTGTCATAGTGAGTTGCCAAAGTTGAGAATCAAAAGTTCTTCCACCTTCATTTATTTCGTACTTTCTTAAGGTATCTTCTGCGAGAATATCACTTAATACATTATAATTAAATTGGGCAAATTCTGGGAAATCTTGTTTGGTATTGTTTATATAAACAAGTTTATTTTTTATTTCTAACGTATCACCAGGAAGTGCTACACAGCGTTTTATGTAGTATGATTTTTCTGAAATAATTGCAGCATCATCCATTGGATAGAAGAAAACAACAACATCATTTCTTTTTATTGATGTGAGAGCAGGAAGTTTGTAATTAGTGAAAGGAACTGTACTTCCGTAGCTTAATTTGTTTACTAAAATTAAATCACCAGGAATCAATGTCTTTTCCATCGAAGACGTTGGAATGGTAAAAATTTCAAAAACAAAAACTTTAACAACAACTACGATAGTAAATGCAATTAACAAGGCCCTTAACCAATCTTTAAGACGTTGCAATAGTTTAAAAGTTTGTAAAGTTCATAAAGTTGAAAGTTTGTAAGAAATGTTGAATTTTAAATAATCTGCACATCCACACATTTACACATCAATCTAATGTACTTTCGTGAATAATCTATCCCATCTAATTCTTTTGAAAAAACCACCTTCTTCAGGATGAGGACTGTAAGACATCCAAACAAAAACTGCTTTTCCAACAATATGATTTTCAGGAACAAAACCCCAAAAACGAGAATCTTGAGAATTGTTTCTATTATCTCCCATCATCCAATAATAATCCATTTCAAAAGTATAAGAGTTAACTTGTTTTCCATCAATGAATATGTTGTTGTTTTTCACCTCTAATTGGTGTAACTCATATCTAGTGATAAGTGTTTTATATAAAGGAAGTGTTGTTTCATTTAATTCAACAGTAACTCCTTTTTTTGGAATGGTTAACGGTCCAAAATTATCTACGGTCCAATTGTATGCTTTATTACTTGGAAAAATTTGGTTTTTATCTGAATAACCCATAGAATCTTTTTTTTCTATTTGTTGTTCTATTTTTAATATATTTGGAAATTGAGCTAATTTGTTTTTAGCTTCTGCTGTTAATGTGAAACGGTATTGATTTTCTTCTGGATTCCAATATTTATAAAACACAGGATTTCCGTTTCTATCTTTAATAATATTTCCTAATTCATCTCTATAAGGCTCTTCTGGAAATTCATAGTTTATTTTTTTATCAAGAAGCACTTTTTTAGATAGTGCATAATTTTTTGCAAAAATAGTATAATTATGCTGTAAACCAGCGTCTTGATAAGCCAATTCATTGTTAATCATTAACTCTCCATCAACCACTTCAATAACATCACCAGGTAAACCAACACAACGCTTGATGTAATTTTCACGTTTATCAACTGGACGATAAACAATGGTGTGGGTTTTCCATAAATTTTTTCTACCTAAATTTCTTACTAACTGGTC
>PCUH01000322.1:1608-9212 GCA_002770955.1 Flavobacteriales bacterium CG18_big_fil_WC_8_21_14_2_50_32_9 | reverse complement strand
ACTCTTTACTATCGCCATAAACGGATGATGAACTTGCAAAAACAATTCGTTTTACGTTGCTATTTTTTGCTGCGGTTAGTATATTTAAAAATCCTGTTGCATTAGCTTCGTGCGTTGCTAATGGGTTTTCTATGCTTCTTGGTACAGAACCTAAAGCAGCTTGGTGAGAGATATAATCTACATTTTTTACTACTTGCTGACAAGTTTTAAAATCGGTAATATCACCTTCAATAAATTCAAAATTGGGTAAACCAATAAACTTTTCTATGTTTTTTAAATAGCCATTCGATAAATTGTCTAACACAACTACTTTTCCTGCATGGTATTTTATTAAATACTCCACTAGGTTAGAACCAATAAAGCCTGCTCCACCCGTAACTAAAAATGTTAGTTTTGAAATATCGATGGTATGGAAAGGTTTGTTGTACATTTTGGATTTACGATTTTGGATTTACGATTTTTTATCTACTTGCATACTGTTTTTCGTAATAGTTTTGATAAGCTCCAGATGTTACATTGTTTAGCCATTCTTCATTGTTCAAGTACCAAGCTATCGTTTTTTCAATTCCTTCTTCAAATTGTAAAGATGGAGTCCAACCTAATTCGTTTTTTAATTTTGTGGAATCAATAGCATATCTCAAGTCATGTCCAGCTCTGTCTGTAACATAAGTAATTAGTTTCTCTGACTCTCCTTCAGGTCTTCCCAATTGCTTATCCATTACTTTACAAATCACTTTTATCAAATCGATGTTTTTCCATTCGTTATGTCCACCAATGTTGTAGGTCTCGCCCACTTTTGCTTGATGAAAAATAACATCGATGGCTCTAGCATGGTCTTCTACCCACAACCAATCTCTAATGTTTTCGCCTTTTCCATAAACTGGCAACGATTTGTTGTTTTTTATGTTGTGTATAAATAATGGAATCAATTTTTCAGGAAACTGATGTGATCCATAATTATTGGAACAATTTGAAATTACAACAGGCAAACCAAATGTGTGATAATACGCTCGAACTAAATGGTCGGAGCTGGCTTTTGATGCAGAGTAAGGACTTCGTGGGTCATAAGGAGTTGTTTCTTCAAACATTCCTTTATTTCCTAATGAGCCATAAACTTCATCTGTTGAAACGTGGTAAAAAAGGTTTGAGGTTTGTCCCACCCCAACCCTCCCAAAGGGAGGGAGTTCCCCCTCCTTTGGAGGGGTTAGGGGAGGATTTAAGGTTTTCCAAATACTACGGGCTGCATTCAATAAGTTTGCTGTTCCAACAATGTTGGTCATAATAAATTCCATCGGGTTAGCAATTGACCTATCCACATGCGATTCTGCTGCCAAATGAATGACTGAATCGAACTGGTATTTATCAAACAAATCATGAATAAATTCAGCATCAACAATGTCTCCTTTCACAAATTCATAATTCGGAGCATTTTCAATATCGGTAAGGTTTGCAAGGTTACCAGCATAAGTCAATTTATCCAAATTAATTATATTGTAGTTAGGATATTTATTTACCATTAATCTCACTAAATGGGAGCCGATAAATCCTGCTCCGCCAGTTATTAAAATTGTTTTTGAGTTCATAAAGTTATAAAGTTGAAAGTTTAAGAATTTAGAAGTCATTTTGGTATTGTTCTCGATACAGTTCAATTCCGCAAATGCTTCATTAAACTTACTCGAACTGACTTTCACTTATTGCTTCATTTTAAAATTGTTACATTAATTAAAGACTCCAATAAGTCATATTTTTTATTTTACCTCTATAAATTCCTTTTATATCAACTAATACAGGGTTTTTAGAAGTGATGGATTTAAAATAATCTTCGTTTAAATTGCTATATTCGGCATGGTTCACAGCTATAAAAACAGCATCGTAATCATTGGCAATTTTATCAACCAAACCAAAGCCATATTCATGTTTTAAATGTTCAGAACTTGCGTGAGGATCTATTACTTCCACCTTAACGCCAAAAGAGATAAATTCTTTAACCACATCGGCAACTTTTGAGTTTCTAATATCGCTTACATCTTCTTTAAAAGTAGCTCCCATTACTAAAACTTTGGCTTCAGCAATATTTTTTCCAGCTTTAATAATTTTCTTAACGGTTTGTTTAGCTACATAACCACCCATTGAATCGTTTACAAAACGACCAGCATTTATAATTTGAGCGTGGTATCCTAATTCTTTTGCTTTGTAAGTGAGGTAATAAGGGTCAACGCCTATGCAATGCCCACCAACTAAGCCTGGAAAAAACTTTAAGAAATTCCATTTAGTTCCAGCAGCTTCCAACACATCGTAAGTATTTATTCCCATTTTATTAAAAATTATGGAAAGCTCATTCACTAAAGCAATGTTTAAATCTCGTTGCGTATTTTCAATAATTTTTGCAGCTTCAGCTACTTTTATTGATGCAGCTCTATGTACCCCAACTTTCACCACTTCTTCATACACTTTTGCAATTTCTTCTAACGATTCATCGCAACAACCAGAAACTACTTTTATCACATTGGTTAGGGTGTGTTTGGTATCTCCTGGGTTAATTCGCTCAGGAGAATAACCAACTTTAAAATCGGTTTTATATTTTAGTCCCGATAATTGTTCTAATACAGGAATACAATCTTCTTCGGTACAACCAGGATAAACAGTAGATTCAAATACTACATAATTGCCTTTTTTAAGCACTTTCCCAACTGTTTTTGATGCTCCAATTAAAGGGGTTAAATCGGGTAAATTATGTCCGTCAATTGGAGTTGGAACGGCTACAATAAAAAAAGTAACATCTTTTAAATCTTCAATATTAGTGGTAAAATGAATGTCGCAATTTTCAAATGCAGTAGCATCTAATTCCTCACTTGGGTCGATGTTGTTTTTCATCATATTTACCCTTTCTTGATTAATATCAAACCCAATAACTTGCATGGTTTTGGCAAATTCAAGTGCTATTGGTAGTCCAACATATCCCAAACCAATAACCGCTATCTTAGTTTCTTTGTTTTTTAATTTTTTATAAATACCCATGTTCTTTTAGTTTAGAAGTTTGAGGTTTGAGATATTAATGTTCTAAAGGCTCTCTACTGGTATGTCGTATTCTTAAAATATAGATAGTGCTATCATTTAAATAATAAGATATTCTGTAGCTGTAAACTATACAAGCCCGATAGTTTCCATCATTATGTTTTTTAAAACGATCTAAAGGATGTGCTATTGGATATGTTGCTAATTTTTCGATTTCTTCTAAAATCGCATTGCCCACAATAAAAACAGCCGTTTCAGATTCTTTGTATAAATACTCAAGTATTTCATTAAAGTTTATGGAAGCTTTTCTATGCCATTCTATATCTATTTTCTTTTTAGCCATTTTTTACTTTGGTTTACCACTTCATCGTGGCTGAGGCTTTTACCTTGTTTAACTTCCTTTAAAGCCAATTCTATTTCAGTATTGTATTGTTCTACACTGATACGTTTTTCCTGTGTATCTATATGTAAAATATTTTTCACAATAGCTAACACCAATGCCTGTTGCCGTTCTGATAATAGTGGTAAATATGTGTTTAGCTCTTTTGTTGTTGTAATCATCGTATTTAGATTTTGTTCATTACAAAGATAATTATTTTTTCCTCAAACTTCCGACTTCCAACTTCTGTCTTCTTTATTTCATTACCGATTTATCTCTCAATGCATAAATTCGCTCAATTATTTCCACCACTTTTAAGCCTTCTAAAGCATTTGTCGTTGCAGTTGTTCTTCCTTTTATAGTATCTATTACATTCTCGATAATAAAATGGTGATTTGCTGCAGAACCTTTATAAACTCCATAATCGTTTGGGGGATTCGCTTCTGCAAGTTTAGGCATTTTATAGCCATTAATATTACAAACTTCTACCTCATTCATATATTGACCCCCAATTTTAACACTTCCTTTTTCGCCAATAATGGTAATACTACTTTCTAAATTTTGTGTAGCAACCGCTGTTGAATAATTGATACAACCCATACCTCCATTAATAAAATCAAAGTTTACAAATCCTGAATCTTCAAAATCAGTAGAGTTTTGATGTGTAAAATCTTTAAACTTCGCTTGAATGTTGGTAATATCGCCAAAAAGCCAATACATAATATCGATAAAATGAGAGAATTGAGTAAAGAGTGTTCCTCCGTCTAATTCTTGCGTTCCTTTCCAGCCACCTTTTTTGTAGTAACGGTCGTCTCTGTTCCAATAACAGTTTAATTGCACCATAAAAATTTCTCCTAACACTTTCTGATCAACTATTTCTTTTATCCAAACCGAAGGAGGGGAGTATCTATTTTGCATTACACAAAAGAAATTTCTAGAAACTTGCAGGGCTTTAAAAATTATTTTTTCACAATTCGCTTTAGTCAAGCCCATTGGTTTTTCGCAAACCACATGGTATTTTTTTTCTAATGCTTTTATTGAGTGTTCGGCATGTAATCCATTTGGAGTGCAGATTGTTACAACGTCAATAGCTATGTTACTGTTTAGTAATTCGTCAATTGAGTTAAAAAAAGGCACATTATATTTTTCAATACCTAAATTTTCTTTTGGATATGCATCACAAAGTGCTACCAATTCGGCTTCTTTGTTTAGTGTAATCATTTCTGCATGTCGCTTACCGATATGACCACAGCCTAAAACTGCAAATTTTATCACGCCTGAGGCGGATGATGTTTTTTGATTTATAGTTGTCATATTTTATTTTTTGACAAGGGGTCATGACCCCTTGTTTAGAAACCCCTTGTTAAACTTGTAATTTTATAATTAAATTATTTTCTAATTTATATTTTTGGTTGGTTTCTGGACAAAAGGCAATTCCTTCGCTATCAAACTTTAACCGATGTCCGTATTCGCTTACCCAACCCAATTGTTTGGCAGGATTTCCAACCCACAACGAATAAGCAGGAATGTTTTTAGTAACAACTGCTCCTGCACCTATAAAAGCGTACTCACCGATATCATGTCCACAAACTATTGTTGCATTTGCTCCAATTGAAGCACCTTTACCAACGTGCGTTTTCAAATATTCTTCTTTTCTGTTTACAGCACTTCGAGGATTTATTACGTTGGTAAAAACCATAGATGGTCCTAAAAAAACATCATCATCGCAAGTTACGCCTGTATAGATAGAAACATTATTTTGAATTTTCACATTTTTCCCTAAAACAACCTTTGGTGAAATTACTACATTTTGACCAATATTACAGTTTTCTCCAATTATACAATTTGACATAATATGAGAAAAATGCCATATTTTGGTGCCATTTCCAATCTTACAACCTTCGTCTATTACGGCTGTTTCGTGTGCGAAGAAATCACTCATTTTATTTTTTTATATAATCGTTAAAATTCTTATGATCAACCTTGTATAAATCTTCTGCTGTAAGGCTTTTAAAATAATCGTATGTTATTTTTAAACCTTCTGCTCTGTTTACTTTTGGTTCCCATCCTAAAATAGAACGTGCTTTGTCAATGTTTGGTTGTCGTTGCATGGGATCATCGACTGGTAGTTCCTTAAAAATTATTTTTTGTTTTGTTCCAGTTAATTTAATGATTTCTTCAGCAAATTGAAGTATGGTTATTTCATCTGGGTTTCCAATATTAACAGGTTCTGCATAATCGCTTAGTAACAAACGATAAATACCTTCAATTAAATCATCGACATAACAAAAAGAACGGGTTTGATTTCCTTTTCCGAAAACGGTTAAATCTTCACCACGCAATGCTTGTCCGATAAAAGCTGGTAAAACCCGACCATCGTTTAATCGCATACGTGGTCCATACGTATTAAAAATTCGAACAATTCTTGTTTCCACACCATGATATCTGTGGTAAGCCATGGTTATCGCTTCCTGAAAACGCTTTGCTTCATCATAAACACCTCTTGGTCCAATTGGATTAACATTTCCCCAATATTCTTCGGTTTGTGGATGTACTTTTGGGTCGCCATAAACTTCAGATGTAGAAGCAATTAACATTCTAGCATTTTTAGCTCTGGCTAAACCTAATAAATTATGGGTTCCTAAAGAACCTACTTTTAAGGTTTGTATAGGTATTTTAAGGTAATCAATGGGTGAAGCAGGTGAAGCAAAATGTAAAATATAATCTAGTTTCCCATCAATAGTAATATGTTTTGAAACATCGTGATTTATAAACTCAAAATTTGGATTATCCTTTAGATGTTCAATGTTTTTTAAGTCACCTGTAATTAGGTTATCCATGGCAATTACATGATAACCTTCTTTTATAAATCTATCGGAAAGGTGCGAACCTAAGAATCCAGCAGCTCCAGTAATTAATACTGTTTTTTTAGTTGAGTTTTGAGTTTTGAGGTTCATGGTTTAGTTATTAAAGTTTAGCCCCGATAGCTATCGAGGTAGAGATTAGTGGGTTTATATTTTTTTTAACTATTAAGTTCATTTAATTTCTAATTTTCATTTTATATAATTCGTTTAATAATTCTAAGTTTATGTGAGTACCTGTTGGTTTCTGGATTAAAAATTCCTTGATGGTCTATACTGTCAATTCTTACTTTTCCTGATGCATGAATAATTTTATTATCGCCAAGCATAATTCCAACATGGATAATATTTCCTTCTTCGTTATCAAAAAAAGCTAAATCTCCACTTTCAGATTCTTCAATAAAACTCAAGGTTTGACCTATTTTTGCTTGTTGATAAGCATCTCTTGGGAGTTTAAAACCTATGAGTTTATAAATAATTTGCGTAAATCCAGAACAATCGATTCCAAATGGAGAACGTCCTCCCCATAAATAAGGGGTGTTTAAAAACAAAAAAGCGTTTTCGGCAAGTTGTTTTTTGTTAAGCAAAGTGGAAGTGTTGATTTTATTGCCTTCAAACAAATATTCATTTGCATTTATATGTATAGTTTCGTTTGAAAAATTTGGAAGAGAACTTCCTATCACTATAGGTATAAGATAATTTGTTTTTTTATTTTTTAGGATACTAATAACTTCAGAAGTAACAAAATTTGAGTTGTTGTTAAAAAAAATAAAATCTTCTTCTGAAATTTCGGTACTCTGTTTTTCGTCTATCCAACATTCGTAATTATCATAAGCAGCTTTAATTTTTTTCCATCCTTTTCGTTGTTCTTCATAAATGGAATAGGTTTCGCCAAAGAGGATTTGGGTAACCATTTCACTTTTGTCAGAAGGCTCATAACGAGCAGGAATAACACTTAGGCTACAAATACCGAATTTCATATTATAAATGTAAAATTTAAAACCCAACTGATTTTTCTTAACTCAGTTGGGTTTATCTGTTTTAGTTTAAATGTTTTCAATAACAATAGCGGAAGCACCACCTCCACCATTACAAATTGATGCGGCTCCAAGTTTACCATTATTTTGTTTGAGCACATTTATTAATGTAACAACTACTCTTGAACCTGAATTTCCTAGCGGATGACCTAATGAAACAGCTCCACCGTTCACATCCACTTTTTCTGGATTTAGTCCTAATTCTTTCATGTTAGCCAAACCAACTACAGCAAATGCTTGGTTTAATTCCCAATAATCAATATCACCAACAGAAAGATTTGCTTTTTTTAATGCTTTTGGAATAGCTAAAGA
>PCUH01000322.1:0-1590 GCA_002770955.1 Flavobacteriales bacterium CG18_big_fil_WC_8_21_14_2_50_32_9 | reverse complement strand
GGGCGATGTTGTAAACCATTCTGAATCTTGAGCTGCATCGGCATAACTAACAATTTTTGCTAAGGGTTTCAATCCCAAACTTTCCATTTTTTCTTTGCTCATTAATATTAGTGCAGAAGCACCATCGTTTAGGGTTGAAGCGTTTGCAGCAGTAACAGAACCATCTTTATCAAAAGCAGGACGTAAGGTTGGAATTTTATCTAAAAATACATTTTTATATTCTTCATCTTGATTAACAATGATAGCGTCTCCTTTGCGTTGAGGGACTGAAACAGGAACAACTTCATTATCAAATTTTCCGGCATCCCATGCTGCTTTTGATCGTTTGTAAGAAGTTATGGCAAAATTATCTTGTTCTTCTCGTGATATATTTTTTTCAGTTGCACAAGTTTCAGCACAATTTCCCATGTGTTTGTTGGTATAAACATCCCACAAACCATCTTTAACTAAACCATCAACCATAGTAACATTACCTAGTTTTACTCCGCTTCTAGCATCATAATAATGAGGAACCATACTCATGTTTTCCATTCCACCAGCTACAACACAATCGTTATCACCTGCTTTTATGGTTTGAGCGGCAATAGCAATGGCTTTCATTCCTGAAGCACAAACTTTGTTAATGGTAGTGCAAGGGGTGTTTTTATCTAAACCAGCACCTAATGCCGCCTGACGAGCAGGTGCTTGTCCTTCATTAGCTTGCAATACATTTCCCATAAATACTTCTTGCACATGTTCTGGTGCCAAGTTAATTTTTTTTAATGCTCCACTTATTGCTGCAGCGCCTAGTTGGGTTGCAGGTACATTGGATAAACTTCCTAAAAAACTTCCTATGGGTGTTCTTACTGCTGCTACGATATATACTTCTTTCATTTTTATAGTGATTTTTAATGATTATTTTTTTACCCCACGAAATTAGACTTTTTTCGTTAATTGAAAAGCTAATAAAAGTATATTTGTTAGATGGAATATTATAAATATATTAAGTCCGCGAGTAAAACATTAGTGTTTCAGTTTAGAAATTGTCGTACATCATTAATTTATTTTATGTTGATAATACTTTAAATACTTGTCAGATTTAGGAAGTCCAATTGTCCAACAATCTACAATGTGAATATTAGTCAAATACCAACTTGTCGGTGCTTGTGTTTTTGTTAGTTCCCCGCCTGAGTCAATGGAATCCATCATTGTTCGTAAGTTGAAACAAGCAGGAGTATAAAATATAACTGTTACTACCCAAAAAATCAGGAAGTTTCCGAATGTTACTATTAATAGGATTGTTTCCATTTTACATTAAGCACAACTTATTTATATGTATGATTTTTACACACATATCTATCTAATTTGGAAGTATGAAATATATTTCCTCAAATATAAAAAAAATAGCTTAAAATCAACCAAATGGGTTTTTTGTTTTGTGCTTTTATTTAACGGACTGCTTCAGTTCCAACGCAACAAACCATCCCTAGGCTTCGCAGTGACGGTAAAGAAAGTACTTAGGAGTACTTTAGGAGTACTTATAAATACTTAGAAGTGTCTGAAGTACTTATGAGTTAGCTCGGGACCTTAAACCTTGAACTTTAGTAGAGA
>PCUH01000271.1:2713-7444 GCA_002770955.1 Flavobacteriales bacterium CG18_big_fil_WC_8_21_14_2_50_32_9 | reverse complement strand
CATTATAAAAAATAGAATGAAAAAAATTACTTATTTTATTCTTTTTTGATTTTGTACTATCTCCCCCAGTTGATTTCGCTGGCTTTTTTTCTTCAGACTCCTTGTTTTTAAATTGATTAACTGCCATAGCTGAGTTTACTCTGTTAACTAACAAATTTATACATAACTTATAGTGTTGTTTATTGTTTAAAACGCTATTAAATAACAATACATTGTGAATAAACCTATGGTGTTCAAATCATTTTAGCTACAAAAAAAGCGATATTTATATATCGCTTTTTTAATACTAGAAGGCAATTATCGGAATAAATTATTCTTTTATTTCTCCCGACATCATTTTTTGGAAATCTTCTTTAGTCATCACTTCATAATCGGTAGGAATTGTAAATTCAGCATCAGAAATTTTTTCTTTCGTAACGGTGGATGCAGAAATTATCATTTCTATACCTTGATTATTAATGCTATATTCCATCATAAATCCTTTTAAACCATCAACAGATAACTGTGAGTTCGATGTCGTTGCAACAATTTCTTCTGTGTAATATACAACCATTATTTCATCTGTATCAGCAAATTTTAATTCAGCTTTTTTACAGGTATAACCAGCTATTTTTTTTGTTTCATCAACATAAGTAATAATTGGTTTTGAAGAGGCATCTTTTTCTTTATCTATAGATTCTTTAATAGCAATTTTTTGTCCCATCATATTCATTAAAATAGTTACGTTTCCTGCCTTATCTGAAATGGTAATGTTTGTTCCCATAGCGGTTGTCTGTGTAGTTTTACTGTTCCCTTCTTTTAATTTTGTGATGGATTCTTTTGGTAACATACTTTCATAACCTGCCATTTCTGGAGGTAATTCTCCATAAGTTATTTTAAATGTAACGGTTCCTTCAAAGTTTTTTTGAGCAAAAGATTGGATTGAAAAAGCAGAGATAATTAAAAAAGTAAGGATGATATTTTTCATTTTATTTAGATTTATTAGGTTATAATTTTATTTTATTTAAAACTATCAAAAATTTCAGTCATTTCTTGTTCCATCTCGTCAAAAGAGATTAATTGATAATCAGTAGG
This sequence comes from Flavobacteriales bacterium CG18_big_fil_WC_8_21_14_2_50_32_9, assembly GCA_002770955.1. Lineage (GTDB taxonomy): Bacteria > Bacteroidota > Bacteroidia > Flavobacteriales_E > Vicingaceae > BRH-c54. The sequence continues at coordinate 6,370 of PCUH01000271.1, read as the reverse complement.
AATTTCAAAAATTTTATCATTAACTTTTTCAAATTTTATTTTTTTAGCCTTAAATTGCATACAAACATCATATTTTTCATATTGATATTCTAACATTACTCCATCTATTGGAGCAAATTGATTGCACCAATTTGGGTTTTGGATTTTTATTTCATTGGTATAATAAACTGTAAATGCATCATGACCCTCATTGTTCACAGTAACAATTGCTTTTTTACACATATATCCTAGAATTTCTTTCGCATCATCTACAAATTCAATGTTGTAGCTCGGAAGAACTTGTAACGTAGCAGGAATTTCTTCTCCTTTTAATTTTAAGGCATATTTTTTATTCATGAGTTTCACCAACTGAAAAAATTCATCTTGGGCTTGATCGCAAACAAAATTGGTTTTAAATGTCCCCATTCCTGCCGAAACTGAGGTAATGTACTTATCATCTTTAAAATACATTTTCATTTCGGTAGGCATAAAATCTAACATAAAGTTGGTTTTATCCATTTTTGGATAGGTAACTTTATATTCGATAACACCTTCGGTTTTATCGGTAACACCATCTTTGCATGAAAAAAACATGGAAATTAAAAGAAGTATTGCAACTGAAGTTTTTTTCAAGCTATCTAATTATGTTTTTTATTGATGAAATAACAAATGAAGTTAAAACTATTTTAATATGTATAGTTCTAATCAACAAATATATCAATAATTTTGTTTTCTATTAGTTAAAGCAAGTTTTTTAAGTAAAATTAGCTTTTACTATACTGAAACTTTGCAGGTTTTCGGAAGAAAACGTGCTTAGTTACAGTTATACTCGCAACCAAAGTATGAAAATTATCCGAAAAGCTATTTGGTTGCGGTATATTTCAAAAAATACTTATAACAATAAAAGAGTTAACAAAAAATTACAATTATGAAGGAATTGATAATCATTAAAAATAGATCGGATATAGGAGCAGGAACCCGTGGCTCTGATATGGGAGTTGATGCTATTGAAATAGCTGCTATTAATGCAAATAATGATTATTTCAACAAGTATGAATCTATTGAAATTGAAAGTGAAAACGAAGCGGTTTACCTGAAACAAACAACTCCTTATGCTAAAAGAATAGGAAAGGTGTTGGAAGTTTGTAAGAGATTAAGTAAAGAAGTAAAAAAATGCATAGAAGATAGTAAATTTCCTTTAGTGCTTTCTGGAGATCATTCTTCTGCATTAGGAACTATTAGTGGATTAAAATGTGCTTTCCCTGAAAAACGTATTGGTGTTGTTTGGGTTGATGCTCATGGTGATTTACATTCTCCTTACACTACTCCTTCTGGCAATATCCATGGGATGCCTCTAGCTGCTGCTTTGGCAGATGATAATTTAGACAGAAAAGTAAATGAAGTTACTGATGAAACTCATGTAAATTGGGAGGGGATGAAAAATATCGGTGGATTTTCTCCAAAAGTACTGCATGAAGATGTGGTGTTTTTTGGTGTAAGAGATACGGAAGAGCCAGAAGATTACTGTATGGAAAAAAATGGCATGAAAAACTACAAAGTGGAAGAAGTTCGATATAGAGGATTGGAAGTTTGTGTGTCAGAAGCGTTAGAAAAACTAAAAAATTGCAATTACATTTATATTTCTTTTGATGTAGATTCAATGGATTGCGATTTAATTTCTAAAGGCACAGGAACTCCTGTTTCTAAAGGATTTGACCAACATGAAGTGAAAAATATTATTAATGAGTTAATAGAAAGTAATAAGGTAATTTGCCTAGAAATAGTTGAAGTAAACCCTACCTTAGATAATAAAGGTAATGTAATGGCAGAAACCGCTTTTGAAGTGTTGAATGAGGTTACAAAAAATATTGAAGCGAAACTTTGTTAATATAGCAAAATAACAATTTAGCAATGTTGTAATATGTGAATTTTTTAATGTGTGAATTAAAAAGTTCAACTAGCGATTCTGCGAACCGACCAAAGGGAGCTCAACGGGAAAAATGTGGGAATGTGAAAATTCGTGCATTCGTGGCGAAAAAAAACTAAAAAACTAACTATGAGTATAAAAACATTTTGGTTAATTTTTATTAAAATCTTGGGGATTTGGCTAATAATTGGAAGTATTAATGTTTTAAGCCAATCTATCAATGCAGCTGCATTGATTTTTTCAAATATTGATGATGATTTATTGAGTATTGAGATAGTATTATTGTGGTTGCTCATTATAGTTACTATTGGTATTTACTTTTTAGTACTTTATGTTTTTGTTTTCAAAGCCAATTGGATAATAAAAAAATTAAATTTAGTTGAAGGATTTAAAGAAGATAAGTTTGAAATAAACATCTCTTCAAAATCTATATTAACAATAGCTTCAATCGTCTTTGGGGGGGTAGTTTTTATAGATGCTTTTCCACAATTTTTTATGCAATTATATAACTTTTTTATTCAAAAAAACTCTATAATAGAAAGTCCTTCATCAGGGTGGATTTTCTTTTATTTAGTTCAATCATTAATAGGTTATTATTTTGTATTTAATAACCAAATTATTGTTAATTTTTTTGAATCACAAATTACTAAAAACAATAAAGAATAAATAAAAGTAATCTGCGATAATCAGCGTTATCAACGGGAAAAATGTGGGAATGTGAAAATTCGTGCATTCGTGGCGAAAAAAACTAAAAATGGAAGAATTAATTATACAAGCAGTAGTAAAAGGAATAGCATCTATTTATGGTGCTGAAGCAGATGTGAACAGTATTCAACCTCAAAAAACCAGAAAAGAATTTGAAGGTGATTTAACAGTGGTCGTTTTTCCTTTTACCAAAATATCAAAAAAATCTCCTGAACAAACGGCCGAAGATTTAGGTAATTATTTGATTGAAAATGTTGCTCAAATTACCGATTTTAATGTAGTAAAAGGGTTTTTAAACCTCAGCATTGCTCCTGAATATTGGCTAACAACTCTTGAAACCATTGCTCAACATAAAACTTTCGGACAAGCAGCTCCATCAGGTAAAACCTACATGGTAGAATATGCTTCTCCCAATACCAATAAACCTTTACATTTAGGGCATTTAAGAAACATTTTCTTAGGGTATGCTGTTGCTGAAATTTTAAAAGCCAACGGACACGAAGTATTTAAAACGCAAATTATTAATGATAGAGGAATTCATATTTGTAAAAGTATGCTGGCTTGGCAACGATTTGGAAATGGAGAAACTCCCCAAAGCTCAGGTTTAAAAGGAGACCATTTAGTAGGAAAATATTATGTGGAGTTTGATAAAGTGTATAAAATAGAAATTAATCAACTTATTGAAAAAGGGTTAACAAAAGAAGAAGCTGAAAAAGAAGCTCCTATTTTTAAAGCCGCTCAAGAAATGCTCCTAAAATGGGAACAAGGAGATAAAGAAGTAGTGGCTTTATGGAAAAAAATGAATGGCTGGGTGTATGAGGGTTTTGATGCTACTTATCAAACCATGGGAGTTGATTTTGATGAAATTTATTATGAATCGGACACCTATATTTTAGGTAAAGATGTGGTAGAAAAAGGCTTAACAGAAGGACATTTTTACAAAAAAGAAGACGATTCTATCTGGTGCGATTTAAGTGCTGAAAAAATGGATGATAAGCTGTTATTAAGAGCTGATGGCACTTCTGTTTACATGACACAAGATATAG
>PCUH01000271.1:0-2658 GCA_002770955.1 Flavobacteriales bacterium CG18_big_fil_WC_8_21_14_2_50_32_9 | reverse complement strand
GGTGGGTAACGAGCAAAACCATCATTTTAAGGTGTTATTTACTATTTTAAAAAAATTAGGCTACAAATGGGCAGAAGAATGTCATCATTTATCTTACGGTATGATAGAATTACCTGATGGCAAAATGAAATCACGAGAAGGAACGGTGGTTGATGCAGATGATTTAATGGCAGAAATTGTGAATGAAGCTAAATTAATGACCCAAGAAAGAGGGCATTTGGATGGGTTGACAGATGAAGTCCGAGAACAACTTTATACGCAAATTGGCTTAGGTGGTTTAAAATACTATTTATTAAAAGTAGATGCTAAAAAAGGCATGGTGTTTAATCCTGAAGAATCTATAGATTTGAATGGCAATACCGCTCCTTTTATTCAATATGCACATGCCAGAATTCAATCCTTATTGAAAAAAGCAAAAGAATTGAATTATAGCACCTCCTATACAAATGCTCAACTCAACGAAGAAGAAATTACGCTCATAAAACTATTGAAAGATTACCCAACAATATTGCAAGAAGCTGGAGCAACAATTAGTCCAGCTACCTTATGTAATTATCTATTTGAATTAGTAAAAACCTACAATCATTTTTATCAAAACGTGCCTATTTTGCGAGAAGAAGATAAAAACAAACTGGGAATGCGTTTGATACTTTCTCAAAATGTAGCAAAAGTAATTGCTTCAGGGATGGGATTGTTGGGAATCGGAGTGCCAAATCAAATGTAGGGAATTAGGGTGTACGATAAATATTCCTTTTAACAAATAAAAGTATAGGGACATTACAATAATTAAGTAAGGAATTTATCAGAAGTCTTGATTTTTTGTTTCTTTTTGATCAAGCAAAAAGAAAAAGTTAAAAGCCTCGCTGTTCCATTTAACTGATGAAAAATAGTAAAATGGAAATTACAGCACTTCTTTTTTAGCATGATAAAAGTTAAATTTTCCGTTTGTCAACACATATTCTCTCTCGTTAATGAGAATAGTTTCACCTTCTTTTAACTTATCCAACTCAAAAACATCTTCATTTGTGAGATGTATAGAGCCTTTAGTTACTCGAGCTAAGTCTAGATATTGTAAATTAACAAATCTATCCGCTCCACATAGGAATATGTGTACAGGGATATTGATTTTATTCATGAACTCATAATCCCTCATTCTTTCGTAATTATCTGCAATAAGTACAATGTTTTTAGCTTCAGGATAGTGTTTTAGTCCTAACAACATAGCTTCCACATCATTTTCTTTAGTTTCACCACCTCCAGCACCACCACTAATACATTTATTGATTGTTTGAGAAACCATTTCATAACTTCGTTCAGTTGTAACATAAATGCCACCTGTTTCAAGAGGCAACTTTTTATCAGATGGTTTCCTATTGCCATCATTAAAAAATACAAATAAACGAGCATTTTCGTTATTGAATTGCCCACGCAACCAAGTTAGCACCTGCGAATAATAAGGCGACATACTTCCTGTAGCATCGGTTACTACTATAAAATTTGTCCAGTTTTTATTTCTTGAAAAGGCGTTTAGCACAGTGGAATCTTCTTGAAGCGAAGCTAAATAAGGATTTGGTGGCGGGGACGGATAAAAATCTATCTTTTTTTCTTCTCCCCAAATGGTATCGTAAACATAACCGTTATCCCAACGCGTTTTTATGTGAAATGGTTTTGGGGTTGTATCTTTTGCTAATGAATCTATTGTTGAAAGATTACTAACAAGTTGTTTAACGTAATTACTTTCTTGAGCAGCATAAATGTCGGTTGATAAAGGTCGAAAAGTAATTACAAATCCATGAAACATTTTGTTGCACTCCTCTGTAGAGTTACCATCGGTTTGACCAATTAATTCATATTTCCAAACAGGAAAAGCAAACAGTTCAGGAACTAATTTTTTGAGCTCTAACAGGCGTTTTTTGTTGAGTTCTATTTGGTTAAATGTTGCTGAAGCTCTATAGTGAGTATAAACTAAGGCTACTTTGATAACTACTCTTTCTTGAAGTTGTTTTTTTTGTTCTTTATTTAAAATAATTGCTTTGGCAAAAGGCATTTCAATGAGCAATTGATCTGCATGGATAGCAATTCTGTTAAATGTGTTGATGTTGGTAACATTACTTTTAGCATAGTGATTTACATCAAATCCAAAAACAGATTGGAGGGTGATTAATAATGTGAAAAGATAAAAAAATCGCATACCTTCTCTTAAAAAAGTTTTCCAAGTTTTTCATTAAGCGGGATAGCCAAATCTATAAACTCAAAATTTAAATTTTGAGACTTTTCTAAGGGTTCAATCATTTTGCCTAATGATTTTCTATCTTTTGTAATATATGCATCAATTTTTCTATTGTGAATTTGTGCAAATAATTTAATATCATTAACTATTACTTTTCGCTGTTCAGATTCTCTTAAATCTTTATTGTCTTTAAGCGCAGCAAAAAAATTGCCTGCAACTTTTGCATCTTCATAATCAAACTCTAATAACCGAAAAACATTTAAAGAAAGTAAATTATCAGGGTTGTCGCCAACAGCATATTCACTAACAACAATAGTAGATAAGTACATTTCAATTCCATTTTCTAGAAAATATTCATAGTAATCGACTGCATTTTGATGAAAATCCGCATCTGATTTTAATAATCTGATACAAAAAGAACTATCTAA
>PCUH01000299.1:11412-13004 GCA_002770955.1 Flavobacteriales bacterium CG18_big_fil_WC_8_21_14_2_50_32_9 | reverse complement strand
AAACTCCATTAATGGATTTAGTAGCTTCTAATGCTTATTATGGTTCTGCTCAAGGAGAAGTTCCTTATACAAGAATTCCAGTTGCTCAAAACCAACCAATTAATTTCTCTATTGAGGTTGTTAACCAAGGATCAGCTACTCAAACAGGAACTATAATGACTGCTAGCATAAATGGTGGTACTGCATTTGCTGGAACAAGTACTCCTGTTGCTTTAGCACCAGCTGCTACAGATAGCTTATTCCCAACTACTTCTTTTACTCCTCCAACAACTCTTAGTGTTCCTTACAACACTTCATTGGAACTTTCTTCAAGTACAGGTCATACTGATTTTTTACCTAGTGATAATATTATGACTTTTCCTCCATTTGAAATTTCTCAATACATTTATGCTGCCGATGATTTTGGTCCACTACAAGATTTTGGAACTACAAATACAATTGGAAATGGTGGAGGCCCTAGACCAGCACCTTCTACATCTGTAGAATTTGAAGCAGGTAATTACTTCGATGTTGTATCTACTCAACCATTGTATGCTATTGATGTTGTTGTTGGTAATAGTACTACAGGTACAAATCCTATAAACATTGTTGGAGCTGTTATCGATGCTGTATTGTATGGTTTTGATGCTAATGGTGATTTTGTTGAACTTGATAGATCTAATTTTCATACAGTTACTAGTAATGATTTACGTAACCTAGTAAGATTAGAATTGCCAAATACGCCAACTGTAACTGCAGGTGAATTTTATTTTATTGCTATTCATGCGTTGAATCCATTTTTCTATGGAACTAGTGGATCTTCTCCTGGAAATGGAACAAGAAGTGGTGCTACTAGTTTAATTTTTTACCCAAGTATGACAAATCCAAATACTGGAGAAAACTTTTTTACAACATCAACTCCTATGGTAAGAATGAATTTCGATCCTTTGAATGCTGTTAATGAGTTATCTAACAACACTACTTTTTCTGTGTTTCCAAATCCAAGTAATGCTATTTTTAACATTGTGTTAGATTCAAAATCTACAGAAGTGGTTAACTTAACTGTAAACAATATTGTTGGACAAACAGTTTTAACAAATAGAGTTACTGTTTCAGGTCAAACTAAAGAAACTATCTCTTTAGCTGATTTTGATAAAGGAATTTATTTCTTAACTATTGATAACAACAACGAAAAACAAACCGTTAAATTGATTGTTGAGTAATTTTAAGTTAGAATAATATTAAAAATTAATCAAATAAGAAGCCGCCTCAGTAATGAGGCGGCTTTTTTTTATAAATCATTTAACAGCTTCATTTTTTTACCAATAAAAACCTATTTTTGAACTACTTTTTTATAGATTTAAATGAATAACGTAATTATTTTTGGAGCAAATGGCTATTTAGGACGACACCTAGCCTTACATTTAAAAGATAATCATATTGATTTTTTGCCAATAGGAAATTCAACTCATTCTGCTGACAATTATGAAAACTACCTTCAGATAGACATTACCAACAAAAAGGAAGTAGAACAATTAAATTTTGATGTAGAAACCATTTACATTTTTGCAGGACTTACAGGAACAACAGTGGGTTTTGACCAATATCAGGAA
>PCUH01000299.1:5514-11371 GCA_002770955.1 Flavobacteriales bacterium CG18_big_fil_WC_8_21_14_2_50_32_9 | reverse complement strand
TCATCATAAAAATTGCAAATCAAAAGCAAGAATTGTTTTTCCTTCCACGCGTTTAGTTTACAAAGGGCAGAAAGATGTTTTTTTGAGTGAAGATGCTGAAAAAGAAGCGTTAACAATTTACGCTCAAACAAAATTAGCGTGTGAATCCTACTTGAAAATGTATCAACATAATTTTGGGATAACTTATACTGTTTTCAGAATTTGTGTGCCTTACGGAAATCTAATTAATGAATCTTATTCTTATGGAACACTCGGTTTTTTCTTAAACAATGCAAGAGAGAAAAAAAATATTACACTTTATGGAGATGGAATGCAAAAAAGAACATTTACTCATGTTGAGGATATCATTGCGTGCATAACCCAAACCATAGAATTAGAAACTACTAAAAATAAGATAATTAACATTGGAAGCAACGATAATTTAAGTTTATTAGAAGTAGCTAATCTCGTAGCTAAAAAATATGGAGTAGGTGTTGATTTTGTTCCATTTCCAGAAGAAGCATTAAAAGTAGAATCGGGCGATACTATTTTTGATGATACGTTACAAAAAAAACTGATTAATTACACGTATAAAAATAGATTATCTGACTGGATACTTAATATTTAATAACGATTATGAAGAATAAAAATAGTAATAAGAAAGTTGATAAAGAAGAAATTATAAAGGAAAAAAAGATAGAAACAAATAATACTGATGTTTCCATAAGTAATTGGAAATTACTATCCCTAACAGGAATATTAGCCATTTTGTATTATGTTTTTTCTACTTTTTCAGATGGATTTTATCAACATGATGAGGTAGCAAATTTCATTATGTCGCAAAGCATTTGGCACGATGATTTTAGTTCTATTTTTGGAGCAAACTCTAAAACAGGCTTTCGATTTCTTTATGCCCTTCCTGCACTGGGTGGGTTTACTTTTCTAAAAATATTTAATAGCATTTTAGCTGCTTTTACTGTTTATTTTTCATATAAAATTTTGCATAAATTAAATGTTCAAAATGGAATTTTAATATTTTTTCTTCTAGGCTTACAACCTCTTTGGTTCATGTTGTCATTCAGAAATTATGCAGAGTTATTAGTTGCATTTTTAATTGTATTATCAGTACTTCAATTTTATAATAAAAAGTACATCGTATCAGCTTTAATTATTTCTTATGTAGCTTTCACAAGGCAAGAATATCATGTGCTTTCAGGACTTTTGTTTTTTGTCCTTTTAGTTAAAAAAGAATGGATAGCAGCAGTTTTAACTGGAATTTTTACAGCTCTTCAAAATTTAATTGGATATATACAAACAGGAGATTTACTCTATGTTTATACACAATCAAAAGAGTTTTCGGAGAGAATTAAAGATGAATGGCCCAAGCAAGGATTTGAACATTATTTTGAAATGTCGAATGTGATATTTGGTTCTGTAGCTTTAACACTTTTTGTAGCTTACATTGGAATTAAAATTTTAAAAAGAGAAAAACCAAATTGGTTGCTCTCTGTTCCTATTATAGTTGTGCTATTAGTAAATTGTGCTTTCAATATGCAATCTATAAATTTTGGACCAGGAAACGGAGGTAACCTCAGGTATTTAATTACAGTATCACCGCTACTAGCTATTATAGGTGTTTTGGCTGTTCAAGAAATTTCAAATTTCAATAAAAAATATTTATTACTCATTTTTCTTATTCCACTTTTGATACTCGTTGGTGTTTACCAATCCTATGAACATAATTTTGTTCATTTAAGTGAGGTAAGAAATTGGAAGCCATTCCTATTTTCTGTGCTAACAGTTGTGTTGCTTATTTTACCACTCAAACTCAAACAATACATCATTGCGTTTTCATTAATCATTGTTTTTGAAGGTTTTACTTCCATTACATCTAGAAAAATACAACCAGAAGAGCAAACTGTTGAAAAAGCAGCACGTTGGTACAAAAACCACATAACATTAACACCGCCTAATGAACAGTTATTTACAGCAGATTCTAGAGTTGTTTGTGGACATACACTTTTCTATTATTACCTCAATCAAAATAAAAATGAATTTAAAAACAAAGCCATTGATAGTGTTACTAAAGAAGTTACAGACTCATTAAAAAAAGGAGATTTGTTAATATGGGAATCACATTATGGTTATCGACCAAATTTACGACCAACAAGCCAACCCTACGAATTCTATCAAAACAACCCAAATTTCCAACGCATACAATATTATCAATCTTCGGACAATAGATTTACCATAGTGTTTTTTAGAAAAATTACAGATTAACTCGCATTATTCATAACAAAGCAGAGTGTATATGTTATGATTGTGTGATGGATAGTGGGTAGCAATGCGAGAAACCCCGACCTTACAATAACCCATTTTTTGGTATTGAAAATATCCAAAAAATGTTGATATTGTTGGTCGTTATAAAAATTTATAAATTTTTCGGGTTAAAATGATTTTATGTTATTTATTTTCATTTTTTAAAACGCTTTAATTCTTACATTTGCACCCATGTTTAAAAAAGGAAGTTATATCGTGTTAGTGTTATCCATCATTTTTGTTGGATGTAGTAAGTACCAACGCATCCTAAAGAGTGGAGATGTAGAGTTGAAATATACTGCAGCAAAAGAATATTATGAAAAAGAAAAATACGATAGGGCAATACCTCTTTTAGAAGAGTTAATTCCATTATTAAGAGGTTCAGATAGGGCAGAAGAGGTTTATTATTGGTACACTTATGCCAACTTTCAATCGAATTTATTGTATAGTGCAGCATATCATTTTAAAAAATTTACTTCAACATTTCCAACAAGCAAACATGCAGAAGAAATGCTTTTCATGAACGGATATACACTTTATTTATTATCTCCTATTCCTGAGTTGGATCAAACAGAAACATACAACGCCATCAATTCGTTACAAACTTTTATTAATACATATCCAACCAATACATTAGTTGATTCGAGCAATGTGTTAATGGATAAACTTAGAAGTAAATTAGAAGACAAAGCCTATTCTAATTCTAAACAATATTTTAAAATTGAAGATTATAAGGCTGCAATAGTAGATATAAATAATACATTAAAAGATTTTCCAGATACTAAATACCGTGAAGAATTAACCTTTTTAATACTTAAATCTAATTATTTACTTACAAATAATAGTATTAAAGAAAAAAAATTGGAGAGAATTGGAAATACTATCGAAGCTTATTATACCTTTGTAGATTCTTTTAGCAAAAGTAAATACCTAAAAGAAGCTCAAACCATTTTTGAAAAAATGACTGAGGAACAAAATAAAATTAAACTAGAAAATTTATAAACTATGAATTTCAAAACAACCAACGCAGAACTAAGCACAATCACTAGAGATTTAAAAGAAATCGAAGATAAAACAGGAAATATTTATGAATCTTGTGTGGCAATTGCTAAAAGATCAAACCAAATAGCTGTTGAATTAAAAGAAGAATTAGTAAATAAAATTCAAGAATTTGCTTCAACTACAGACAATTTAGAAGAAGTTTTTGAAAACAGAGAGCAAATTGAAATTTCTCGTTTCTATGAGCGTTTGCCAAAAACTAATGCAATTGCATTAAAAGAATTTTTAGAAGATAAATTGTTTGTTAAACATCCTTCAGAATCTAAAGAATAGTAAATATGCTTAAAGGCAAACATATTCTTCTTGGTGTTTCAGGCGGAATTGCTGCTTATAAAACTCCCTTACTTGTTCGTTTATTAATAAAAAATGGAGCAACTGTAAAAGTTGTCCTAACTCCTTCTGCAATTGATTTTGTTACTCCACTAACTTTAGCAACTGTTTCTAAGAATGAAGTATTTACTGAATTTTTTAATAAAGAAACAGGCGTTTGGAACAACCATGTTGAATTAGCACTTTGGGCCGATTTATTTATTATTGCTCCAGCAACAGCAAACACCATTGCTAAAATGGCAAATGGCATTTGTGATAACTTATTGTTAGCCACTTATTTTTCTGCTAAAAGCCAAGTTATGATTGCCCCAGCAATGGATGTTGATATGTTTCAGCATCCAACATTAAAAGCAAACTTAGTTAAATTAAACTCTTTTGGAAACACCATTTTGCCCTCACCAAAAGGAGAGTTAGCTAGTGGCATTGATGCCGAAGGAAGAATGAGTGAACCTGAGTTTATTTATAACAATGTACTAGATTTCTTTAATACAGCTCAAGTTTTAAAAAAAAAAAGAGTACTCATAACAGCAGGTCCAACCATAGAAAAAATTGATCCAGTTCGTTTTATCAGTAACTTTTCTACAGGAAAAATGGGTATAGAGCTAGCCAACAGAGCTGCTCAACTTGGGGCTGTTGTTGATTTAATAATAGGTCCAACAAATTTAGCAACACCATCTTCAATTAATCGAATAAACGTGTTATCTGCTCAAGAAATGTATGATGAAGTTCATAAAAAAGTAGTTTTTGCAGATATAATAATAATGGCTGCTGCTGTTGCAGATTTTACGCCTAAACTTAAATCAACAACTAAAATAAAAAAAACAACTCAAAAAGAAAATATATTATCTAATTTGGAGTTAGTTCCAACAAAAGATATTTTAGCTTCTGTTGGGAATATTAAAACAAAAAAACAACTATTGGTTGGATTTGCATTGGAAACAGACAAGGAGCTTAAAAATGCAAAAGATAAATTGAAAAGAAAAAAATTAGACTATATTGTTTTAAATTCGTTGAATGATAGCGGTGCAGGTTTTGAATATGAAACCAATAAAATAACCATTTTAGGAAAAAATAATATGGAAAAATCATTTCCTTTAAAATCAAAAACGGAAGTGGCTAAAGATATTTTTGAAACAATACTTAATTAGAGTTTGGTCCATAATGTCCGATTTCTTCGTTATTATCGATCTCTAACATTCTAACTCAGCCTCTAATTAATAAAAGTTATTATGGAACAATTGTTATTACTGATAAAAAAAATAAGTTTTTTAATACTGCTTTTAATGGGCAGTATATTTTCTTTTGCTCAAGAGCTTAATTGCACAGTTCAAATAAATTCATCTCAAGTTCAAGCCACCGACAAAAGTGTTTTTGATGTGATGCAAAAGAATATTTTTGAGTTTATGAATTCCAAAAAATGGACGAACAACATTTATCAACCCAATGAAAGAATAGAATGTTCAATGTTAATTTCTGTGAACGAACAATCATCCCCAACTACTTTTAAGGCATCCATACAAATTCAATCGAGACGACCTATTTTTAATAGCTCTTATAATTCAACCTTACTTAATCACATTGATAAAGAATTTGAATTTACGTTTAATGAATTTGATAATTTACAATATTCAGAAACTTCTTTTTTAAACAATCTGACCTCTGTGTTGGCTTTTTATGCGTATGTTGTTATAGGATTAGATTATGATTCTTATTCATTAAAAGGAGGAACACCCTATTTTACAGAAGCACAAAAAATTATATCTAATGCTCAAGGTGCTAAGGAACCTGGTTGGAAGGCTTTTGAAAGCAACGCAAATAGATATTGGATTATTCAAGATTTATTACATCCAACTCACGAACCGCTTCGCCAGTGTTATTATGAATATCACCGATTGGGATTTGATGTAATGGCAAAAGATGTTGCTGCAGGTAGAGTAGTGGTATTAGAAAGTCTGAAATTATTGGATAAAGTCTATAAAGCTAAACCAGGAGCATTTCAATTGCAATCTTTTTTTAATGCCAAAGCAGATGAAATTGTAAACTTATTTAAAGATGCATTAGTGAATGAAAAAAATGAGTTGCTTACATTGTTAGACAGAATTAATTCGATGAACGCAAGTAAGTATAAGGCAATTAAAAAGTAACTAATCTAAGGATAGAGAGATTTGTA
>PCUH01000299.1:1575-5422 GCA_002770955.1 Flavobacteriales bacterium CG18_big_fil_WC_8_21_14_2_50_32_9 | reverse complement strand
CCAAATTTGGGTATTACTATTCCGATAATTATCGGAAGGGATTAACCGCTTTGTATCCCACAGCCCTTCGCACATTCATAAAATTCGCTTCGCTTTTGCATGAATAAAGCGGGTTAAGGTGTGTTCTATAAATTCGATTTTTTTATTTTCCGATGTTCTTTTTGTTTTATTTCGGCATCTTTTTCCCTAATTTCACATCAAATAGTCCACTATTTGATGTGAAATTAAAGAAAAATCTACTCAAAATAATTCCAGCAACTAACTATCGACTAATTAATAGAATCCACCTTAAATTTTAATTTCAATGCTTTTTCAGTTTGCAATTTGTCTCGAAAAAAAATATGTATTTTTGAAAAAGTTTAAGATGCAATTTTCAATTCAATATGCTTCAATCTCTCCTCATTAAAAATTATGCTATTATCGAGCAACTTCAGCTTGATTTCAATAATGATTTCACAGTTATTACAGGTGAAACAGGAGCAGGGAAGTCTATTCTTTTAGGAGCTTTATCACTCATTTTGGGACAAAGAGCAGACGTTTCAGTGTTGAATGATAAAACAAAAAAATGTGTGGTTGAAGGAAGTTTTATTATTAGTGAAACAAAATTTAGATACTTCTTTGAGCAACATGAATTGGATTTTGAAACGCCAACTGTTATCAGAAGAGAAATTAGTGATAATGGTAAATCTAGAGCTTTTATAAATGATACTCCAGTAAATCTTATTGCCATAAAAGAGCTTGCCACAGCCCTCTTCGATATTCATTCTCAACATCAAACATTAGAATTAAATTCTTCCGATTTTCAGTTGGAAGTAATCGATTCCTTTGCTGTATTAATTGATGAAACAGTTGCTTATCAACAAGCATTCAAAAGCTATCAACAACTTAAAAGAGAATATGAACAACTAGTTAATAAAGAGGTTGCTGCAAAAAATGACATGGATTATCTTTTATTTCAAATCAATGAATTAGTAGAATTTAAACTACAACCCAATGAACAACAAGAAATAGAAGGTCAACTAGAAATTATTAACAATGCAGAGCAAATTATTAATGCATTAGAACTTACCTCTAATCAACTTTTAGCATCTGAAGATAACATTGTTGGAAAGTTAACAACAATTACTTCGGCAATAGGCAAAATTGCACATTGTTCTGATGCATTTCAACAACTGCACGAACGATTAACATCAGCTCTTATAGAACTGAAAGACATTGCTGTTGAAGCAGAAAATGAATTAACATCAATGGATGTTGATGTTTCTAAGGCCGAATATCTTAACAACAGATTAAATGCAATCTATTCATTAACCCAAAAACATCGATTACAAAATTCTAACGAACTTGTTGAACTTCAAAAGCAATTAGAACTTCAATTGTTAGAGATAAACTTAGCCGATGATAAAATTAAACAGCTTCAAACGGAGATAGAACAAACAAAAAAAGAGTTATTAAAAGAGGCTACAATCCTTTCTAATAAAAGAAAAGCTTGTTTTAAGGAATTAGAGAAAAACATTACATCTAATTTAACAGAATTAGGTATGAAAGATGCTATTTTTAAGGTAAATCAAACTGTCAATAATCAGCTTACTGAAAAAGGAATAGACATAGTAGATTTTCTTTTTTCGGCAAATAAAGGATTTGCTCCAAAATCGTTAAGTAAAACAGCTTCAGGAGGAGAACTATCAAGGTTAATGTTAACTATAAAATCCATTTTAGCAAAAAACTCATCCATACAAACCATTGTTTTTGATGAAATAGATACAGGAGTTTCAGGTGATATTGCTTATAAAATGGCTTCTATTATGCAACAAATGAGCAAAAAAATACAAATTATAGCCATTACTCATTTGCCGCAAGTGGCAGCAAAAGGAAATACACATTTTAAAATTTACAAGGAAAATAATAAAGAAAAAACGCTCACATTAATGAAAAAATTATCGTTGGAAGATAGGGTTGATGAAATTGCCAAAATGTTGAGCGGAAAAGAACTTACCAATGCTGCAAAAGAAAACGCCAAAAACTTGTTGGCAATTGATTAATAAAATGCTGTTTGTCTATTTTTTTCTAATTAATGATAATTTATTTTAAACTATGACACTTTATTTTATTTATCTCACTATATTTGTGAACGAATAAAAAAATAAAGAAACAAACAGTATTATGTCTTATAACTTATTAAAAGGAAAAAAAGGAATCATTTTCGGAGCCTTAAATGATCAATCAATTGCATGGAAGGTAGCAGAAAGAGCTTACGAAGAAGGTGCTGAATTTATACTAACAAATGCACCTGTAGCAATTAGAATGGGAGAATTAGATGAGTTAGCAAAAAAAACAAATTCAGCTATTATTCCAGCAGATGCCACTTCAATTGAAGACCTAGAAAAGTTGTTTGACGCTGCAATTAAAAAATTCGGTAAAATTGATTTTATCTTACATTCAATAGGAATGTCTATCAATGTTCGTAAAGGAATTCCTTATACTGAAAGCAATTATGAGTTCTACATGAAAGGAATGGACATTTCTTCAGTATCTTTTCATAAAGTTATGAAAGTAGCCATGCAAAAAGATGTGATGAATGAGTGGGGTTCTATTATCGCACTTTCTTACATTGCAGCACAACGTGTTTTTCCGAATTACAATGATATGTCAAATGCAAAAGCATTGTTAGAATCAATAGCTCGTAATTTTGGTTATTATTATGGTGAAAAAAACAAAGTGAGAGTTAATACTATTTCTCAATCTCCAACAGCAACAACCGCAGGAAGTGGAGTTGCTGGATTTGATGCGTTTATTAACTATGCTGAAGATATGTCTCCGCTTGGAAATGCAAGTGCATTGGCTTGTGCCGATTATTGCGTATCTCTTTTTTCTGACTTAACTAAATATGTAACCATGCAGAATTTATTTCATGATGGTGGTTTCTCTAGTGTTGGTGTGAGTCAAAAAGTAATGGATAGATTTGGTAAATAGAGTTTGCCCATAATGTCCGATTTCTTCGTTATTCTCGTTTTTAAAATCAGTCATTTACACAAGTAAACTCCTGAATTTAAAAACTTCAAAACCTCAAACTCGAACATTCTGAACCAAACTCAGACTTTATAGACAAACACAAAATAAATCAACAAAAAAAGAAAAAATCCCTACCTTGTAAAAGGTTCATTTTTCCAAGAAATTTTTTAATGTCTTTCTGAAAATCTGAATTAGCAACAGTTATTATGCTTTGATAATTTTTGTAATCATCAACTGTTTTATAATCAAGCATAAGCTGATTGTAAATGTGTTTTCCAATTTTTTTAGGATTATCACAAATCCAATCAAAAGGAATTTTTTTTTCAATTAGTTGTTGAGCAATTTTTTTTCCTTTTTTACCAGCACCCCAAATAATTAGTTTTTTGGTGTTGTTGTAATCAATAGTTAAGAAGTGAATTAGTTTAATGTTTATGAAACTGCTATCAGCATAATGAACATCATTTCGAGAGGTGCGTTCAGGATAATCTCTCCAATAATGGAGTATTTCTTGACTAGGAATACATATTAATTTGTTTTTATAAAAACGAAAGGTTAAATCATAATCTTCGGGATAAATAGAAGAATTAAATCCTCCACATTTATCAAAATCTTCTCGGAATACCATCCAACATGGAGAAGCGATGACACACTCTTTATAAATTTCAGAGAAATTCAATCCTTTATTGGTAAGTTTATTTAACCAAGTTTCATATTTTTTATAGCCATCGCCAAGAGGAGCATTAGAAAAGTATTTTACCAATCCTAATGCAATGTGATTTTTACCAAATTGAAGTAATTGATTCTTTTGAGTTTCTAATTTATTTGGACTCATAAT
>PCUH01000299.1:1270-1537 GCA_002770955.1 Flavobacteriales bacterium CG18_big_fil_WC_8_21_14_2_50_32_9 | reverse complement strand
GTCAATCACTTTTATTCGCTTATCGTTTTGTGCGAATGAAGTTAAAACATCCTTACTATTATCTGTGGAATGGTCATTAACAGCAATTAGTTCCCAATTGGTTTCGGTTTGTTGCAGGATAGAATGGATACATTCTGGTAAAAAATGAGCTGTATTTTTTACAGGCATTACAATACTAATCATGATTTTTTATTTGCTATTTAATTAATTTTTTATAAATTAGCAAAAAAATATTAACTAAAATCTAAAATTATGAAAAAAATTTAC
>PCUH01000299.1:0-1253 GCA_002770955.1 Flavobacteriales bacterium CG18_big_fil_WC_8_21_14_2_50_32_9 | reverse complement strand
ACTTTGTTTTCAACTATCAGAAGCTCAGATTACATTAACAACAGCCAACAATAGTATTGTTTTGGGAGATGTGTTTAATAGAACAACTACAGATGCTACAAGTCTTTCTCCAGGGCAACCTGGTGCAAATCAAACTTGGAATTTCCCGAGTCTTCCAGTTCAATTTACTGATAATGTAACAGTGGTTGCTCCTTCAACTTTATCAGACAATGCCAATCACCCGACTGCAAATATTTCAGATATAATTATGCCTGGTAATATTGAAGATTATTACATCTCTGACAATACACAATTTAGTCAGGTAGGCGTATTTATACCTGGCACATTAAGAATTACTTCTTCTGACCCTAGAGAAATTATTAAATACCCTATTACTTTTGGAAATACATTTTCAGAGACTTTTAGTCAGGTATTTACAAATTTTCCAGCATCGCAAACTTCAAATAGATCTGGCACTATATCTATAACTGCTGATGGTTATGGCGATTTGGTTTTGCCTTTTGGAACAATAACTAATGTACTTCGAGTGAAAAATATAGCTATATATACTGATGTTGTGGTAAGTCCACCTTTTACGACTAATGTTGAGGATACTGTTTATTTTTGGTACAATAGTGCTACACATCTTCCAATTTTAACATTTCAGATATTAAATAGTGGTTTTGGGATAACTAAAACAATAATTGCTCTCGATCAATCTAGTGTTATTACCTCTCTTGGAGATGATTTTATTCCAAATAATCCAATTACTATCTTTCCTAATCCTACTTCCAATAATCAAACAACTATTTTGTTAGACAAGATGTATGAAAATGCTCAATTACAAGTGATAGATATTACAGGAAAAATTGTAAAAATGGAAAATATCTCATCTGCATTAAAAAATGTAACATTAAATTTAGATGGTTTGAATAAAGGAATTTATTTTGTTCAAATCATACATGATAATGCGTTAGTATCTTCAGAAAAGTTAGTCTTAAATTAAAAATAATTTCAATATAAAAAGACCACTAATTCCTAGAGAATTAGTGGTCTTTTTTATTAGACAAAATTCACGTTATTTAACCCAGAAAATTAACTTCGTTGAACTCGCAAGTTCGGTTCATGAATAAGTAATACCAATAAATTAAGCTATTTTCAATAACCCAAATTTGGTTATTACTATTCCGATAATTATCGGAAGGGATTAACCGCTTTGCTTCCCACAGCCCTTCGCACATTCATACAATTCGCTTCGCTTTTGCATGAATAAA
>PCUH01000172.1:229-31383 GCA_002770955.1 Flavobacteriales bacterium CG18_big_fil_WC_8_21_14_2_50_32_9 | reverse complement strand
AATGGCTTTCTTCAACAGAAATTAATAATGACTTTTATACCATTGAAAGAAGTTCGGATGCTTTCAACTTTGAAGTGGTTGCTACTATAAAAGGAGCTGGAAATAGTAACAATATAAATTCTTATTTCTTTAGAGATGTAAATGCATTAGATGGAACTTCCTATTATCGTTTAAAACAAACCGATTTTAATGGAAATTTTGAATATTTCAATACGGTAGCTGTAAATTGTACTGGTGGCACAAACGGTATTTCACTTTATCCTAATCCTGCCAACAATGAATTCACCTTGCAATTAGAAGGTAAAAAAGGCAATAAAGTTAGTATTGAAATGTATAACAGTATTGGTCAACAAGTAATGAGTAAAACCTTAATCCTACAGAGTAACATTTTATCAGAACAAATTGATGTAAATGAATTTAATCAAGGAATTTACTTTGTAAACATTAAAACAGAAAACCTATTTACCTCCAAAAAACTAATAATCGACCGTAAAAGATAAAATATTGAAAGAATGATTTAGAATAATTCAAAAGAACCAATTTTGGAGAGGTTTTTTTATACTAATGAGCTACAGACAACTTTCTTAAAAACACATTATTTCCAATATTCAATTGAACAAAGTAAATTCCATTTGAAAGAAAATCTATATTTATTTTTTGATTTACGAACTGATTATAAGAACCCTTTTCTGTTACCAATCTATTTCCAAGTAAATCAACAATCATAAATTGAATTGTTTCGTAAATAGAAACATTAGAATTGATTGTAAAATAATTATTAGCTGGATTTGGAAAAAGAACTATTTCTTTTTCTAACTTAGAATAAATATCTTCTTCTATTCCATTTGTTAAAAATACTTTTATGAAAGAGGTTGCTGTATCATTACAATTCCCGTTGGTTGTTATTAAATTGACTGGAAAATACCCTGGTGTTGTGTAAGTGTAAATTGGATTTGGTTGTGAAGATATTCCTCCATCACCAAATGTCCAACTAAAAGACAATGCATTTGTAGTTCCGACAGAAAAAAACTGAATATCACCACCATTGGGCAAGTTAAGATACAAGGTATCATTCGCACTTGAATTGCTCATTACTGAATTTGGACTTATACTAATAAACACAGAAAGCGTATCTGATTTTTTACATCCATTAGCATCTTCACCAATAACCCAAAATTGTGTTTGAGAGGTTGGGTTAATAATAGGATTCGCAATTGTAGAATCTGATAAATTAGTTTGCGTATTCCAAAGATAACTAGTCGCCCCTGTGGCTGATAATTGAATAGATGCTCCATTGCAAAGATTTATATCATTTCCTGCATTCACGTTAGGAAGTGGAAAAGCCGTGATTGTTTGTTGAGATGAGGCTATACATCCATTCGTATCGGTTGTTATTAGTGAAATAATCCCTGAATTAGATACAGATATGGATTGAGTTGTTTGTGAAGTACTCCAAGCATAGATAGCTAATGTATCGTCAGCGGTTAAAAGTACTGAATCTCCTGTACAAAAGGATGTAGAACCATTTGCCGAAAATGTTCCTAATGGTAAATTATTTACAACAACAGTAATTGTATCAAAATCTACACAACCTAATGTATTGGTAGAAGAAACATAGTATGTAGTTGTAACCACTGGATTTGCTATAGGGTTTGCAATATTGCTATTACTTAAGCCAGCTGAAGGTGTCCATGAAAATCCAAAACCTCCTGCTGATGAAGTTGCATTTAATTGAACGCTACCACCCAAACATATTGCAACATCGTTTCCAGCATCAGTAGAAAGTTGACACCATTTTATAGTAGAAAAATCTTGAAAACTTGTTGGGTCAAAACTTGTTCCTGTAACATAAACACTTTCATTGGCATCAATTTCCATAGAAAAAGCCTGATCATTGTTGGAGGCTGGTCCATCAAATCGAGCTTCCCACAATATATTTCCGTTAACTGTGTCATATTTTAAGGTTAAATAATCATTGTTTGTTCCAACTCCTTCGCTAAAACCAGTAACATATAATGCTCCTGAAGATCCTAAACGCATTTCCCTAGCTTCATCAAAGCCACTAATTGGTCCATCATAACTATTGAGCCAAACAACATTTCCTCCTAAATCATATTTTATAGTAACAATATTTTCTGCACTTCCTCCTGCTCCTATGCTTCTTCCTGTTACATAAACATTTTGATTTTGATCAGCAACAACATCAAAAGCCTTGTCTTCCTCACTCGGAGATCCATCGAACTTTACCGCCCATTGCTGAACACCAGTATTATTATATTTTATTGTAACAAAATCATTATCAGTTAAAATTCCTCCGTAACTACTTCCTGCAACATACACATTTTGTGTATTATCTACAAAAAGAGATGCTGGAATGTCAAAAGAATTTTGTGTTCCATTATACCGAGAAACAAATAGTTGTGTTCCTGCATTATCATATTTAATGGTTGCAATGTCTAAATCTGTTCCACTACCAAAACTATGACCACTAACATAAACATTACCCATATTATCAAGCTCCAATTGGGTTGCTGCATCAATACTATTTCCTGGTCCATTGTAACCTCTTATCCATTGTTGAACTCCAGATGTATTGTATTTAATTGTCATAAAATTACTGCCTTGAGAAGAAACGTCACTTCCTCCTGTAACATAAACATTTCCTGCTGCATCAACTTCAAGTGCATAAGCCTCATCAAAACCATTGGCAGAACCATTGTAAGATACTGCCCACAATTGCGTTCCAGCTGCATCGTATTTTAAAGTTATGTAATCAAAATTAGAAGCTGTAGTTGCTGTAAAACCTGTTACATAAACATTTCCAGCGTTGTCCACTTTAATATCTCTGGCTTCATCAAGTCCATTACCAGCTCCATTAAAAATTGCAGTCCATTGTTGAACTCCAAGTGAATTGTATTTTATAGTTACAATATCAAATCCATTGGTTGAATTTGTATAAGATGTTCCTGTAACATAAACATTACCTGCTACATCTATAGTTAGTTTTTTTGCAATATCAGAATTTTGACCCGAACTTGTATATCTACTTTCCCACAATACATTTATTTGGGAAGATAGTGATGTACTTATAAGTAAAAACTGCACAGTAAATAGAGTAAATAAGATACCTTTAGATAAGTTGTTCATGTATATTTATATTTATATTTATTAAGCAACAAATATATTATAATTATAATACTTGCAAAAGAATAATAGGTAATAATTATCGATAAACAACTTATTTGAGTTTATAAATTGGTTTTACTAATATTTTTTTATATTTTTGGCGACATAATACTAATTAACCTAACTCAAGTTTTAATGAAAACAATAAAACTAATTTTACTTACCATTATTCTTGTTTTTTCTGTTTTATATGTAAAAGCGACACATGTTATTGGTGGTTCTATAACTTATGAGCATTTGGGGGGATCGACCTACCGTGTTACTTTTAAAATGTATAGAGATTGCAGTCCTTCAAGTGCTAATTTTCCTAGTTCTATTACCATTCAAGTTCGACAACCCAATGGAGCTAATTTTTCACCGAGTAAAAACATTGTTATACCTATTTCTCAAACCGTAATTTTAAATCCAATAATTGATCCTTGTGCATTTAACCCTGGCGTTTGTGTTGAAGAGGCTATTTATTCTAAAATTGTAAACAACCTCCCTCCAAATCCAGGTGGGTACCATTTATTTTATGGTTTATGTTGTAGAAATGGAAGTATAGTTAATTTAAATAATCCTTTATCTACTACATCTGGGTTTTACACTCAAATACCCGATAATAATATTTGGCTAACCAATTCAAGCCCTCAATGGAAAAATTTCCCTCCTGTTTTTATTTGTCAAGGTCAAATGTTAAATTTCGATCACGGTGCAACAGACAAGGATGGAGATTCGTTGGCTTATTCTTTTTATCATCCATTTACAAGTAATGCACCTACTTTCCCTGGAAATGTCGCCACGTTTACACCTGTGAATTACAATGTTGGATTTAATGCCAACGATCCTCTTGGTGGATCAAGTTTAACGGTTAATCCTACTACTGGAGTAATTTCTGGAATACCTCCTATGCTTGGGCAATATGTTGTTGGAGTTAAAGTTGATGAATTCCGAAATGGAACAAAAATAAATACCGTATATCGTGATTTTCAATTTAACGTACTGAACTGCCCTCCTGTTCCTATGCCTGGAATTGGTCCTACCAATGCATGTGCAGGTTTAAATGTTCAGTTTACAAATACAAGTACTCCGTTAACAGGAAATTCTTTCTATTGGGATTTTGGAGATCCTTCTTCCACAACAGATAATTCAACATTAACAAATCCTACTTATGCTTATCCTACAATTGGAACTTATATTGTAATGTTGATAGCTCAAGCAGGAACTCCTTGTGCAGATACTACTTATGACACACTAACCGTTTCTGGAATTACTGCAAATTTTAGTATGCCTGATTCTGTTTGTGTAAATAATCCTGTAAATTATACTGATTTATCAACAACCACAGCAAATGCAACAGTAACTTCTTGGAATTGGAATTTTGGAAATGGAAACTCAGCCGTAATTCCTAATCCAACAAATACATACATCAACACAACAGGAGTTGTTCCTGTTCAACTGATTGTTGGTTCTTCTCAAGGCTGTTATGATACTATCATTAAAAATATTTTTGTGCAGTCATTACCACAACCAATAGCGACAGATACTTTTGCTTGCATGAGTAATCCAGTAACAAATCTAAATGGCGTTGTGAATGGAGCATCAGGTGGATTATGGATAGGCTCAGGAACTTTTAGTCCAAATTCAACTAACTTAAACGCTGCTTACACACCCACTGCAGCAGAAATAGCTCAGGGATATGCAACTCTTATTTTGTCAACTACAGGAAATGGATATTGCCCCGCTCAATCAGACACCATGACACTTAGTTTTTCTACTGGAATTACTGCATTTGCTGGACCTGATATTTTTGTGTGTAAAGACACTTCTGGTATTTCTTTATCTGGTTCAATTATAACTGCTTCTGGTGGTCAGTGGGTTTCAACAGGCACAGGCACATTTGTTCCTAATCCTTTTGACTTAAACGCTGTTTACATACCAAGTTCAGCAGATACAGCCGCAGGCACAATTAATATCTACTTAAATTCTATAGGAAATGGAAATTGTGTTCCCGATTCAGACACACTTTCTATTATATTTACTTCAACTCCCGTTACTTCTATTTTATCAAGCGATACTGCTTGTGCCGGAAACGTAGTGTTTCCAATAAATGCATCTTCAACAACAGGAACAGGATTTTGGCAAACCTTAGGCGGAGGTTCATTTAATCCAAGTGATTCACTTAACAACACTACTTATTTTGCTGATTCTACAGATGTTTTCAACGGAAGTGTAACACTTATTTTCAGCTCAACCAACAATGGAGGCTGTCAACGATTTTCTGATACGCTTCAAATTTATTTAATTGATGCCCCAAATGCGAACTTTAATTTTACCTCTGTTTGTCCTACAGACACCTTATTTTTTAATGACGCTTCTGTAGCTCCTGACCCTTTAATATCTTGGCAATGGAATTTTGGCGATGGAAACAACAATTCTAATCAAAATACAAATCATGTTTATTCCACATCAGGTACTTACAATGTTACCTTAACAGTTACCTCCTCTAATGGTTGTATCGATTCTATTGTTACCCCCGTAACTGTATACGAATTACCTTCAGCCAATTTTGGCGTAAACGGTGTTTGTCAAGGAGTTAATAGTTTATTTGTTGATTCTTCAAGTGTTGTTGGCTCAAATATTTCTAATTGGTTTTGGAATCTTGGCGATGGAACTACCGATACAAACCAATATCCAATACATACTTATACAACTAATGGAACTTACAATGTTACGTTAATAGTTCAATCTGCACAAGGTTGTAACGATACCATTTCTAAAACTTTATTTATTCAAGCTCCTCCAACGGCAATATATTCTAGCACACCAAACGCTGTAAAAGTGTTTGAAAATTTTAGCTTTACTGATCAATCTTTCACAAATATTGTAAATTGGTTTTGGGATTTTGGCGATTCAACTGGTACATCAACTGTTCAAAACCCTACATATAATTATAATAGTATCGGAAACTTTACAGTTTGCTTAACCGTAACAGATGGTTTGGGCTGTAAGGACACTATATGTGATGAAGTAATTGTGTTTTTGCCTCCACAAGTTCCAAATGCGTTTTCTCCAAATGGAATTGGTTCAAATAACACTTTCAATGTATTAGGTGGCCCTTATAAATTTTTAGAATTTAGAATATTTAATAATTGGGGCGAAATGATTTTTGAATCATCTGAACAAAGTAAAGGATGGGACGGAACAAAAGATGGTATTGTTCAACCAATTGGAGTTTATATTTACACTGTTAGAGCAACAACCATGGATGATGTTCAGCACAGTATTAAAGGAGATGTTACATTACTTAGATAATTATGATGTTATTAAAACTAAAAAATAGCTATTTACTTTATATTACTTTATCAGTAAGTTTTATGACAGAAATGGTGGCACAAGATTTTCATCTATCGCAATATGATGCTGCGGCACTCTATTTGAACCCCGCTCTTGCTGGGCAATTTGATGGAAAATATAGAGTTCACGCTCATTACAGAACGCAATGGGGAAGTGTTTCTTCAAAAGCGTTTAATACAACGGCACTTTCATTTGATATGCCCTACAAAAAATTTGCATTTGGAGCTCAAATAATAAATAGTAGAGCTGGAGCTGGAAACTTTAATATACTTGGTTTATCACTTAATTTGGGGTACAACATTTATTTGACAAAAAATAAATTTCACAAAGTTTCTTTAGGTCTTCAAGGAGGTGCGATCCAAAAAAGAGTCGATTTTAACAAATTATTTTTTGAAAATCAATATACAACAGTTGGTGGTGGGTCTTTTGACTTAAACACTCCCACTGGAGAAGAATTTAACAATAACAATTTTTGGCTTCCCGATTTAAATGCTGGATTTGTTTATTTCTATGGAAAAGACCAAATTAGAATAAATCCATTTGTTGGTTATTCTGTTTTTCATCTTACCCAACCTCAAGAAGATTTTTTCGATACCCAGAACAAATTACCTATGCGTCATGTAATTCATGGTGGGGCAAAAATTAATATCTCACCTAAAATTCAAGTTCTACCAAAAGTATTATACATGCAACAAGAAAATGCCAGTGAAATGAATGCGGGATTGATGCTTCACTATCACATTCAAAAAGCAGGAACAATACTCCTTTTAGGGACAAATTTTCGTTCTGAAGATGCTTTTATACTTGAAGCAGGTGCTAAAATTGGAAGTTATGAAGGTAGAATCAGTTATGATTTTAATACCTCTGAACTAAGTGATTTTTCTGATGGAAAAGGTGGATTTGAAATATCAATCACTTACATTCCTAAAATTTTCAAACCTAACCCTATTAGAAATTGTCCAAAAATATGATGAATACGATGCAGAGGATTTATATACTTATCCTATTTGGGTTATCCTATAATATTGCTTTTACTCAAAGTAGGAGTGAAATTATTAAATTCGGGGATAACGAATATAAAAATGAAAATTATGCCTCCGCAGCATATTTTTATAAAAAAGCTGTTGATAATAAAGGCTTATCAGGTGGGAATTTAGTACATCCTTATGAAGCAAAAACGTGGAATCCAGCTCCAAAGAAAAACAAGAACGATACAACTTCTATTAATTCTAAATCAGATTCTTCAAGTAAATATGACAATCCGCTATTAATTCATAAGCTCGCTCATGCTTATCGCAAAAATTCAGATTACCTGAATGCCGAAAAATGGTTTGCTATTGCAATTAATCTACCTATTGATGAAATGGAGCTTGAATTCACAGATGCTGGCTTTTGGTATGGTGAAGCACTAATGAAAAACAACAAATACGATGAGGCAATTAAACAATTTGAAAACTATAAAGTAGAATCAACCAATCAAGAGTTGAGAAAACGTAGCGATAAAAATATAATAGGATGTTATTACGCTTTAGATAATAGTTCCACTAAAAATGACATAGTAGTAACTAAATCAGATTCTTCAATAAATGCTGGAACATCTACTTACTCCTTAAACTATTTTGGAGATGAGATGACTTATGTGTATTCTACTGCAAAATCGAACGAACCTAACTCAAAAAAAGAAGACCAACAAAGTGGATTAAGTGATTTCTATACCACTCAAAAGATGTTTGATGGTGGTTTTTCGGAATCAAATTCAATAGGATTTCCAATAAATTCAACTGACTATGAAGGTGCAGGGGTACTTTCTATAGATAAAACTACATTCTACTTCACAAGAAAATCAGCAACAAACAGTAAAGATATTTCTATTTGGGTAAGTAAATATTTTAATGGCCAATGGATGTCGCCAATTAAACTTGATAAAAAAGTGAATGTAGAAGGTTTTAAATCCATGCATCCAGCACTATCTCTAGAAGGTGATATTTTATATTACGCTTCAAACAGATCTGGTGGTCAAGGAGGAATGGATATTTGGTTTTGCACCATAGATGAATATGGTGGCTTAAGCGAACCTACCAACATGGGAAACCTTATCAATACAACAGGAGATGAAGTAACTCCTTTCTTTAATTACTTCACAAAAACACTTTATTTTTCTTCCGATGCTCACGGTGGTATTGGTGGGCTTGATATTTACAAATCTTCTTACAATGAAGATGAAGATTCGTGGGGAAAACCAACAAATCTAGGAAGACCTTTTAACTCAAACAAAGATGATGCTTATTTTATCATTGATAAAAAACAAGAAAACGGATACTTATCTTCTGACAGAATACCATGCGATTGTGATGATCGTTATGAAGGTTCTGCATATTGTTATAATGTTTTCCAATTTGTTCAACCAGACATGGTTTTCAGCATAAGTGGAACAGTTTTTAATGCTGAAACAGATGAAGTTATTCCTAATGCACTAATTTCATTTAAAGACATTCGCAGTGAAAAAGAAACTATTTTTCTCACTACAGATGAAGAAGGAAATTACAAAATGGATTTAGAAGTGAATTGGGATTTGTTCTTAAAAGCCCAAAAAGCAAAATATTTTGGAGATGCTTCAAATATTTCAACAAGTGGATTAACAGAATCAAAACACTTTATTCAAGATTTCTTTTTAACCCCTATTCCAACAGGAGAACTTGAAATACCAGGTATTGAGTACGATTTTGACAAAGCAACTCTTCGTCCTAAATCAAAAGAAATTTTAGACAAACTAATTGAATTCTTAACGCTAAACGACAATATAGTTATTGAAATAAGAGCTCACACTGATGCCCGTGGCAATGATGATTACAACTTGAAATTATCTCAAAAAAGAGCTCAATCTGTTGTTGATTATTTAATTAAAGGAGGCGTCTCTAAGGAAAGGCTTCAGGCTATGGGTAAAGGAGAAACTGAACCTTTAGATGATTGTTCTAAATATGAAGATTGTGGAGAAACAGGAAAAGACGATTGTGATTGTCATCAAAAAAATAGAAGAACCGCATTCAAAACATTGAGCGAAGATTTTAAAGATGTGTTTAAAGAAAAATAATTAGTAAAAATAAAGAACAAAAAAGCAAAGTATTATATCCTTGCTTTTTTGTTTTTTAAAATAGAGTCTGTAAACAAATTCTTAAAAAAACTTAAACTTTTCTATCTTTAAATTTACTTCCATTAACTTTGTTTCTTCAATAAAAAATCTAAAATGAGAGTTACCAAAGCAGATAAATGGATAGTTAATCCATTACAAAAATTTATAAACAACAGTACTACTAGTGGTATTGTATTATTTTCATCAGCATTAATTGCTATAATTATTTCTAATTCTCCTTGGTCAACTCAATTTCACGACTTATGGGAAATTGAATTTTCGATAGGATTTGATGGGCATTTTATTACTAAAAACCTTCACCATTGGATTAATGATGGTTTAATGGCAGTTTTCTTTTTTGTTGTAGGTTTGGAGTTAAAAAGAGAAATAGTAGGTGGAGAATTGAAAAACCCTAGAAATGCAATACTACCAATTACCGCTGCAATTGGCGGAATGATTTTCCCAGCCATAATTTACTTGGCGTTTAACCCTACTGGAGAAACTTCTGATGGTTGGGGAATTCCTATGGCTACAGACATTGCATTTGCTTTGGGAGTATTATATCTATTAGGAAACAAAGTGCCATTATCTCTTAAAATTTTCTTAACAGCTTTAGCAATAGTTGACGATATCGGAGCCGTTTTAGTAATTGCTTTTTTCTACACATCAGACATTAGTTTTATTAGTTTAGCAACAGGAGCAATATTTCTTCTGATACTTATTATTTCTAATCTTATTGGCGTGAGAAATACGGTATATTATGCCATTATTGGCATTGGAGGGTTATGGTTGGCTTTTTTAATGTCGGGCGTACACGCCACCATTGCTGCTGTCTTAGCTGCTATGACTATACCTGCCGATGTTAAGATTTCCGAAAAAATGTACGTTGAAAAGATGAATACCCTTATTAATAAATTTAAAAAAGAAAAACCAAATAAAAGTACAACGGTTACCAACCATCAACTACATATTATTGAGGATATGAGAATGTATTCCAAAGAAGCCCTTACCCCTCTTCAACGACTTGAACATATTATGCATCCGTTTGTTGCATTTTTAATTATGCCCATTTTTGCTTTTAGTAATGCAGGAGTTTCGCTTTCGGGTGATGTGCTTTCTCAAATTTCCAGCACTGTGTTTTTTGGTGTATTTTTTGGACTTATAATTGGTAAATTAATTGGCGTTTTTGGGGTTGTTTTCATTTTATTAAAATTAAAATGGGTGAACCTACCCGAAGGAATGAACAAGCTTCATTTACTTGGTGTTGGCTTTTTAGCTTCTATAGGTTTTACCATGTCATTGTTTATTGGTGGTTTGGCATTTGTTGATAAAATATATATTGCAGAAGCAAAAATGGGGGTGTTGTTTGCCTCAATACTTGCTAGTATTGCTGGCTATTATATTATTAAACTCGCAAACAAAAAAGAAGTTGAAATCATTTAATTTATTACTAATCAGGTAGATATTTTTTCGCCATCAACACAGTTCATTGCAGGCTTGACCCGCAATCTCAAATAAATACAAAAACAAGATTGCGGGTCAAGCCCGCAATGAACGACAGCGAAATCTTGCTCCCAATAGTTCCGATAGCTCCCGATAGTTCCGATAGCTATCGGAATCGGGACGGAATCTGGATGTTTTACTCATTTGCATATTGTTGGTTTAAAACACATTAATCTTCCTGAGTAGTAATGTTAATTCTTTTTTATTTCAAAAACAACGCTACCGACTCAATGTGTGCCGTGTGTGGAAATTGATCTACTAAACTTACTTTTTTTAGTTGATAACCTGCAGCGGTAATTTCTAGTATATCTCTGGCTTGTGTTGCTGGATTACAACTAACATAGACAATTCTGTCAGCGTTCAATTCCAATGCCCTTAGCAATGCTTTCTTTGCAATACCAGCTCTTGGTGGATCTAAAATTAATGTACCTATTTTGTTTACATATTCAGGGTATTCATATAAAAATTTGTTCACATCAGCAGCAAAAAACTGGACGTTTTCAACATTATTTCTTTCTGCATTTTGCTTCGCATTTATTATTGCATCTTCCACAATATCAACACCAATAACGGTTGCATTGGTTTGTGATGCCACAATCTGACCAATAGTTCCTGTGCCACAAAACAAGTCCATTACTGTTTTTTCTTTTATATTTTTATTGTCTTCCAACACATACTCAATCACTTTTTTATACAATAATTCGGCTGCTTTTGGATTGGTTTGAAAAAAACTTTGCATACTCACTTCAAAATTTAATCTCACCAAATTTTCTAACATATAAGGTTGTCCATAAAGAATTGTTTCATGCCCCAAGCGAGATTGAGAATTATCTCCAATATCATCATTTACGGTGTGCAAAATCCCAATAATTCTATCTGGAAACAACGCATTTATTAAGTTAACAAATCCATCAAAATCAAAGTTAGCTAAGCCATCACTACTTGTTACGAGTTTAATTAAGAACTTATTCGTTAAATAGCTTTTCCTAACCACCAAATACCTAAAAAACCCCACTTTTTTTGGTGGATGCCAAGCTGGTAACCCACTATTTTGACAAAAAACTCGAATTTCTTTTAGGTTATTTTCAAATGCTGCATCAAATATTCCTGAATCTTTTTCTAAATTTTCAACTATCCACCAAGTGCCTCTTTTTTTGAATCCTAAGGCAAAACCATCAAACTCTTCTTGTTTTTCAACATCAAAACCAATGGCACTAAAAGAATATTCCATTTTATTTCTGTAATGCCACACTTCTGGCGAAGCAATATATTCATCAAAAAGTGTTTCAATGTTGTTGATTTTCCCAATGCGTTTAAACACTTCTAAGACTTGCTTTTGTTTGCTCGATTTTTGAATTTCAATGGGTAATGTTGCAAATGGAGCTCCTGAAATTGGTTGATAGGGTAATTCATCTTCTAAATGAGATTTTTTTAGCACCGTATCTAACTTACATTCAGCATAGTTGTTTTTACGTTTCACAACTCTTGCTCTAACCAATTGACCAACAATGGTATTTGGTACAAACAAAATATAATCTCCTTTTTCTGTTGGTATTTTAGCAATGCCATTACCTCCAAATGCAGCTTCAACTATTTCAACCTCTATTACTTGACCTCTTTTAATCATTTGTTTTAAAAAAATTAATACTAAAAAATGGCTGCAAATGTACGTTAAAGTCTAGTTGTTTTTATTCGTTCAACTTACTTTTCTGGTTAGTACCTCAGCCGCTAAATTACTCGGTTAAAGATAAAAAAAATGGTTACTACTCAGTTGTTCTTTATGCCACAGATTTCATTAATTTTCGCAGATTACATACACAGATTTAATTTTTTCTTTAAAAAATCTGTGAAAACCACAGCCTGCCCCGAATTCTCGGGGAAGTAGCATCAACCGAGGCTTTTGCCGAACTCACGAACCGAACAAAGTGAGCTCACGATCACCTATAAAAAAAATAAACAAGGATGAGTAATACAACTATTTACAATAGACAAAAATGAGTAATACATTAATTTAAAATGAACGACACATTGATAAATCTGAGTAAATCTGAGTAATCAGTGGCAAAAAAAAGGAAAAAATAGGCAGCTGAGTAGTAACCATTTCCGTTTATCATCTAACTATTCCACTAATGTAATTTATATTTCTCAAAAAAATAACTTTACCTAATTTTACATTTTATTTTTAATTTCAACTCATGCAAAAAATAGTTTTCTCATTTACGCTCATCTTCTTAAGTTTAATAGGAATTTCGCAAGATACAACGGGTGTTATTACCTACGAAGAAGTTATTAATACAGCTGTTGATATGGCAAAAGCCGAAGAGCAAGGCTGGTCGCAATGGGCTGAACTAGTTCCTAAATCAATGACTTTTAAAAAGAAACTGATTTTCACACCATCATTTTCAATGTATTCAAATATACCCGAAGAAGAAGACCCAAATGAATCAAACATGGTTAAGCGTATGGCTAGAAGATACGCTAATGCCAATAATCAAACATACATTAACTCCGAAACAAACGATTTTGTTGAACAACAAGATTTTATGGGGAAAACATTTTTGATTAAAGGTAAGCCCGAAGAAATCAAATGGAAAATGACTGCCGAAATGAAAGAAATTATGGGTTATGTTTGCTTAAAAGCAATTTATACAGATACGGCAAATGTTATTGAAGCATGGTTTACAGCAGACATAGCAGTTCCTGTTGGTCCAGAAAAATACGGTGGTTTGCCAGGTGTGATTTTAGAGTTAAGTAATAAAAAAGATAAAAAAGTACTTACTGCAATAAAGATAGAATTTCGTACAATAGACCCAAGTGAAGTGCAAGAACCTTCAAAAGGAAAAGAAGTTACAAGGGAAGAATACAACAAAATTGTGCAAGATAAAATTAAAGAAATGAGAGAAAATGGTGGAGGTTGGGGACATTAATACAAATTTATCAATGAATTTTTTACAAAATACCATATCTCTTTTAATTTTATTGTTATCCGTTTCTATTGTAAATTTAGAAGCACAAAATGTAACAGTTGAAGGAAAAATTATTGATAAAATTTCATCCGAAACATTGCCTGGAGCTTCCACAATGTTGCTCCAAAAAAATGATTCTACGCTCTATAAATTTGGAGTTACTAATTTGGAAGGGAAATTTAACCTCAAAGGAGCCAAGCCAGGAGAATACATACTTCAAGTATCATTTATTGGCTATAACACCTATTATAAAAAAATTGAATTAAAATCAGAAACACCTCTACTTAATTTAGGAACAATTTCTTTAACAGTTAAAGCTGAAATGCTAAAAGGAGTGGAAGTTGTGGAAGAAATAATTCCTATGGCAATTAAAGGCGATACCATTGAGTATGATGCCGATGCTTTTAAAACACAACCCGAAGCAACCGTAGGAGATTTATTAAAAAAAATGCCTGGTGTTGAAGTAGATAAAAGTGGAACTGTGAAAGCCCAAGGCGAAGAAGTAAAAAAAGTATTAATTGATGGGAAAGAATTTTTTGGCGATGACACCAAAATGGCAACAGAAAACCTTCCTGCCGACATGGTTAAAAAAGTACAGGTGTATGATGATATGTCGGAAATGTCAAAAATGACAGGAATTGATGATGGTAACCGAACGAAAACCATCAACCTAAAACTTAAAAAAGATAGAAAAAAAGGTGTTTTTGGGAATGTTACTACTAGTGGTGGTTCAACTGCCTTAGCTACAGGAGATTTGAATGATGAAACAGGCTTGTATAATGGTAAGTTTAATGTAAATAAGTTTACCGAAAAAATGCAATTATCTACTTTAGGAATGTTAAACAACACCAATGAACAAGGTTTTTCCTACAGAGATTATATTAATTTTGTTGGTGGAGGTGTTAATGCGTTTGCTGGTGGCGGGGGTTTTGGGCAATTAAACACAGGAGGAATTCTTATTGGTGGAAATACAAATGACGGATTTACAAAAACTGCTGCAGGCGGTGCTAATTTAAACTATGACTTCACTCCTGCTTCTACTTTTTCTATCAATTATTTCTATAACCAAGCAGACAAAGATATGAACAGAACTATTGAAAGGCAAAACATTTCCGATTCAAGTAGTTTCAATACATTTCAAAATGAAATTCAAAATCAATTCGATAAAAACCATCGGTTTAATTTAAAATATAAACAACAAATTGATTCCACTCAAGATTTAACTATTAGTGGTAATTTAACCTACTCCGAAGGTACTTCTATAAGTATTTCTAACAATAAAAGCACTACAAATAAAGGTATCTTTTTAAATGAAAGTAATACAAATAACAGTACTGTTGGCGAAAACATATCTGGAACAGGAACAATAACTTATGGAAAACGATTTCAAAAAAAAGGTCGTTCTGTGGTAACTAATTTTTCTGCTGGTAGCTCTAGCAATGAAAAAAAATACAACATATTTTCTTCCAACAGTTTTGCGGCAATTCCTCCTAACCTACCATTTACAAACACTACCGACCAGTTTCAATTCGAAAACAACGACCAGTTTAATTATGAAGGAAAAATAAGTTATAACGAACCTCTTGGTAAAGGAAAATATGTGGAATTAAGCTATGAAAGAAAAAATTATGACAATTCTTACTTGAAAGATTTCTTTGATATCATTTCTCCCAACTCCGAAATTTTTAATACCAATTTGAGTTTAAGTTACGACAACAGTTTTGTCTATGACAATTATGGTTTAAATTTAAGGTTTGCTAAAGGAAAATCTAATTTTGTTGTTGGAGGTGCTTCGCAGCGTTCTGTATTAGATGGCGAAATAATATCTACAGCAACTAAAATCAATCAAACC
Source organism: Flavobacteriales bacterium CG18_big_fil_WC_8_21_14_2_50_32_9 (assembly GCA_002770955.1). Classification (GTDB taxonomy): domain Bacteria; phylum Bacteroidota; class Bacteroidia; order Flavobacteriales_E; family Vicingaceae; genus BRH-c54. The sequence continues at coordinate 15,410 of PCUH01000172.1, read as the reverse complement.
GAATGGAATTTACTTCCAAAAGCCCAATGGAACTATAATTTTAATACTTCTACCCGTTTTGTTTTCAACTATTTTACTAATGTAAATCAACCTACACTTCAACAACTACAACCTACACTAGATAATAGCAACCCACTTTATTTATACCAAGGAAATCCAGATTTGAATTCCGAATACCGACATACTGCTAGCTTAAGAGTAATGTCTTTTAGTCAATTTTCTTTTGTAAATATCTTTGCCAACATCACAGGATCTTACACCAAAGATAAAATTACCAATGCCCAAAGTTTAAACAATCAATTTATTCAAACTACCACACCTATAAATGTAGATGATGATTATTTTCTTTCTGGATATCTCTATTTTGGCAGCCCTATTCGTCCAATAAAAGCAAAAATTAACATTCGACTTAATTCTTCTATTAGTAGAAGTATTTTATTTATTAATACTCAAAAAAATGATTTAGAAAGATTGGCAAATGGTTTTGATATTAACCTGGAAAACAGAAATAAGGATGTTGTTGATATTAAGGCAGGTACAAAGTTTAGCATAACCAACACAACGTATTCTGAAAGCACCAATTTGAATCAAAGTTTTCTCTCTACTGTTTATTATTCTGAGCTAATCATCAACATAAAAAAAACTTGGACTTTCAGCACAGAACTTGATTACACACAATATTCTGGCGACCAATTTGCTAACAATCCAGATATTCCTATCTTGCAAGCATCACTTTCAAAACGATTTTTAAAAGGAAATGCAGGATTACTGAAACTAACTGTATATGATATTTTTAATGAAAATGTAGGAATCAACAGAACAAGCAATTCCAACTATATTGAAGATGAACGAGTAAACACACTAAGCAGATATTTTTTAATAAGTTTTACTTACAAAATTTCTCGTTTTGGAGGAAAGAAAAAGAAAGAAGCAGAAACAAGTAATTAAAATGTCTGTTCGAGTAGGTAATATGGAGCGATAGCGGAATATTGGCGTATCGAGAAATACAAGGAACAAACAACCTACTCTGCTCTATCAATGAAATTTCCAAATACAGAATTTCCAAAATTATAATTCAACGAAAAACTAATATAAGGTGCAGCTGTTAAATCTTGCTTAAAATCAGTTGATAATCTATGAATTTTTCGCATAGAAGCATAACCAAATTCAACTTTTAGTTTATAATGCTCTGCCAATTTAGCGTTTAATGCTAAATATATTTTAAGCTCTCTTAAATTCAATGTATTGTCGTTTTTTTGCAATGCCGATCCTTCTCTTTTTATGGCGTTAATTCCGCTAAAATAACCTGCTAAATCAAGACTTAATTTTTGAGTAAGTTCATAATTTAGTTTGATGTGAACAGGGATTAGAAACTCTAACTTTAATCTTTGAGATAAAATAGCCCTAAAACCAAACAAAGGTAATGGATAAAATCTGCCTTGGTTAACAAGAATAGTAGCACCATAAAAATAAACAAATTTTAAATGCTGAATATTTACAAAAGCAGTGTAAACCTTAATGTTAGGCATAAAACTTTTATGAAAAGAAGTGCTACTTTCTTCAGCAAAAAGATTAGCAGAATACACCCAAATACCATTTTTATTGCTTGCTGTAATTGCTGTAAATTCTAATTCTCCTTTGTAAACATTATCATAATGACTATTGGTTATGGAAGGATGAGCAACACTAAATTTAGTTGCAACAAACATCTGACTTGCCTTCGCATCAGGATTTTTAACATCAAAATCTTGCAATGCTACTCCATATCGTGTTCGCACAGGTTTAACAAGTTGAATTTTATATCTTATTAATTGAAAATCAGATGTGTCATTTAGTGAGGCTGAAAGTGGGTAATCAGTACCAATTGTAAGTCCAGGATTAAATATATTATTGATATGAAAAGACTGATTAAATGCTGGATGAAGCAGAATTAAAAAAAACAATAGGAAGGTAAAAACTATTTTTTTCATTTATTTTAAATGGTAAATTTAGTTAGATTTTTTTTAAGTTATATTTAAATTGCCACCTAAAATTTGATGCTACCTAAAAGCCATTGTTTAAATTTGTGCCATGCTATTGACCCAATTATCAATAATTAATTTTAAAAATTACGAAGAAGCCAATCTTACTTTTTCTGATACAATCAATTGTTTTTTGGGAGATAATGGTGGCGGAAAAACCAATTTGTTAGATGCAATTTATTATTTATCCTTCTGCAAAAGCTATTTTAACCCTATTGATAGTCAAAACATAAAGCACGAATTTCCATTTTTTGTAGTTGAAGGTTATTTCAATAAAAACAATAAAAAAGAAGTGGTGTATTGTGGAATGAAAAGAGGTCAAAAAAAAGTGTTCAAGCACAATAAAAAAGAATACGACCGTTTGTCCGAACACATTGGCAAAATTCCTTTGGTAATTATTTCTCCTGCCGATACTTCCTTAATTACAGAAGGAAGTGAAGTGCGAAGAAAATTTATTGATGGGATAATTTCTCAATATGACAGCCAATATTTAAACCACCTTATCAATTACAACAAAGCATTAAACCAACGAAATTTATTATTAAAATCGTTTTGGTTGAACCGAAATTTTGATGCAGATTCGTTAGAAATCTGGGACAATCAACTCGCTCTCTATGGTGAATTTATCCATGAAACACGCAAAAAATTTATTTTTGATTTCTCTCCTTTTTTTCAAGAGTATTACGACCTGTTAAGTCAAAAAAAAGAAGTAGTTTCTTTAGATTATCAATCGCAACTTACCAATGAAAATTTCAAAACCTTATTAATTGAAAATTTGGCAAAAGACCGAGCAAATCATTATTCTAATATTGGAATTCATAAAGATGATTTAATTTTTAATATTGGCAATCATCCCATTAAAAAATTTGGCTCGCAAGGACAACAAAAAACTTATTTATTAGCCTTGAAATTAGCCCAAGCAGCATTAATACAATCCATTAAAAAAAGCGAAGTAACACTTTTGTTGGATGATATTTACGACAAACTCGACAACAAACGCATGACTCAGTTATTAACCATTGTTGGAAGCAACACGTTTGGACAAATTTTTATTACCGACACTTCTTTTGTTCGAATTCCTTCGTTATTAAAAAAAGAAAATATTAATTTTAAAGCGTTTAAAATAAAAGATGGGGTGATAGAAAATGAGCAATGAAAAACCAATAAAAGAATTAATAGATAAACTGTTGCGTGCTTATGGTTATCAAGATCAGTTAGATGAAATTGAATTGATAAAATTGTATGAAGAAGCTGTTGGTGTGATGTATATGAAACACACCCAAAAAGTCTATTTTAAAGATAAAAAACTCTTTGTTAAACTAGATTCTGCTGCATTGAAGCAAGAATTAAGCTATAGCAAAGAAGCCATTATGCATAAACTTAATCAACGCATGAGGAAAAGAATTTTACTTGAAATTGTTATACATTAAATAAGGTGCTAGGTTTTAGTAATTAGGGGTTAGTAATCTAAACTCCTAAAGTAACTTTACAAATTTTCAACTTTATAAACTTATCAAACTACTAAAAGACATATCAATTGGACTTTCAGGCTATTCAAAAGCACTTCAATTTATTATTTCTAATGGATTGTGGTGGTTTTTTATTTTTCCTGTTTTGCTAAACGTACTCTTTTTTGTGGGAGGTTTTTATGGCATAGGAATGCTTACTGTTGCTCTTGAAAATTGGCTTCAAGTTAGTTTTCAAGAAGATTCCACGCCACTTTTTGGGTTAGAAATGCTAAGAGATGCTGGTTATTATATCCAAAAAGTACTTAGTGGCTTTTTGTGGTTATTTTTCAAAATTACTTTCTTTTTTGTATTTGCTACCTTTGGTGGGTATGTTGTAATCATTTGCCTCTCTCCTATCTTTGCTATTTTATCAGAAAAAACAGAAGAAATTTTATTAGGAAAAACCTATCCTTTCAATCCCGACCAAATGATGCGAGATATTGTTAGAGGCGTTCTTATTGCACTACGAAATGTTTTCATCGAAACCTTTTATTTAATCTTATTTTTTATTTTGGGTTTTATACCACTTGTAGGTCAATTTGCAGCCCTAATTCTATTCTTTATTTCAGCCTATTTTTATGGCTTTTCTTTTATAGATTATTCATTAGAACGACAACGCTTTTCCGTAGCTCAAAGTATTCAGTTTATGCGAAAAAACAAAGGATTAGCCATTGCCAACGGTAGTGTGTTTGCCTTAATAATGCTTATTCCAATAGTTGGAGTTACCTTAGCTGGTTTTGTTTCTATTGTTTCAGTTGTTGCAGCCACTATTTCTGCTCAAAAAATCATCAATCAACCAATAAATGAAGTATAAAATTTCGGCTGTTTCTTATGCCAACACCTACCCTTTTTTGTATGGATTAAAAAAAAGTTCTATTATAGACACTATTGATTTATCGTTAGATTACCCTTCAGATTGTGCTAAAAAACTAATTAACAACCAAGTAGATATAGGATTAGTTCCTGTTGCTATTATTCCTCAATTGAAAGAGCATTACATCATTTCCGATTATTGTATAGGAGCTGAAGGAAAAGTGAAATCAGTATTATTATTAAGTGATGTTCCCCTCCATGAAATTAAAACTGTTTTATTAGATTATCAATCAAAAACATCAATTAATTTAACCAAAGTATTGGCAAAACATTTTTGGAACATACAACCTCAATGGGAAGAAGCAGAAGAAGGCTTTGAAAATACGATAAAAAATTCAACCGCAGGAGTAATAATTGGCGACAGAACATTTAATCTTTCAAAAAACTATAGCTATGTGTATGATTTAGCTGAGGAATGGCAAAAATTTTCAGGACTTCCTTTTGTTTTTGCTTGTTGGGTTTCCAATAAAAAAATAACTCCCAATTTCATCAAAGAATTTAATGAAGCCATTGGTGTTGGTGTTAATAACATCTCTTCAGTATTAGATTTTTATGCAATTGAAAATGAAAAAAAACTGGAACTCTTAAATTATTTAACAAACAACATTAGCTATTTACTAACAGACAACAAACGAAAAGCAATAAAAAAATTTTTAGATTTAGTGTAATTGTTTTTTTTTAATAAGCATTTCCTTACATTTGTTTACTCTATTTTAACCTTTTACTCAAGATGAAGAAAAATATACTCGTTTTTTTAATTATGCTTTTCGTAAGCACATCAATATCTTTTGCACAATCCGAAACAAAACAAAAAGGAAAAATTACCTATAAATTAAAAATGGCAGAAGCTCATCACCTTTTATTAGGAGATAAAAACTACAGAGCGGCACTTAATATTTATAGAGAATTACTTACTGATTTCACCAACGATGCAATGATAAATTACAGAATTGGAGAATGTTACTTAGCTTTAAACTCACCTGAATTAGCTGTTGAATATTTTCAAAATGCACGTAAGCTAAAAGACAAGCCCATTGTTCCCGAATTGCATTATAATTTAGGAATTGCTTATCATAAAAACCTCCAATTAGACTTAGCTATTGAATCGTTAGAAAAATTTAAAGCAACAGCAAAAAAAAGTGTTTTAAACACCTACAATGTTTCTAAAGCACTCAATCAGGTAAATTATGCTAAAAAAATGAAAGAACATCCTGTTAATGTTGAAATTGAGATTCTTTCAGAAAATATTAATTCAAGAGGTGCTGATTATGCTCCTTCCATTACTGCCGATGGAAAAACAATGATATTTACATCTAGAAGATCCGATACTAAAGGTGGTGGAATTGACAAAGCTGGTGATTATAAATATTTTGAAGACATTTACCTTTCTACTTGGGATTCCACATTAAACAATTGGGGGAAAGCCTACCCTATTGAAGGAAACATCAATACAGAAGGGCATGATGCAAGTTTAAGCATCTCTCCTGATGGAAATGAAATATACATTTACCGCAATGATGGAAGTATATATATAGGCGATATTTTTGTCTCCAAAAAAAGAGAAACTTCTGGTAAATGGAGCACTCCAAAACCACTCGACAAAACTATTAACACTTCTTATTACGAAAGTTCGGCTTCTTTATCAGCAGATGGAAATAAGCTCTTTTTTGTTAGCGAACGAAAAGAGAAAAAAACAGGAGCTCAAGGAAAAGGAGATATTTATGTAGTTGAAAAAATATCAAAAAGCCAATGGGGCGAACCAAAAAATTTAGGACCTATAATTAATACCCCCGAAGATGAAATTGCTGTTTTTATTCATCCTGATGGGAAAACCTTATTTTTTAGTTCAAAAGGACATTTATCTATGGGTGGCTATGATGTTTTTATGTCGAAATTTAATGATGCGGACAGCACATGGTCAATTCCTCAAAATCTTGGTTATCCAATCAATACCGTAAACGATGATATTCACTTTATTTTAAGCTTAGATGGAAAAACAGCTTATTATTCCAATGAATTGAAAGAAGGTATGGGAGAAAGAGATATCTACAAAATAAATATGAGTAACTATCCTGTTTTAACGGATGGTGTAGCAATTAATTTGTCTATTTTGAAAGGCGAGATTAAAAGCAATGAACAAACGCCAATTGTTGCCGATTTTATTTTTAAAGATAACACAGGCAAAGAAGTTGCTAAAACAACATCTAATACTGATGGCGAATATTTTATTACATTAAAGGGAGGATTCGCTTATTCTGTTTCTATTCAAGCAGAAGGCTACCAATCTAAAACAATTTCAATTGATTTAGGTGTAGGCAAAAATTCCATTCACACCCAAATAGAAAATATTGTGTTAGAAAATTAAAATTGATTAAACTATATTTAAGTCCAATCTAAAAAGTCAAAAAAATAAAAAATACCACAAAGTTACTAAGTTACTAAGATGCACAAATAACTGAATTGCAATATTTTAAACTTTGTGACACCTTGAGTCTTTGTGTTTTAGTGGCAAAGAAATGACTTTTTAGACTGCACTCATATTTCAAACTAAATACTCTGAACCTTCGTCAGGTATTCGAATGTTTTTAAACCCTTTTTCCAATAGTTTTTCTCTGTATTCTTGTTGAACTTCATAATTACCATGAACCAAATACATTTCTTTTACTTTAAGTGGATCTTGACAACTTAAAAAATCTATCATTTCTTGGTAATCGCCATGAGCTGAATATTCTGTAAGAATTTTCACATCTGCTTTAACAGGAATTTCTTCTCCATAAATTTTAATTGTTTCGGCACCCTGCATAATTCTGTTTCCCAACGTAAATGGTGCACAATATCCAACTATTAAAATGGTATTTTTTTTATCCGATATATTATTTCTGATGTGATGAACAATCCTTCCTCCTTCCATCATACCAGAAGCTGAAATAATAATACATGGCTCATTTGAGTTATTTAATGCTTTTGATTCCTCTACATTTCTAATGTATGTTAACTTATTAAATCCAAAGGGATCATTATCAATTTTCATATAATCCAACACCTCCTGATTAAACAATTCTGGATGATTACGCATAATTTCTGTGGCATTAGTAGAAAGAGGGCTATCTACATATACATTAATGTGAGGTAATTTACCTTGTGTTTCAAATTGATCTAGTGCATAAATAATTTCTTGAGTTCGTCCCACACTAAATGCAGGAATAATCAATTTTCCTTTTTTGCGAACACAAGTATCTTTAACAATTTCTAATAATTTATTTTCGGCTATTGATGTATTTTCATGAAGTCTATTCCCATAAGTAGCTTCTGTAATAATATAATCTGCTTGAGGAAATGGCTCTGGATGTTTAATTATTTTATGTTGATTCCGTCCTATATCTCCTGTATAGCAAAGGGTATGTAATTGTCCTTCTTCTTTAATTCTCAGGTTAATTGCTCCTGCACCTAAAATATGCCCAACTATAGTAAAGCAAACTTCAATTTCATCATTTATTTTCGACCATTTATTATAATCTAACCCAACAAATTGGTTTAATGCAATTTCTGCATCAGCAATGGTGTATAAAGGCTCTACTGGTTCAAGGTCTTTTTGAATTCTTGCCCTATTAATATATTGTAAATCTGATTCTTGAATATGAGCACTATCAATCAACATGATACTGCATAAATCTTGCGTTGCTTTAGTGCAATAAATCTTTCCTTTAAATCCTCTTTTCACAAGATAGGGTATAGCCCCTGAATGATCGATGTGAGCATGAGATAAGATGCAATAATCTACTTCTGAGGCTTCAAAACCTAAGTCTTTATTATAATTATGTCGTTTAGCATCTTCTCCTTGAAAAAGCCCACAATCTAATAAAATTGTTTTACCATTTCGAGTAGTAATTAAATGTTTACTTCCTGTAACTGTTCGTGCTGCTCCTATAAATTTGATTTTCATCGTATGAATAATTTAAAGTATAAAAGTAAGTATTGTAAACTACAATAAATAGGACTAATTTTATAAAAAATTATAAAAATTTATCGTTCAAATGAAATTAGATATTTTAGCCATAGGCATACACCCTGACGATGTAGAACTTAGTTGTAGTGGAACATTATTAAAGCACATTGCTTTAGGCAAAAAAGTTGGTATTTTAGACTTAACGCATGGAGAATTAGGCTCTAGAGGAAGTGCTGAAATACGTTTGCAAGAAGCGAAAAATGCAGCTTTAATTATGGGAGTTCACACCCGTGAAATTCTTAACTTTTCTGATGGATTTTTTGAAAACAACAAAGAACACCAATTAGCCATTATAAAGATGTTACGCTTATATCAACCCGAAATTGTGTTGGCAAATGCAACATCCGACAGACATCCTGACCACGGAAGGGCTTCAAAACTTATTTCGGACGCTTGTTTTTACGGTGGCTTACGCAAAATTGAATCCGAAATTGAAGGTCAAATACAACAACATTGGCGACCCAAAGCAGTTTATCATTACATTCAAGATCGCTATTTAAAACCTGATTTTGTGGTTGATGTAACTGATTTTGTAGATAAAAAAATGGAAGCGATAAATGCGTATAGTTCTCAATTTTATAATCCTGAATCTAAAGAACCCGAAACACCTCTCACAAACAAACTTTTTATGGACTTTGTTAAAGCTCGCATGATAACATTGGGAAGAGAAGTTGGATTTGATTTTGCCGAAGGATTTGTTGCCGAGCGTTTTATTGGTATTGAAGATATTACTGCTTTAAGGTAAGTTTGGGGTCTTCATTTCTTCATTACCTTAAAAATCAATTCACTTTCATACCCTTTTGACAACAAATAACGATAAAGTTTCTCTTTTCGTTTTAAATCATCTTTTTCATGAAGCAACGCATTCTTTTTTTTAATTAATTCCTGTAAGGTTTTAAAATAATCGTCCTCGTTAATTTCAGAGGCAATGGCTTCATTAATTAGTTTATTTTTAATAGCGAGTTGATATAATTCGCTCGTAATTTTTATTTTTCCCCATTTCTTTATCAAAAATTTTCCTCGAACATAAGCTTCTGTAAATCGTTTCTCATTCAAAAAATCTTCTTTTTCTAGTGTTTCAATAATAGCATCAAAATGCTTTTGCTCCACTTTCCATGCTGTTAGTCTGTTCAGTACATGGTTTTTACATCTTTCCTGGAAAGAACAATACCATTTGGCTTTTTCCAATGCTCTTTCAGGAGACATATTTCTAAAAAATTGAGCCATAAAAAAAGTATTTTTGTCCTCCAAAATTAAGGAATGAAAAACAAAAAAGCACTTTATTTATTGCTTAGTGCAAATGCCGTTTCTGGAGTTGCTCAAGGAATTAGTATGTTGGCTATTCCATGGTATTTTGCAGATGTGTTAAATCAAAGTTCCGATTTTGGAATTATGTATGCCATAACCACAATGCTTACGTTGTTTTGGGGCTTATATGTAGGGACTTTAATTGACAAATATTCTCGCAAAAACATTTTCCTTATTCTTTCCATTGTTGGATTTTCTTTCATCGGAAGCATTTCTTTCTATGGTTTTTATCATGGAGAACTATCAACAATTAGCATCGGAGCTGTTTTTTGTTACACCATGTTTGTTTATAACATTCACTACCCCACGTTGTATGCTTTTGGGCAAGAAATCACAGAAAAAAAAGACTATCGAAAAATTAATTCGCTTATTGAAGTTCAAGGACAATCCACCAGTATTATAGCTGGTGCATTTGCAGCAGTTTTAATAACAGGCATTAATGCTGAATTTTTAACAAAATTTGGATTAGAAAACTTCATTTCTTTGCATGTTGAACCTTGGAAAATGCACGAGATTTTTTTATTAGATGCACTTACCTACCTCATTGCTTTCTTTCTTATTTTATTAATAAAATATCAACCAATTTTTGAAAAAGTAATAGATTCTGGCAACATATTAAATCGATTGAAATCAGGTATTCTTTACCTTAAAGAAAATCCTTTGTTATTTCAATTTGGAATAGGCTCTTTTGCAATTTTTGTAATCGTATTAATTCATATACACCAATTAGTTCCTATTTATATTTCCAATCATTTAAATGGAGATGCTTCTATATATGCTACAGCAGAAATTCTTCAAGGGTTAGGTGCATTGGTCGCTGGGCTTAGTATCCATCGTATTTTTAGCAAAACAAACACCGTGAAAGCAATCATTATTTTAATGATAGTTACTTTTATTGTGTTGGAAATTTTGGTATTTACAAAAAGTGCTTATTTGTTAGTGTTTAGTTGTTTTCTATTAGGTATTGCTAACTCTGGCACACGAATTTTGAGAATCACCTATTTATTTAACCACATTCCTAATCATTTAATTGGCAGAACTGGAAGCGTTTTTCACTCCATTAATGTTTTTCTGAGGTTTTCTTTTATTGCACTTTTTGCAATGTCCTTTTTCACGACCGAAAACAATATTATTTGGAGCTATTTTATTGGCGGATTTTTTATTTTAATATCTCTTTTTCCTTTGTTGTTTTATTATAAAAAACTGGTAACTCTGAAACAACCTGATTAAAAAACTAATCCATTAAATTCTTCCAACCGTATTCATTTATATAATTCTCTAAGTTTTTTGGTCTATAATCCTTATTTCCCTCAAAACGCTCTTTAACGCTTCTGTGGATAAAAGTATCTGGTGATATTTTTCTAATTTTTTTTCCTAAAAGTTTATAATGATTTTTATATTCACATATTTAATCTGTGAACACGAAGTCTCACAAAATACCATTTATCAATAAAAAAGAATGAGTAATCTGTGGCGTTTTATTTTTTCTGCTAAGTAGCAACTATTTTTTTCTAACCTTAATATTAATAATCTCTACAATAAGTGAAAAGAAAACAGCAAAATAGATATAACCTTTAGGCACATGGTAATGTAATCCTTCAATAATTAACATAAAACCAATTAAAATCAAAAATGATAATGCCAACACTTGCAATGTTGGTTGCTTATTTATGAAATTACTTATCGCTTTTGCAAAAATCATCATTACAATAATTGATACAATCACTGCAATAATCATTAACTTAATTTCATTCGTCAACCCCACAGCTGTTAAAATAGAATCGAAAGAAAAAATAATATCTAGCAACACAATTTGAACGATGGCATTACTAAAAGCAGTAATTTTTTTTACTTTAGTAACTTGTTCATCTCCTTCTACTTTATGATGAATTTCAGAGGTACTTTTAGCTATCAAAAAAAGTCCTCCTAGCATTAAAATTATATCTCTCCAACTTAAGCTAAAATCATAAACTTCTATTACTGATTGAGTTAGTCCTATAAGCCAAGTAATTCCAAAAAGCAATAATATTCTAACCACTAATGCTAATGAAAGCCCTAATAATCTTGCTTTTCGTTGTTGATGTAAAGGCAATTTTCCTGCAACAAGAGAAATAAAAATGATGTTATCAATACCTAATACAATTTCTAAAAAAGTAAGTGTTAATAAAGCAATCCAAGTATCAATACTTAAAAAAATTTCCATGTTTATTTATTTAATTTTTAGTTAGCAAACAAAAGTAGATAAGTTTTTTATTAACTTTACTGAACTTAAATAAAAAAAGATGCGTTTTTTAACAACTGTAATTTTCTTTCTTTTCACATTCAGTTTCTTTGCACAAGTTTCAAAAATTAATTTTGATTTGCAAGTTGCTATTAAAAAGAACAGCTCCACAAACTCAACAATTACTTTTTTTGTTAAAGGAAATGTTACTGAAATAAAAAATGAAGTTTTACGATTAAAGGGAAAAACTGGTTTATCAGCCAAAGGATTTATTAAAGTTGAACTTCCTGCTAATACAATCATTGATTTTTCTAAAAATAATTTTATTGATTACATCGAATATACTACTCCTAATCTCCAAGTATTAAACGACACTGCACTTATTCAAAACAATGTAGTTCCTGTTCATTTAGGAATAGCACCGCTTACAAAAAAATATACAGGAAAAGGTGTTTTATTTGGACTTATCGATACTGGAATAGATATTACCCACCCCGATTTTCAAGATTCATTAGGAAATACTCGAATTTTAGGATTATGGGATCAAACAAAACCGTACGATGGAAATGGTTTCGGCTATGGAGCAATGTGGGATTCTGCAGCCATAAACATAGGAACATCAACCCATCACGATCCTTTTTACTTTAAAGGACATGGTTCGCACGTTTCAGGAATTGCTGCAGGAAATGGTCGAGCTGTTTCAAATTACAAAGGGGTTGCTCCCGATGCCAACATTATTGCTGTTGGTATAAATTTTAATAGTAGCAACTCAACCATTGTTGATGCTGTACGATACATTTATAACCTAGCTGATTCATTAGGTATGCCTTGTGTTATTAATGTAAGTTTGGGCGATTATAGAGGTTCTCATGATGGAACTGATGCCGAAGCTGTTTTAATTGATAGCTTGGTTAATGCAAAACCTGGTAGAGCTTTTGTTTGTGCAGCAGGAAATGCAGGAGCATTGCCTTTTCATTTACAACACAATGTTACTTCAGACACTACTTTTACTTGGTTTAAATACAATCCATCTAGCATCTTAGGTTATGGTGCTGTATTTTATGAGATTTGGGCTGATACTGCCGATTTGAATAATGTAGATTTTTCCATTGGAATGAACTTGCCATCAGGAAGTTTTGCCAAACGAGGTCAAACTCCTTTTGATAACATTCAATATAGATTAGGAAATGTTTCTGATACCATAAAAAATGGAAGTAATACTTTAGCAATAGTTGATACTTATGGTGAACTGCAAGGCGATAAATACTTACTTCAAATTCATGTTCAAGAACCTGATTCTAACTCTTATTTATTTAGTTTAATGACTACCGGAAATGGAAAATTAGATGTTTGGAGTACCAACAACGGAATTTTGCGGACTTCAGAAATAGTACGAACATCCTTGCCTTCTGCTGCTATTTATCCCAACATTGTGTATTATCAATTGCCCGATACAGCACAAACCATTGTGAGCAGTTTTACTTGTTTGCCAACAGTAATTGCGGTAGGAACTTATCGCAATAGAAAAACATATTTAGATATAAACTTAACAACACAAGTAACCGCAGGAACGCCTGGTCAAATTGATCCTGGTTCCAGTTTAGGTCCAAACAGACGAGGAGTTTTAAAACCTGAAATAGCTGCAACAGGACGATATATGATGAGTTCTGTGCCTGATTCAACAATTAATTTTTTTATGATTAATCCCGCAAATCACATGTGGCTTGCTCCAGGTGGTAAACACATGTTGAAAAACGGAACATCTATGGCATCGCCTGTTGTTGCTGGTGTTGCTGCACTTTATTTTGAAAAATGCTCCAATGCAACTATGGCAGAAATATTACAAACTATAACTTCTTCTGCTAAAAAAGACAGTTTTACAGGCACAACAAGCAACACTGCTTATGGAAACGGAAAAGTAGATGGATTAGCAACATTGGTTAGCTCTAATTTTACGTTCAGTTTAGGAAATGACGCTATCATTTGTGATGGCGATAGTTTATTAATTTCAGCTCCTTCCTTTAACTCTTATCAATGGTTTAATGGCGATTCAACGCAAAGTATTCTGTTAGATTCTTCTGCTATTATTTATCTTTCGGTAACCAACCAAAGTGGTTGCATAGGCTTTTCTGACACAATAACAACTACATGGAAAGAACTACCTAACAAACCAATAATCAACACAATAAACAACGACACTTTAACAATAACTTCAAATTCAAATATACAATGGTTTTTAAATAACAGTCCCTTATCTGGCGAAACAGATACTCTACTTTATGTTCAAACAAGTGGTGCTTATTTTGTTTCGGTTACAGATAGTTTTGGATGTATAAATTATTCCGACACGTTAGCAATTACAATCAATGGAGTTGATGAATTTTTATCAGATGATTTTCATGTTTACCCAAACCCAACATCAAATATGATTACAATTGAATTCAACCAAAAGGGTATTTATTCTTATACGCTATCAACAATTTTGGGAAAAGTGGTGAATACTCAAATATTAACACCTAATTTGCAACAGATTCAAATAAATATGCATCATTACAATGATGGTATTTATTTTTTAACATTATTTGAAAACGCTGGTAATATGATTAAGATAATAAAAATCATAAAAAATTAGTATTATTTTTGTAAGGTGAACTTGTTTAAACAAACCATATCAATTGCATTAATTACAATACTTTTCTCTGGAATTGGCGTTAAGTCTATTCTCACATTAAACTTTTTCATTCATCAACAAGAAATAATAACCTTGTTTTGTATTAACAAAGAAAAACCTCAATTAAAATGTAAAGGTAAATGCCATTTGGCACAAGAATTAAATCAAGTAGAATTTAATAACGAAAAGCAACCTTATTTACCAGCTCAATCTAACATAAATACAGAACTTATTTTTAATGTTGTAGAAAATATATTAATTTTCAATGCTTTTAATATCGACAATAAAAAATATTTATTTATCTATGCTGAAAAGGAAATAAAAAGATACATATCTATAACTTATCCTCCTCCAAAAAATAGTTTATTTTTTTTTACAATCAAATTTAATATCATAGCTATTTTTAATAAACCAAAATAAAATTTTTATAAAATGAAAACAACAAAAATTATTTCAATAATTACATTAATTGTAATTACTGCTCCTTTTTTCACATCATGCTCTAACGACAAAGGATGTACTGACCCTGTAGCCTTAAATTTTGATAAAAAAGCTGACAAGGATGATGGTTCA
>PCUH01000172.1:0-218 GCA_002770955.1 Flavobacteriales bacterium CG18_big_fil_WC_8_21_14_2_50_32_9 | reverse complement strand
AACTCCTACACCTCCTCAAACATCTAATCAATCCAGTGTTACACTTCAATTTGATCATCAATTTAATGGAGCATCTGTTACTTCTGCTAATTTTAACACCATTCAATATACCAATGCTTTTGGAAATCAATTAAGTATTAGTAAATTACGTTATTTAATTTCTAATGTTAAATTCCACAGAGGCCATCCGCATCACGATGTTGTTTCTACCACAGGTT
>PCUH01000204.1 GCA_002770955.1 Flavobacteriales bacterium CG18_big_fil_WC_8_21_14_2_50_32_9 | reverse complement strand
AAACATGCCATTTAATGAACCATGTATTTAATTTTCCAGAAATATTATGTGCTAGCTGACTGCTTAAATACCCGCTACTAAATTTATCAATTTGAGTAAGTTGTTTGTTTTTTAAAAGGATTTTCCATAATTGCAAAGCATTTGGATTAAAATATTGCCAAGCTCTTTGCCAAGTAGCCCAGCCCCAACATAATGTTACGTTATAAAAAAATGTTTCAGGAAGTTGTTGTTGGTGAGGGTACATAAAACCAGAAATATGCATTACATTTTCGTTGTTTTCATAGCATTTTAGTGCATCGTTCATGTATTTTAAAAAACCTTTAGAGGTTACAATATCATCTTCTAAAACAATTATTTTTCCATGCTCATTTATTATTTCAGAAACTCCATCAATTATTGAGTTTGCTAATCCTTTGTTTTTTTGTTGTTCTATGACAACTACTTCTTTAAACCTATGTTCTTTAGTTGCAATAGATTTCACTGTATTAATTTTTTCTAATTCTTGCTCGGTTGCTAATGGTTTTGCTCCATCACAATAAATGTATAATATACTTTCTTTAGCTTCATTATTTAATGCTAACGCATCAAGTACTTGTTGTGTGTGCTCAGGGCGGTTGTAGGTAAATAAAACTATGGGAGCTAATTTTTTATCCATAATAAAGTTAGTGTTTTTATAAAGAAGTTGCGTATTTATATCGCTCTGTTGCAATAATGGTTGACCCTTTTACTCCTTCATAATATCCTTCATAAAAGTTAATTTTATTTTGTTCTAAAATGGATTTAATTTCTTTGCAAGTTTCAAATTCGCCTTTTCTGTTTGTGTCGTCAAACAAAATAATAAATTGCTGTATTGGAGTAAACTTTTTCACTAAACTAATGATGTCATAACGTGAAAAATGTTCCGAACCAAAAGGACCATCAACAAGATAAAAATCGAATGTTTCGGAAATTTCTTCAGCAAAATTAGTGTACCCATTTACTTTAAAGCTGTTTACTTCTTGTTGTTCTAGCGGTAGTACCTTTATTGTTGAATTTTTTGACAAGGTAAATTTTTGGTTAAAAGCAGTTGCCCAATTTTCATCTTGTTCAATAATAAGATGCGTTGATTCGATTAAATAATTATCTAAATAAGCAGAAATTACTTTTGAAGATTCACCTAACCCTAATTCTAAAATTTTTTTAGGTTGATAATCGTTTAAAATTCTATTTAAAACATAAAAAAAAGAATAGTTTCCGGCCCATCTACCAATGTTTAAAGGCAATTCTTCCAACCATTTTTTTCCTCGAATACTATCGTGATAAATAGCAGCCCATTCTACTTCTTTTGTTTGTTTTTTTGAACTTTCTATTTCATTTATAATTAAATGTTGATTAGCCTCTACTTGTTTTAGATATTTTTTGAGTTTTTCTATCATGGTTAGTTAATTTTAAAATTTAACAACACCGAACCTTGGTTTGCAGGAACAACCTTTCCTGAACCATAATAATCTTTTTCGGCAACGGTAAAAGGCAAAACACCTGTTATCCAATCGGCAATTTCGTTATTAATTTCACAAAAAATATTCAAATTATAATCTCCAGGAGCCAATGGTAAATTAAATATCACAAAGGAAATTTTTTTATTTTTTATATCAAAATTTGTTGGTAATGTTTGGGACGAAACCCAAGCAACTCTATCTCCTAAGTAATTATTAATCCCAATATCAATCCTGAAATTCAACACTTTTTCGATATTCAAATCATATTCTAAATCTAAAGCAACATCCTTAAAAGTTTCAATAATTCCATTTTGAGTTTCTATACCTTTAATATTACCTTCTTTAAATAATAAGCTACCGTTCCCTTGTCGATTTTCAATTTCAGAAAGTTTAGTAAAATTTCTATTTTGAGAGGATAAATAATGTGTAATTACATCATTTGTTTCTCCATTAAAAATAATTTTCCCGTTTTCTAACAAAATACTCTTTGGGCACAAATTCTGAACAGCTGCCATATTATGGCTCACAAACAATACTGTTCTGCCATTGTCTCCGCTCGAAATATCTTTCATTTTTCCGATGGCTTTTTTCTGAAATTCGGCATCACCAACAGCCAACACTTCATCAACAATTAAAATATCGGGTTCTAAAAAAGCCGCAACTGCAAAAGCCAAACGAACTGTCATTCCGCTACTATAGCGTTTTGTTGGCGTGTCAATGTAGCGTTCGCAACCTGAAAATTCGATAATCTCATCTAATTTGCTTTCAATTTCTTTTTTGGTCATTCCTAAAATTGCACCATTCAAAAATACATTTTCTCTTCCTGTTAGTTCAGGGTGAAAACCTGTGCCAACTTCCAATAAAGAAGCAATTCTCCCATCAGATTTTATAGTGCCTGTTGTTGGGCTTGTTACTCTCGATAAAATTTTTAGTAAGGTTGATTTTCCTGCCCCGTTTTTACCAATAATTCCAATTACATCGCCTCGCATAACATCAAAACTGATGTCTTTTAGCGACCAAACGTAATCCGATTCACCTTTTGTACTTCTGTCGTTGCTTTCGCCTATTTTTAAAAAAGGGTCTTCTTTTCCTCTCACTAAATACCACCAACGAGTTAAATCATCGGCAATGGTGCCAGTGCCAACTATTCCCAAACGATATTGTTTAGAAATGTTTTCAACTTTTAATATAATTTCGTTTTTGCTCATTAAATGGTATCTATAAATCTTTTTTCTGTTCTGTTAAAAATTACTAAGCCAAGCAAAAAGGTTACAATAGTTACTGTTACGGTATAAATTATCCAATTTAGGGATATTACTCCCGAATTTAGCAACATATAGCGTGATGTTTCTATGATGTGAGCCATTGGGTTAAATTCAACTATCCACGAAAGTGTAGGTAATTTTTCTTGTATTAAACTTAACGGATAAGCAACTAAAGATAAGTACATTAACAATTGAACACCAAATTGCAATAAAAAAACTAAATCTCTATATTTTGTTACCATAGAGGAAATAATCATTCCTAATCCTAAGCTAAAAAATCCCATAGTAATAACTAAAATTGGAAAAAACACGATGAGTTTATTTGGCGAAACTTCAACACCATTTGCGGTGTAGTATATATAAAATGTAACAAAAACAATGAGCTGAATACAAAATTTTATGAGGTTAGAAAGTACTACAGACAAAGGCAATATTAACCTTGGGAAATAAACTTTTCCAAAAATGTGTTGGTTACTTTTAAACGTATCCGATGTGGCTAACAAACAGTCTTTAAAGTAATTCCAAATAGTAATTCCTGCTAAATTGTATAAAAATGGAGGAATTCCATTTGTGTCTATATTAGCAACATTATTAAAAATTATGGTAAAAATTACAGCTGTGAAAAGCGGTTGAATTAAATACCAAAGTGGACCTAAAATGGTTTGTTTGTAAATGGTAACAATATCTCGTTTAATAAAAAGCATTAACAAATCACGATAATTCCAAACTTCTTTCAAATTTAGCTCTATCACGTTGCTTTTGGGCGAAATGATAAATTTCCAATTTTTGTTAGCGTTAATTTTCTCTTGCATTTGTTTGGTTGGAATTGTTGTTCATTTTTTTACAAAAGTATTTTTGTTTATTAGAATTTACAAATTAACACATTCTCACAATGATAGAACGCATCCCGATTCCGATAGCTATCGGAACTATCGGGACACGGATTTAGCAAGTTTTCGCTGATTTTTCATTTTCAAATCTTCAAATTTACACATCTTCATCTGAATTTCTAAAAATATCTAACACGGTATTAACAATAATAGCTAAATCGAACAGAAAAGACCAATTTTTTATGTAAAAAAAGTCCATTTTTACTCTGTTTTTTAATTTTTCGAAATCGTCTGTTTCGCCTCTGTAGCCTTTTGTTTGAGCCAAACCTGTAATGCCAGGTTTGATTTTATGCCGAAACATGAAGGTTTCTAATTCGTTTGAAAACTCTTCGGTATGTTTGAGCATGTGTGGTCGGGGGCCGACAACCGACATACTTCCAATCAGTACGTTGAAAAATTGAGGCAATTCATCTAAACTCATGTTTCGTAAAAACCTACCAACAGATGTTATTCTATGGTCTTGTTTGGTTGCTTGTTTAACATCTGAATCATCATTCACAACCATTGAACGAAGCTTGTAGCACACAAAAGTTTTGTTTCCTCGTCCTGTTCTTTGCTGCTTAAAAAATACAGGTCCTTTTGAGTTTAGTTTAATGATAATAGCCAAAATAGGAATTAACCAACTTAGCAATAAAACAATTACAAAAAATGAAAAAAGAACATCAAAAACACGTTTGATAATTTGATTTTGAGCATTATCTAAAGGAGTGGAAACAACACTTAAAATAGGAATTAAATCAAAATGTTCTAACTCTAATGTTCTAAATAAAATGCTTCTAAAATCGGCAATTAAACGCATTTTAATAAAATTATCTTCAGCATAATTCATTATATCAACTAGGGTGTAATGGTCTATAGATGACATTGTATAGAAAATTTCATGAATGGTATTTTCGGTGCTGAATTTTTTTATTTCGCTATGTAATTGCAATGTTTCATAGTGCTTAGGTTCGTAAATTTTTAGTACACGAAATCCTAACTCAGGATGGTTGTCGATATAGGCTTTTAGTTGAATAGGATTGTCTTCATTAGCAACAATAATAATGTTTCGGTAGTTAAATCCTTTTTTTCTAAACCAACGCAAAAATAACACAAAAGCTATTTTCCATACAAACAAAGAAATGGCTAAAATACTGTACATCAATACCAATAACTCCCTAGAATATCGGTTGGATTGTTCAAATACATAAAAGGCAAACACTAACAAAATATGGAAAAACAAAACGGTATAAGTTACCCTAAGTACTTGGTGGAACTTTGTTGTTCGTTTTAATTTGTATGGTTTAATAATAGAAGTAACAAGAACCCATATTACATTTATATAAAATAACATGGATAAAAATGGAGGGTGAAATGCTCCAAATTTGATGTGGAAAGCAACAATGTAGGCAATGTTGAGTAGTGCAACATCTCCAAAAATGTTTAAGAATTTGATATACCTTGAGTAGCGTGTCAAAATTTGGTTAGAGCATTATTTTTTTAAAATTCATAGAGCCAAACAACAAAGATAGTAAAATTACTGAATAGAAAATTTGTTACTGTTCAGGTAGCTAATTTTTTCGCTATCAATGTTATTGTGAACTGACCCTATAACCGTTAGGATGAGGCTTTAATATGTCGTTCCTACGGAACTACTTTTTGTTATCGTTTCTTAGCAACAGACTAAAGTCTGTTGTTACAATATGTCCGTTCCTACGGAACTCTTTTATTACTACAAAGAACCATAGGTTCGATTGTTTCGTAAGGTTGGACTGAAGTCCAACCAAAAAACCTCAGCGGTAATGTAAGAGCCGTAGGCTCGATTCATATTTTTATGTTGTTGATATAAAACACATTAATCTACATGAGTAATAACGAAAATTTCATAAAAAAAGCCCCGAAAATTTATTTTCGGGGCTTTTAAATTTATACCAAAAAGAAAATTATTTTCTTTCTTCTTTTTCTAAGTCAGCTTTTAAGTTAGACAAAGCATCTAAATCACCAAGTGTGGTTTTTTCGATATTATCGTTCACTTTTTTCACTGCACTTGCATTTGAAGTTGGTTTGGCTTTTGTTTTTGAAGCAGTTTTATTAGATGGTTTAGCTTCATCTTCACTTTCTTTAAACAATTGAGTGTGAGATAAAACAATTTTCTTAGCACCTTTGTTAAATTCTACAATTTTAAAGGAAGCTTTTTCATCTAAAGCTAAGAAAGAACCGTCTTCTTTTTCTGCATTTTTCTTAGTAACAATACCCTCAACACCATATTGTAATGAAACAATGTACAGTCCTTTTGGAGTGATTTCGGAAACTGTTCCTTCGTGTGTTGAACCTAATTCAAAAACAGTTTCGAAAACATCCCAAGGATTTTCTTCTAATTGTTTGTGTCCTAAGCTTAATCTTCTGTTGTCTCTGTCAATTTCTAAAATTACCACTTCAATTTCATCACCTAATTTAGTGATTTCAGATGGGTGATTAATTTTTTTAGACCATGATAAATCAGAAATATGAATCAATCCATCAACGCCAGATTCTAATTCAACAAAAACACCAAAATCAGAAATGTTAGAAACTTTTCCTTTGTGTTTAGACTCAACACTGTATTTAGATTCAATATTTTCCCATGGGTCTGAAGAAAGTTGTTTAACACCTAACGACATTTTTCTTTCTTCTCTGTCAAGAGTTAATACTTGAGCTTCAATTTCTTGACCAACTTTAAAAAATTCTTGTGCTGGTTTTAAATGATTGCTCCAAGTAATTTCAGAAACATGAACTAAACCTTCAACACCTGGAATTACTTCTATGAAAGCACCGTAATCAGCAACCACAACAACTTTACCTTTTACGGTATCACCAACAGCTAATTTAGCATCTAGTTTATCCCATGGATGTTCGTGTAATTGTTTAACACCTAATGCAATTCGTTTTTTATCATCATCAAAATCTAAGATAACAACATTGATTTTTTGATCTAATTCTAAAATTTCATCTGGATGATTAATTCTTCCCCAAGATAGGTCAGTTATATGTATTAATCCATCAACACCACCTAAATCAACAAAAACACCATAAGAAGTAATGTTTTTAACAACACCTTCTAATACTTGTCCTTTTTCTAATTTAGAGATGATTTGAACTTTTTGTTGTTCTAATTCAGCTTCAATTAACGCTTTGTGAGAAACAACGATATTTTTAAATTCTTTGTTGATTTTTACCACTTTGAATTCCATTACTTTATCTACATAGATATCGTAATCTCTAACTGGTTTAACATCAATTTGTGAACCTGGTAAAAATGCCTCGATACCAAATACATCAACAATAAGTCCTCCTTTGGTTCTGCATTTTACGTATCCTTTAACTATTTCTTGTGATTCTAATACTTCATTTACTCTATCCCAAGCTTTTAATGCTCTTGCTCTGCTGTGTGATAGTATTAATTGTCCGTTTTTATCTTCTTGATTTACAACAAAAACTTCTACTTTATCGCCTTCTTTTAAATCTGGGTCATATCTAAATTCAGAAATTGAAATTACTGCTTCAGATTTAAAACCTATATTAACAACTACATCTCTGTTTGTTTTAGCAACAATAACACCTTCTAAAATTTCTTCGTTTGCAATTGATTTAAGTGTTTCATCATACACTTCTTGCATAGAAGCTTTTTCTGCTGGAGTGTACGTTTCTTCGTATTTACCAATTCTATCCCAATCAAAATCAGCAAGAGGTTTAACTTCTGTTTTTACTTTAGCAACTGGTTTGTATTTTTCTTTTGCAGCTTCCTTCGTACCTGAGGCGGACACGGTTTTAGAAACTTTAACTTCTGCTTCTTTTTCAACTTCAGCAACAACATCAACTTTTTCTTCTTTTTTTGTTTTTTTTGTTTCAGGAGCTTCTTCAGTTGTCTTTTTTGTAGTTTTTTTAGCTACTACTTTTTTTTCTTCTTTGCCTTCTTCGGCAGACTTTTCTTTGTCAGTCATTTTTTTAATTTTTGTATCTCATCTTAAATCAGCATAAACGAGAGAGAGTTAGTTTAACTGTGTGCTGAAAAACAGTCGTTTTTTTAAGGGTTGCAAAAGTAGGAATTATTTTGTGAATAGCTATGAT
>PCUH01000105.1:1993-9565 GCA_002770955.1 Flavobacteriales bacterium CG18_big_fil_WC_8_21_14_2_50_32_9 | reverse complement strand
CTTTTGTTTTTATTGAATTAGAAATTAAACAAGCTGCTTCCGATTTTTCTAAAATACGCTCAGCACGTTCTTTTTTCGATGCATCATCAATAACCAAACGAGCTTTTAGGGTTACTTCTGTCATTAAAAATTTACTATCTACTTTATCTAAAACTCCTTCTGCATCGCAATCGAAACTAATAAATTCTAATTTGGAGTATTCAGCAATAGCTAAAAAGGTAGTCATAAAACAACTTAATACGGATGCTGTAAAAAGATGTTCTGGCGACCAAATTCCGGGTATGCCTTTATCAAATTGTGGAGGAGTTGCTACTTCAATTTTTGTTGGCAATTCTGGCGAATGCATGATGCCTTTTCTTCCTTCATTCCATTTTAGGGAAACATTATAACTGTGTTTGTCCATGATTTGTTGATTTACGAATTACGAATTACGATTTACGAATGTTGATTTACGATTTGATGAACAGCTATAACATAAGTTTTTCCTCTGTGTTCTTAGTGTATCTGTGGTTCTTTATACGAATTAAATATTAGCTAACACTTTAATTAATTTTTCATTTACTTCTTTGGCATGTACTTCAAGAGCTGAATTACCAACAGCACCCATTGCCGCAAGCGGATCTATAATAGCCACTTCAATTTCGCCTGTTTCTAACTGACGAAGCGTAACATTACAAGGCAACATGGTGCTTATGGTTGGCTCTATCGATAATACTTTGTCGGCATAAACTGGATTACAAGCTCCTAAAATTACATGAGGCAAATAATCTTTGTCTAATTTCTTTTTCATGGTTGCCTGAATATCAATTTCAGTTAATATTCCAAAACCTTCGGTTTTTAACGCTTCTTCAACTTTTGGGCGGATACCTTCTATGGTTGTTCCGCTAATTTTTTTTGAGTTATAATAGTTCATTTTATTTATTTTTTTTGATTACAGAGTAAAAGTACGCTTTCTAATATACTTACTTTGTTACATTTGTTACACGCTTAAGCTTTTCAATTTATTTTTTATCCATTACTACTACAAAAATTCCACGAATTTCATTTTCGGAATATCCTGTGGCTTTATCATTTGGGTATAATTTTTTGATGTTGGCTAAAGTTTTAGTGTTTATTTGTTTTTCAGGAATTCCATGGCATTTCATACACATTTCGTTAGTTTCAATAGGGTAATATCCCACCATTTTGTTGTTGAGTTCAACAACTTTAGGAGGGTACTTTTCTCCTTGTTCTTTAGCTTTTTTCCAATTTTCAATATATTCCAGTTCGTCTTCATTTGCAGCATTTATAGAATTTCTTGGTTTATCAGAAACACGTTTTACTTTAGCATTTAACACAACAGACATACTATCTGTTATAGGAATTGCTCGTATATTACAAAAATCTACAGCACCTGCAGCTCCCTTTTCCTTAACCGCTGCCATAAGGTTTTTTCCTAAATTGGCTTTGGTTTCATTGGCAATATTTCTTCCTAAGTCTTCGTAGTTTATTTCTATTGGAATTAGAGCAGATTTCTTTTCAAACGCTTCCCATTTTTCATACCATTCATCAGAAGAAATATCGTTATCATATAAATAGGATGCAATAATTTTTAAATCACCTTCTTTAAAACTCATTTTAGGCATTAATCCAAAATTCCTGACTGCTCCTGGCATTATTGAGTTTTCTTCCGTTGGATTGTTTATAAAGTTGCTAATTGCTGCTATAAAATCTTCTTTGCTGGTTTCATCATCATAATAGTGCTGACGAACTTTAAACCAAGGTGGAGCTATTCTTTTTTCGATTTCTAAATTTGGATTGTGGCAGGTAAAACAATTTGTTTTAAGTAATGTTAATGCATTATCCTCATTTACAGATTGGTTGTTGATTGTTAATAGATTATCTTCTTCTGTTTGTTTTTCAACTTCTGAACAAGAAAGTAGCAATCCAGAAAAAAGAATTGATAAAGCAGTTATTTTATTTAATGTTTTCATTCAAAATAGGTATTATATGTTTCAAAAGAGGCTTTAAACTTTTGGTAAATATTTTCTTGATTTTCTAATTCTGTAGCACCATCAAACTTTTCAGAAAGTTCTATGAAAGGCACTAACCATTTGTGTAATTCATCATGAGCTTGACCTTCCATAGTGCATTTTGAAGTTAATTCTGTAATGTTTTCATCAATGGTTTTTGCTAAAACTGCGTAATCTTTGTTTTCTAAAGTTTCAAATTCATTAACTGCTTTTTCCATGTTGAGGATATATACAGCCATGGTTTCTACTACTTTCCATTTGTTGCCGTTGTCTAAAACTATTTCCTCAATTTCATCATGATGATGATTTTCTTCTTGAACAACAGCTTCTTCTTGATGTTCATGGTCATCATGGTTTTCATGGCTTCCTTCATTTTTACAAGCAATAAAAGAAATGGCAATGGTGGTGATTAAAAATATTTTTTTCATTGTTTTAAGGGGTTATGTTGATTAGATTTTTTTAAGATAAAGAAACTTATTGCTGTTAAGAAAGTGGTGAAACCAATTCTAAACAGCATAGCATTTATGGTTTTTACTTCATGGATTCCTCCATTACTTGCATAAACTTGAAGTGCAATAAATGCTACAATTAAGATTGTGGTTGCTGCTGCCAACACATAAAAACTATTTTGTTGTTTTTTCCAGTTGATAAAAGCTGCATAAAGATAAATAAGTCCACAAATTAAGTTGGTATATACGATAAACAATACATAATTTCCTTCTTTTTCTCTAATGCCAAACCAATCGAAAATAACGGATAAAGTCATGAATACAGACAAAGCTCCAAAGCCTGTTAATAATAGTGATTGAACGATTTTAAGTGCTTTTATCATAGGTTAAATTTTTTCTTGAGATAATGTTTTAATTGCTCGGCAATGTGGGTGTTAGTAATAATTTTTTCTAATTCGTTTTCACTAGGTTTTTTGTTATAAATTATCCGATAAACCTCTAATACTGTTGGAGCATTTTCGTAGCTATCCATTAAATACATTTCATCATTTTCTACAACATTGCCTTCTTTAAGAACTCTAACATAAATGCCAGGAGTATGAGCCAACCGAAAGGAATTTACAACTTTTTGGTCGTTAAATTTAACTCCCATTTTATAGCAAGGCTGACGAGGTTGAGTAATTTGTATAACTGCTTCGCCAAGTTGAAAAGTGTCGCCAATTTTTAATGTCGATTCATCAAGATGCTCAATAGTAATGTTTTCGCCAAACATTCCGAAATCATATTCTGCATTTGGATAAAGTTCTTTCCAAAATTTGTAGTGGTTATATCCAAATAAATAACAGGCTTTATCTTCGCCTCCATGGTGTTCACGGTCAATTACACTATCGTTTTTTACATCGGTTTTTCCTAAACAAATAGCATCGACAGGTTTTTTAAAATAGCCAGTTTGCTCACTTTTTCCATTTATTATAATGGTTTGCGGTTCGCTAATATTTACTGAAAGTACTTTCATTTTTTTTCAATCATTTTTAAAATTCCATTCAGCATGGTCTGACCATCTTTTACTAAATTGGATTTATTACCTGACAATTTCCATTTTAGCACCACCATACGCATACTTCCCATAATCATGGTGGTTGCAACTCCTGGACTCAACAATTTATTAAAACATTCTTCTTCTTGCCCTCTTTTAACGATTTCACTTATTTTCTCTTGCATTAAATCCATCATCTCGCTAAGTTTATTGCTCAATTCATTATTAAATTGAAAAATTCCCTCCGAAAAAACGACACTAACTATGGCAGGATTTTGTGTAAACGTATTCAATTGATTATTGAATAAATCTCTTAATATATCACAAGGTTTTTTAGTTTCATTGGCAATAATTTTATTAATTTTTTCTTTCATTTCTATAATGAAATAAGAAAGCATTCCTAATAATATTTCATTTTTACTTTTAAAATGACGATACAAGGCTGCTTCTGAAAGCTCTAAATCATTTGCTAAATTTTTTATGGTAAGCTCCTGAATACCATGCTTATCGATTCGTTTAGTAGCAGTTTCTATTATTTGTATTTGCCTTTCGGAAAAATTTTTAGCGTCCATTTTTATAATTTTAAAAAAGAAATTCCCAACCAAGTCACAGAAACAGTTAAACTTATTGCTCCAATTAAAACAAAAATTGGCGGTGCACCAAAATAAACTTCAGCTAAAATTCCTAAAGGCATTAATAAACCAACCAGAGCTAGCCAAGATATAGTTTTTGTATGGGCTAATTTTTCTTTAAAATGAAGTAATAAATAACCTATAACTATATTTACAAAAGCAAATAAGTTTCCGTGTACGTGTGCTAATCTACTTTCAAAATGCTTTCCTACAGAATAATTATTTATCCACTCTTCTTTTCCAGGAGCAAAATCTCTTAAATAAATTAATAGAAAACCATATAACATAAAAAGCCCCATAGTAAGGAAACCTATTGCAATATTATATTTTCCGTATTTTTCCATTTAATTTATTGTAAGTTAGTATTCACTTACAAAAGTAATTTATTTTTAATAACTAGCAAAATAAATTAGCTTTTTTTATTTCAAATCTCTTTTTGATAAGAAATTACATCCAAGGCTCTGCCAAATTTAATTCCTATGTTTTTAAGATGTCCGCATTTAAAATAGCCGCAGCGTTCAAATAATTTGAGGCTTCCTGTATTTTCAGAAGTAATTACGCCTACTAAGTTTTTTAGTCCTAAGTTTTTTGCAGTTTTTTCCATGAAAGACAATACCTCAACACCAATTTGCTTCCCTGTAAATGTTGGTTTAATGTACAAAGTTACTTCGGTAGAAATATCGTACGCTTCTTTTTTACGGAATTGTCCCAAATAACAAAAACCTACAGTTTCGCCATCACAAGCTATTATAAAAGATTTATAAACAGGGTGATTTAATGAAAGTGTAGCTTCCATTTCTTGCTCGGTAACAGCTTGTAAATGAAAAGTTGCTGTAGAATTTTCTACATAATAGTTGTAAATTGCTGTTACTTCTGATAAATTTTGTTTTCCAATTGGGTTAAAGGTTATTTTCATAAAGTCAAAAGTAGAATAACTTTCCAAAAATCGCATTTTAATTTATAACAAAAACAGATGTAACATCTTTTTTGAGTATGTCATCTTTGATTTGTCCTGTTTTGTGAATTTTTCGGGTCAATAAGTCGTACATTTGAAATAAAAAAAATATGGCAGAACACAATCTTTTAGGAAAAAAAGGTGAAGAAAAAGCCGTTGAATTTCTTAAAAAATTAGGCTATGAAATTGTAGCAACCAATTGGCTGGAACAAAAATTTGAAATCGATATTATTGCAAAAGATGGAAACGAATTTGTTTTTGTTGAAGTTAAAACAAGGTCAACAGATTTTTTTGGAACACCCGAAGAAGCAGTTACACCTGCTAAACAAAACCATTTAATAGAAGGAGCTGATTTTTATATCCAACAACACGAAATTGATTTGGAAGCTCGTTTTGATGTTATTGCCATTGTTTTAAATAAGCAGAATATCACTATAAATCATTTTAAAGCTGCTTTTTATCCATAAAAACCTAACAAATCTTAATAATTTGTTAGGTTTTTTAGTAATTGATTCTTAAAAAATCATCCACATTTTGAATGTCCGCAGCTTTTACAATTCAAGCAGCCTTCTTCGTAAACCAATGCTGGCTCATTACAACTAGGGCAAATGTTTTCAGATGGTTTTGTTCCGTCTGGAATGAATTTTTTTAATGAACGAACAACACCTTTTTTCCAAGTATTTAATGTTTCATCGCTTAAGTGAAGATTGTCAACCATGTCCACAACAAAATTAAGTGGCATTCCATGACGCAATACGCCTGATATTAGTTTTGCATAGTTCCAATATTCTTCATTAAAGGTTCTTGATAGTCCTTCAATAGTGGTTTTGTATCCATGGCTATCTTCATATTGAAAATCATAACGTGTTTTTCCATCATCAGATTTGCTTTTAATTACCCATCCTCTTTGCACTTGAGAAAGAATAGTAAATGATTCTTTAGAAGCTCCTGTGAAAATTTCATAAGGTCTGCCATCTAATAAACCAACAACAGCTATCCATTTTTCATTTTCATTGTTGAATTGAATAATTTCTGCTTCTAATTTATCTGGACGTTTTGGGGCGTTTGTTTCCAAAAATTGATTAATGATTTCTTCATTCTCTGCTTTTTTATCGTTAGCAACCAACACCCCACTTCTTGAACCATCTCTATAAACGGTAATTCCTTTACAACCGCTTTCCCAACCTGTTTGGTAAATTTGACTTACCATGTCTTCTGGAACATCATTAGGTACATTCACAGTTACACTAATGGAGTGGTCTATCCATTTTTGAACGGCACCTTGCAAACGTACTTTTTCTACCCAATCTACATCATTAGCCGTTGCACCGTGGTAAGGTGATTTTGCTATAATTTTATTTAGTTCTTCTTCTTCCATTTTAGCTACTTCTTCAGAGTTATAGCCATTTGCTTCTAACCAAGTAACAAATTTATGGTGAAATACGTGAAATTCTTCCCAAGAATCGCCAACTTCATCCACAAAATCAATTTTCACTTTTTTGTCGTTAGGGTTTACCTTTCTTCTTCTTTTGTAGGAAACCATAAACACAGGCTCAATTCCTGAAGATGTTTGCGACATTAAACTGGTTGTTCCTGTTGGAGCAATGGTTAATAAGGCAATATTTCTTCTTCCATATTTTACCATATCGGTATAAAGTTCCTCATCAGCTGCTTTAATGCGTTGAATCATCGGGTTTTTTTCTTCTCTGATGGAATCATAAATTGGAAAAGCACCTCTTTCTTGAGCCATGGTAACGGAAGAACGATAAGCTGCTAATGCAAATTTTTTGTGTACTTCCGTTGAAAATTCGGTTGCTTCTTTTGTTCCATATTTATAGCCCAAGGCAGCTAACATATCACCTTCTGCTGTAATTCCAACACCTGTTCTTCTTCCTTGTATGGATTTTGTTTTAATTTTTTGCCATAAGTTAAGCTCTGTTCTTTTTACTTCTATACTCTCTGGGTCAGCTTCAATTTTATCTAAAATTCTATTTACTTTTTCTATTTCTAAATCAACAATATCATCCATAATGCGTTGTGCAATTTGTGTGTGTTTGTCAAATTTTTCATAGTTGAAAGAGGCACTTTCTGTAAATGGATTTTCTACATAACTATATAGGTTAACTGCTAATAACCTACAACTATCATAAGGACACAAAGGAATTTCTCCACATGGATTGGTTGAAACCGTTCTAAAGCCTAAATCAGCGTAACTATCAGGAATAGACTCATTGATTACCGTGTCCCAAAATAAAATCCCTGGTTCGGCAGATTTCCATGCGTTGTGTATGATTTTATCCCACAATGCTTTTGCATTAACTGATTTTGAATACATTGGATTATCGGAAACAATAGGGTATTGTTGGGTGTATTCGGAGTTTGATTTTACAGCTCGCATAAATTCATCATCTATCCGAACAGAAACATTTGCTCCAGTTACTTTTGTCCCATCCATTTTTGCATCAATGAAATGTTCCGCATCTGGGTG
>PCUH01000105.1:0-1941 GCA_002770955.1 Flavobacteriales bacterium CG18_big_fil_WC_8_21_14_2_50_32_9 | reverse complement strand
TTCCATAAAAGGAACAACTCCAGTTGAGGTTAATGCACTGTTTTTAACAGGGCTTCCTTTTGGACGAATGTGTGATAAATCATGCCCAACACCGCCTCTTCTTTTCATTAATTGAACTTGTTCTTCATCAATTTTCATAACACCACCATACGAATCAGAATTTCCTTCGTTACCAATAACAAAACAGTTAGATAATGAACCTATTTGAAAATCATTACCAATTCCTGTCATTGGACCACCTTGAGGAATGATGTATTTAAACCCCTTCAAAACATCATATATTTCTTCTTCAGAATAGGAATTAGCATATTTACTCTCTATGCGAGCAATTTCTTTTGCCATTCTTCTGTGCATTTGGTCTGGATTCGACTCAAAAATATGACCGTCTGAATCTTTCAATGCATACTTGTTTAACCAAACATTTGCTGCTAATTCATCTCCCTTGAAATAATTAGTTGCATCTGCTAACGCTTCTTCAAAAGTATAGTTTTTCATACCTGTTTCTTCATTTTTTTTGTTTTCTCTAACTAAAACTTCATCGTTTGTTTTTGTCATTTCGTCTACATTTACTGCTGTTTTTTCCATTCTGATAAGGGGTTTTAAGGGTTACTAATTAATCGTGTATTTCATAAAAAAATACTTGTGCAATTTAGAAAGAGAATTGCCATTTTATGACATGTTTTGACGCATTTTTTTATCAACACTAAGATAAGTTTTAATTGTAAAGGCGTTGAGCTCTATTTTGTTTTTTTTATTAACAATGCACTCTTAATTACAATTTTTTGCGTAATCATTTAAGTATTTTTTGTCAGTTCATTGACAGACAAAGTCATTATGGTAATTTATGAAATAAAAAAGTTTATTTAAAAATCTATCCCATTCAAAAACTTAATTTTGTTCTAAGATTAAAACAAGATTAAATAGTTACACGAATCGCTTTTAATACCAAATGGATGAAAAAATTTGAAATTCCTGCTTACTATAAAAGTTCTTTTATTTCTTCTATAAAAAACGCAAGAAAAGATACCGACCCTCGAAAAAAAGATATGTCGCCAACTGTTCTAGATTTTGGTTCGGTGCAGTTTCTTATTGCTCGTCATTTTGGTTTTTGTTATGGTGTTGAAAATGCCATTGAAATTGCCTATAAAGCAGTAGGTGATAATCCAGGAAAACGTATTTTTTTACTGAGTCAGATGATTCATAACCCCATTGTTAACCAAGATTTACAAGAAAAAGGTATTCAATTCATGATGGATACTGATGGTAATCAATTAGTAGAGTGGGATGAATTAACCAAAAATGATGTAGTTCTTATTCCTGCTTTTGGAACAACTGTAGCTATTGAGCAAAAAATTAATGCCTTAGGATTACAAACTGAAAAATACAATACCACTTGCCCTTTTGTGGAGAAAGTTTGGAAACAGTCTGAAAAATTAGGTAAAACCAATCACACTATTATTATACACGGAAAACATAAGCACGAAGAAACGAGAGCTACTTTTTCGCATAGCTACCAAAATGCTCCTTCTATTATTATTAAGGATATGAATGATGCCACATTTATTGCTAAGGTAATTCTAGGCGAAATTCCTGCAGCCGATTTTTATGAAAAGTTTAAAGGAAGACTTTCTGATGGTTTTGATGTGGCTCAACATTTTGAAAAAATTGGAGTAGTGAATCAAACTACCATGTTGGCTACAGAAACACAAGCCATAGCAGATTATTTTAAACAAGTAATGCTGCAAAAATATGGCGAAGCAACTATTACAAATCATTTTGCGGATACCAGAGATACCTTGTGTTATGCTACTAACGATAACCAACAAGCTACTTATGCTTTGCTAGAAGAACCAGCCGATTTTGCTATTGTGGTTGGTGGTTACAATAGTTCTAATACTTCGCATATTGTAGAGTTGTGCGAAGAAAAATTACCTACTTATT
>PCUH01000079.1:6315-13902 GCA_002770955.1 Flavobacteriales bacterium CG18_big_fil_WC_8_21_14_2_50_32_9 | reverse complement strand
TTTACACTATGATTTATGGTAAGCAGTATAGGGCAAATACACACTTTTTTTTATTGAAAAAACATTTTGATTTTCAGTAAGTTATATTATTTGAGAATATTGAAAATTAAAAAACAGGTAACTATTCAGTGAAACCAATCTGATTTGCTTCGCTGATTTAGTTGTTTATCAACATATTAATAACTAACACTATGAACAAACGAATTAGTAATTTTTTTTAACTTATTTATCTTCATTACCAACCCTCCAAACTCTTCAAAATTTAAGTTTTGCTGCCCATCTGAAAATGCTTTTTCGGGTTCGTAGTGCATTTCTACAATAGCGCCATCTGCCCCTGCTGCCAAACTCGCCAACGTAATTTTTTCTACATGCTTACGAATGCCTATTCCGTGCGATGGGTCGGCAATTACAGGCAAATGACTTTTTTCTTTCAATATTGGAATAGCATTGATATCGAATGTATTTCTATACGCACTTTCAAAAGTTCTAATTCCTCGTTCACACAACATCAATTTTTCATTCCCTGCTGAAAAAATATACTCAGCCGATTGCAACAATTCATCAATCGTACCCGAAATTCCTCGCTTTATCATTACGGGTTTGTCTATTTCCCCAAGGGCATCGAGCAAGTTAAAATTTTGTGTATTACGTGCACCTACCTGAAAAATATCTACATAATCTGCCATCTCTCTAATTTGTGAAACCTGCATGACTTCGGTAATGATTTTAATACCGTGTGCTTGGCATTGTGCATGAAACATCTTCAATCCATCAATACCTAAACCTCTAAACGAATAGGGCGAA
Source organism: Flavobacteriales bacterium CG18_big_fil_WC_8_21_14_2_50_32_9 (assembly GCA_002770955.1). Lineage (GTDB taxonomy): Bacteria > Bacteroidota > Bacteroidia > Flavobacteriales_E > Vicingaceae > BRH-c54. The sequence continues at coordinate 13,098 of PCUH01000079.1, read as the reverse complement.
CTGCGTGGTTTGTAAACGCCTCCACGCATAATTTTCACGTCATTTTTTACCAATTCTTTTACAATACGCTCCACTTGTGCTTCACTTTCAATAGAGCAAGGTCCTGCCATGAGCGTGAAATCTCCTTCTTGAATAATTACCCCATCACCCAAATCAATTTTAGTGGGATTAACTTTCCATTGGCGAGAAACTAATTTATAGCCGTCAGTTACGCGATGCACATCTTTTACACATGCCAAATTTCCGATGTGTCTTATGTCAAATTCTCTCTTGAGAATACACACCAAATAATGATTGAATTGCGTATTTATCTCAACCGTTTTTATGTTGTTTTGTGCTAATAGTTCGTCTAATACAAGGTGCTCTTGAGCGGTGCAGTTTTTATGAAGTTGAATAATCATTTGCGTATATTTTTAATAAATGTTTGAATACTTTCTTTTTTTGTTCCATGTTGTTTTAAATGCTCTATAAATGCAGTGCCAATAATTGCTCCGTTGCTGTATTTACAAGCATTTTCGTATGTTTCTTTGTTTTTAATCCCAAAACCAATTAGGGTTGGATTCTTCAAATTCATGTCTTTTATTTTGTTGAAATAATCGGTTTGCACATCCATTGTTTTGTTGCCTCCTGTAATGCTGTTGGATGATACCATATACACAAACCCTTTGGATAAGTTATCAATCTGATGAATGCGTTCTGTGCCAGTTTCGGGTGTGATGAGCAAAATATTAGCGATGTTATTTTCCTCAACCATCGTTTTCAATTTGCTTTCGAAATAAACTAAAGGCATGTCGGGTAAAATCACGCCATCAATATCAATTTCTTTGCATTTTCTAAAAAATTCTTTTTCGCCAAACTGCAACACAGGATTCATATAACCCATTAAAATTAAAGGTATCTGCGTATGCTGACGAACATCTTTGAGTTGTTCAAATAATAATTTCAAGGTGATACCATTAGCAATAGCTTTTCCGCTGCTTTGCTGTATTACTGGACCATCAGCTAGTGGGTCGGAAAATGGAAAACCAATTTCTATCATATCTACACCAGCTTCATCTAATTGTTTGATGATGCCTAACGTATCGTTTAAATGTGGAAAACCTGCCGTAAAATAAATGGAAAGCAGATTGTTTTTCTTCTGTTGAAAGCGTGTGTCTATTCTGTTCATCTTACATAAATTTTTGATAGGTTAACATATCTTTATCGCCTCTGCCTGATAGATTAATGACTACTACATCGCTTGGTTTTAGCGTCATTTTATGCAAATATGCCAACGCATGTGCACTTTCTAAGGCAGGAATAATACCATCTATTTTTGATAAATGAAAGCCAGCATCCAACGCTTCTTGGTCGGTTACATTTACCACTTCTGCTTTGCCGCTATCGTGTAAATATGCATGTATAGGACCAATACCTGGGTAATCTAATCCTGCTGAAATGGAATGTGGTTCTATAATTTGTCCATCATCGGTTTGTATCAAATAGGTTTTACTTCCATGAATTATTCCTTTTTTTCCTAAGGCAATGGTGGCTGCTGTTTTTCCGGAATTTACGCCTTCACCACCTGCTTCAACAGCAATTAGTTTTGTTTTCCCGTTATCAATAAAATGATAAAATGCACCAATGGCATTGCTGCCTCCACCCATACACGCAATGATATAATCAGGATGTTCATCGCCTGTTTTTTCTTTCAGTTGTACTTTTATTTCTTCGCTAATCACAGATTGAAATTGTGCCACCAAGTCGGGATAAGGATGCGGACCCACCACAGAACCAATGATGTAATGCGTGTCCACTGGATTGTTTATCCATTCACGGATGGCTTCGTTGGTAGCGTCTTTTAGCGTTTTACTTCCGCTAGTGGCTGCTACTACTTTTGCTCCTAAAATACGCATGCGTTCTACATTTGGTTTTTGGCGTTCAATGTCAATTTCGCCCATGAAAATGGTACAATCCATATTCATTAATGCACAAACCGTTGCAGTTGCCACACCGTGTTGTCCTGCTCCTGTTTCGGCAATAATGCGTTTTTTGTTCAACCGCTTAGCCAGTAACACTTGCCCAATGGCATTGTTAATTTTGTGTGCACCTGTGTGGTTTAAATCTTCTCTTTTCAAATAAATCTGCGCACCAAATTGTGCCGATAAATTTTTAGAAAAAAACAAGGGTGTTGGTCTGCCTACGTAATCGCTCAGTAAACTTTTAAACTCTTTTTGAAAAGAATCGGATTGAATGATTTGCTCGTAATGCTCTTGCAATTCTTTTACGTTGGGGTAAAGCATTTCCGGAACGAATGCCCCGCCAAACTCTCCGTAATAGCCGTATTTATCTGGTTTTATATGATTCATAATTCTTTATTTTAGTTGTTAAAATGTCTGCTAATTCAAATGATTTCAATGCGGGTTCTAATTCAATTTTACTGTTGATATCGAACCCAACAAGTTGTGGATGTGTAATGGAAAGTGCTTCCTCCATATTTTCTACACCTATGCCACCACTTAACAAAAAAGGAGTATCGAGTTGGTAATTATTAAGTGTATGCCAATTAAACGAAATGCCATTCCCACCTTTTTCTTTGCCTTTGGTATCGAATAGAAAATAATCGCAAAGCTTTTGATAGGGTGCTAACTGTGAAAAATCAAAAGCATCATCCACTTGAAATGCCTTGATAATGCCGATGTTATTTGCTTTTAATTTTTCACAATACGCTACCGATTCGTTGCCATGCAATTGCACAAGATCTAACCCGTAATCTTGTATTTTTTGCCATACACTTGGTTCGTCTTCATCTACAAAAACACCCACTTTACGAATGGATTTTGGTAATGATTGCAAGTATGTTTTATCAAAATGTTCTCCTACAAAACGTGGTGATTTTTCGTAAAAAATAAAGCCCATCATATCAATATTTAGCGTGGCTATTTCATTGATATTAGAAGGAATTTTTAAACCGCAAATTTTAATTTCCATCGTGAAGTTGTTTTATCAATTCTTTACATTTTTCAGCTGGATTGCTATGGCGCATAAAGTATTCGCCAATTAAAAATCCATTGAAGCCATTTTGTTTGAGTTTTTGCATTGTTTGAAGCGAGTCAATGCCACTTTCTGCGATTTTCAGCACCTCTTTTGGGAGCAAATTTGCTAAGCGAATGCTGTTTTCAATGTCCACTTCAAAAGAGTTTAAATTGCGGTTGTTGATACCCGCCAAATCTATTACTGCATGTTCGTTTTGCTTGATTTCTTCTTTGTTGTGAAATTCTAAAAACACTTCTAATCCTAAGCTTTTCGCAAAAAGTGAAAACTGTGTAATTTCTTTAGGCGAAAGCATTTTCGCAATCAACAGCACCACATCGGCACCCATCGATTTGGCTTCTACAATTTGGTATTCATCAACAATAAAATCCTTGCGTAGAATGGGGCAATAGTTAAATTTTCGAGCGGTTTGCAAATCGTCTTTTTTTGCACCAAAAAAATGTTCGTCAGTAATTACAGACAATGCCGAAGCTCCCGACTGCATATAGCCCAGCGTAACTTCTTGTGCGTTGGCGTATTTATTTATATCGCCTTTGGATGGCGATTTACGCTTAAACTCTGCTATAATGCCACTTCTTGATGTGTCGGAAATGTATTTTTTCATCGATACACACGATGATGAAAAGTAGGGTGTTTGCTCTAACAGTTTTGTAGGGTATAGCTCTTTTTTAGTAGCTACTTCCAAAAGTTTATGTTGCTTTATTTGTTCTAAAATAGTCATGATAATTGTTTTAATGCGTTGAATGATTGTAATGCTTTTAAACCAAAAAGCGAGTCTTTCGCTCTTTCAATGGCTTCTGTAATTTCTGTTTTTTGATGCGTTTGAATGGCTAATGCAGCATTGGCTATCACTACTTCGTTTTGGGCTTTTGTGCCTTCTCCTTTTAGGATAGTCATAAAAATTTCTGCTGCTGCTTCTACCGTATCTCCACCATGAATTTCAGAAAGAGAAACCGCATCAAACTCAAAATAATTTGGTTTGATGATGCACTCTTCATTATCAGAAATGAGTTTGCATTCATCGGTTAAGGATACTTCATCAAAACCATCTAAGGCATGAATGATAGTGTATTGCATCTGTTCTTCTTGAAATAAATACTGATACATCCGAGCCAATTCTAAACTAAACACGCCTACCAATTGCACCTTTGGTTGAGCAGGATTTACTAGTGGTCCTAACATGTTGAAGAATGTTTTTACACCCAATTCTTTGCGTACAGGAGCTACGAATTTCATGGCAGGATGAAATTGTGGGGCATGCAAAAAGCAAATATTGGCTTTGTCTAATTGCTGTTTCAATTTGCTTTCTTCGGTTTGAAAACGAATGCCCAATTGTTCTAAAACATTGGAAGAACCCGATACTGATGAAACGCCATAGTTACCATGTTTTGCCACAGGAATATTTGCACCAGCTACAACAAACGATGACAGTGTAGAAATATTAAATGTGTTTTTCCCATCGCCACCTGTTCCGCACACATCCATAGCGTTGTATTCGGAAAGATTTACATGGTGGCACAGTTCTAACAAAGCCTCTCTAAAACCCTTCAATTCATCAAGCGTAATGTTCCGCATAATAAAAGCTGTAAGGAATGAGGCAATTTGATAGTGGTTGTATTTGCCCGAAGCAATATCAATCAATATCGTTTTTGCTTCTGCTTTCGATAGAGTTTTGTGTTGATATAAATGTTCTAAAATTTCCTTCATCTTATTTAATGTTTAATCCAATTTGTGATAATTTGTATTCCATTTTCGGTTAAAACCGATTCTGGATGAAACTGCACACCTCTTACGTCATAGGTTTTATGCCCTATAGACATGATGTTTCCTTTTTCATCTTTTGCCAACACTTCAAGGTTGTTACCTAATGTATTTTCTTTCACTACCCACGAATGATAATGCCCAATATTGAATTGTTTGGGGCAATTTTCAAACAGATAATTCTCTTGAATGATTGTTACCGATGAAGCTACACCGTGTAATGGCTCTTCTAAATTTTTAAGTGTTGCACCAAAACTTTCTGCTATGGACTGATGTCCCAAACACACACCCAATATGCTTTTTGAAGGGGCAAAGTGTTTAATAATTTCGGACATTGACCCTGCATCTTTTGGTATTCCTGGTCCGGGAGAAAGTAGAATTTTATCATACGCTTGAATTTCATCTAATGAAATTTTATCGTTTTTAACAACGGAGATGTTCTCTACACCTAAGTTGTAAAGAATATGCACCAAGTTGAATACAAACGAATCGTAGTTGTCTATTACTAATATCTTCATCTATTAAATTGTTTTTGCTAATTCAATGGCTTTTCTAAGAGCCGATAATTTATTATTTACTTCATTCAATTCACTTTCAGGGTTCGATTTGGCAACAATGCCACAACCCGCTTGGTAATGCAATTCATTCTGAGAACTTAAAAACGAACGAATAAAAATGGCGTGATTAAACTCTCCACTAAAACCCATATAACCTACAGCACCACCATAATGTCCTCTGCTGTTGGGTTCGTTTTCGTCAATAATCTGCATGGCTCTGTGCTTTGGTGCACCCGACAATGTGCCAGCAGGATAGGTATCTCCCAAAATTTTTACAGGATTGTAATCTTCTTCTAAAACTGCACTCACTTTAGATACCAAATGAATGACATGCGAATAATATTCTACTTGCTTAAAACTCTGTACGTTTACACTTTTACTATTTCTGCTTAAATCATTACGGGCTAAATCAACCAACATAATGTGTTCTGCATTTTCTTTCGGGTCGTTGCTGAGTTGAATGGCTAATTGCTCATCGTCTTTTACATTTCCGGTGCGCTTAAATGTTCCTGCAATAGGATTTATGATTGCTTTTTGTTGAGCAATGGTCAGTTGCGCCTCGGGCGATGAACCAAAAATTTTGAAGTTTCCGTAATCGAAATAAAACAAATAAGGCGAAGGGTTGATAGACCGCAACGCACGATATACGTTAAACTCATCGCCTTTAAAACCCGTTTTAAATTTTCGTGATAACACCACTTGAAATACATCACCCAAATAACAATGTTGAATGCCTTTTTTTATTCCTTTTAAAAATGCTTCGTCTGTAAAATTGGAGGTTTCTTTTTCGGTTTGATAAAACCTAAATTGATTCACAGCTCTGCGTTGCACAATGTCGTTTAGCTCTTCTATGGTTGATGTTTCGCCATCTAAAAGATGTTCAATGATATACAACTCATTGTTAAAGTGGTTAAACACAATAAGGTATTTAAACACATGGTACTGAATAAGCGGAAGTGTAAAATCTTGATTGGAAAATGAAATATCTTCAAACAAAGGAATGGCATCGTAAGAAGTGTAACCAAACAAACCGTTACTCACAAAATCGAAGGGTAAATCATCCGCTTTAAAGCGTTTGCTAAAAGCATACAATTCATCAGGAATAGAAATGTTAGCGGTTTTTAGTTTTTGATGATGATTGGGTAATGTTATTTCGGTTTCATCACGATTTACTACAAACGATGCTATAGACTGCAAACACAGATACGAATAGCTGTTTTCTTTGCTTTTATAATCGGAGCTTTCGAGCAAAAAACTGTGCGGAAATTTATCTCTTATTTTAAGATACAACTCAACAGGCGTATGTGTATCGCTGAGTGTTTTTATGTAATTGGTTTTAAATTGTATGTTCATTTTTGTTGTTATGTTTTCGTGATTTAGATTCTTCGCTTTGCCCAGAATGACATAAAAAAAGCCCGCTGGATTCAGCGGG
>PCUH01000079.1:2837-6073 GCA_002770955.1 Flavobacteriales bacterium CG18_big_fil_WC_8_21_14_2_50_32_9 | reverse complement strand
TTTACTGTTAATAATTTTTTTAACAATGATTTTATTTCTGTCAACCGTAATTTCAGCAAAATAAATACTCGAAGCATTTCCTATTTCGAAATTAATTTTATCTGAAGTATAAAACATATTAGAATAAACAATATTTCCAATAATATCTTTAACCACAACTTTTACTTCTTTATAAGGAGTTTCTATATTAATAGATACATTTCCAAAAGTTGGGTTAGGATAAACACTAATAATATCATCATAATTCTGATTGTCTATTATGCTAGTTGCATTCAAATTAACATTGTTTGATGAAGAAGAAATGAATGTTGTGCTTCGTTGAGTAGGAGAGCAGGCAGAACTTCTAACGGCTTCTATTTGATAAATATTAACTCCTGTTAATGGTGTTAAATCCGAAAAAGTAAAAAGAGTACTTTGTATAGAAGCAATTATAGACATATTATTTATAGTTGAACCTCTAAGAATGTTATAAGAAGTAAAACTAAAACCAACATATCCATCCCAAACTAAGTTATTTTCATTATTAGTACCTACACTAGCCGTTAAGTGTATTGTCTTATGGTCAGGACTTTGAGTAGATTCATTACCACAACTATCTACAACTGAAATTTTATACCTAGAAGAATTCTGTAATGGCGTTGAGTTACTATCTATAAAAACACTTAAGCTATCAAATGGGACAGACCCTATTAAATTATATACACCCGCTTGAGTTGTTTCTTTGTAAATATTAGTTTGTAATGTTCGTTCAAAAGGCGTTTTTTCCCAAACAATAATATTTTTATTTGTAGCACTATCCACAGTAACTATACAAATAGACTCGTCAAAAGGTAACGAAATATCAAAATCAATTGTATCTTTTCTTATACAACCCAAACTATCCAAAACAGAAATATAAAGAGTACTATCCACTATTACATAAGTTGTTTGAGATGTATCTCCATTTGACCATTGGTAATCAAAAAAATTATTATTAGCCGCAATAAATAAACTATCTCTTGGACAGAATTGGGCTATGGGATCGATTATAATTTGTGTTGCTGGTGCCGTACAATTTATTGATGTAAAAGTTAGTACTTGATGACTATTTAAACTATCAGTAGAATTGTAAACTAAAATCTGAACCTTATGTTGAGGTAAGGTTGATGGAGAAGAAAATATTCCAAAAAAATTTATTGAATTATTACTTAAAATTGAAATAGAATCAGTAAATCCAATACCAGAATTTGAACTTAAGAATTGAGGAGAATAATCAATAAGTGCAAAATTTGGAGATAAATCTTCAAATGTTAATTTTATTTTAAGCAAAATAGTATTTGTAGATGTGTTGATTAAATTAATCCCTGAAGTAGTATCTCCTCCAGGTGAATTAAATTGTACAGTTGTAAAAACACTATCAGAAGATACTGTGAATGTTTGCCCTTTTAATTCTGTAATAAAAAATAGTATTATTACTAATGAAAATAATTTAAATTGTTTCATATAATTCGGTTTTAAAAATTCAAAGCAAAACTATAACAAAAAGCCAGTAAAAAAAATATTCTTGATTAAAAATCGCACTGTTCCAAGTCTTTTATTAAATCGGATGTGCTTTTGTAAATCATAACTCCCCAAAATTAAGATTTAACCCGAATAATTCATACAGATTATAGTTATTCCTTTATTACGATTAAGTGACACTAAAATTTTCCTACCTCAAATTTAAGTGTCTCTAAATCGGGGTTAACCGCCAAAAGAAGACCATCTGCAAATATTGATGAATAATGGCGGTTAAGGGGATATGTTTTGAGGGAAAAGGATACAATTCGAATATAAATTCCTGCTTCAGTAACAATAATCAACTAATAAACTCATAGTAATTAGTACTATCAATTATTTTGGTTTGTGCCTGATAAGTTGTTATAAAGTTTTTTGGAATTTTTATTTTCGATTTTGCCTGCCATTTGAATTCATAAGCAGTGATGATGCCGTCCTTTTCTTCAATCCAATCAATTTCCTGTTGTTGGATTGTACGCCAAAAATAGGTGTTGGTGTAAATTTTATGGTAATTCAATTTTTTAATTCTTTCGGAAATCAAAAAGTTTTCCCATAATGCACCTTTGTCGTTTCTTATATCCAAAGCGTTAAAATTAGAAATAACGGCATTTCGTAAGCCGGTATCATAAAAGTATATTTTGCGATTCGACTTAATTTCATTTCTGATGTTTCTGCTAAAAGGATCAACTTTAAACACCACGTAAGCTTTTTCTAATAAAGTGATATAATTGCTTACTGTTTCTTTGTTGACACCTAACAATTGAGCCAACTCATTATAGGAGACTTCATTTCCTATTTGTAAAGCAAGGGCTTGTGTTAATTTTTTTAAAATATCGGGTTTTTTTATACCAGTAAGTGCGAGTACATCTTTGTATAAATAACTATTTATAAGGTTTTTCAATACATCTTTTTCTTTCCCAGGAAAATTAAAAACATCTGGATACATTCCAAATATTATCCTGTCTTCTAATTGCTGGTTGGCTTTTAAAAAATCCGTACTTATTTGTAATTCTTCCATTGAAATAGGAAAGAGGTTAAGTTCCCACTTTCGCCCTGTTAATGGTTCATTAATTTCATTGTTTAAATCAAAAGCAGAAGAACCGCTTAAAACTAATTGAATGTTAGGAAATTGATCAATAATGATTTTTGAAGTTATTCCGATATTTTTTATTCGTTGTGCCTCGTCCACAAAAACAATGGTATGGTTACCTATCATCCGTTTTATAAATTCGGTATTAGGCAATTCTAATTGTTGCTGAACGGAAAAATCATCCCCATCTAAATACAAGTAATCACCTTTAGATTTTAAAATTTCTTTAATTAGTGTAGATTTTCCTACTTGTCGGGGACCAATAAGAACAATAGCTTTACCGCTGTGAATAAGCTCTTCTATTTCCTTTTGTAATAATCTTGAAATTTGCATGATACAAAGGTAATAAAATTTTTTCAAACAGCCAAATATTATGTTTTTTGGCTATTGTAACAGCCAAATATTATGTTTTTTAGCCGTGTGGATGAGCAGAAATCCTTCGTAGGTGTTTGGTATGAGTGCTAAATTTTCAATATTCATAAACAAAAATATTATGCTGTTTTCATTTTATTTCTGATAATATTTTCCACTTCTGAAATCGCTACACGCTCTTGTTGCATCGTATCTCTATCTCTAATGGTTACTTGATTGTCTTCTAATGTTTGATGGT
>PCUH01000079.1:2564-2775 GCA_002770955.1 Flavobacteriales bacterium CG18_big_fil_WC_8_21_14_2_50_32_9 | reverse complement strand
TCTTTTTCATCGTATTGGCAATTGTAATCGTGTTTTAACAAATCCATTATTTCACGTGCTTTTTCTGGCAAACCATCTTTCTTTACCAAAGGCAAAACCGCAGCTTTGTAGGGAGCCAAAAATGCAGGAAGTTTCAATACTGTTCTTTCAGAACCATCTTCTAATTTTTCTTCTTTATAAGCCGAAGATAAAATAGCCAAAAATGTTCTGT
>PCUH01000079.1:2139-2281 GCA_002770955.1 Flavobacteriales bacterium CG18_big_fil_WC_8_21_14_2_50_32_9 | reverse complement strand
CTTCACCCGGACGAACAAAAAATTGCATTTCCATTTGTTCAAACTCACGCATACGGAAAATAAACTGACGAGCAACTATTTCATTTCTGAAGGCTTTACCAATTTGAGCTATTCCAAAAGGAATTTTCAAACGACTTGTTTT
>PCUH01000079.1:629-2066 GCA_002770955.1 Flavobacteriales bacterium CG18_big_fil_WC_8_21_14_2_50_32_9 | reverse complement strand
GCAACAGAGCCTATTTCAGTCGAAAACATGAGGTTAAATTGCTTCACATCTGTCCAATTTTTAGAACCGCTTAACGGACAAGCTATTTCTAAGTCTTCAATTAATGTTTTGATGTCTGCCAAGTTATCATTTTCCATAGCCGTTTTAAACCTGCTGGTAACTTCATCTATTTTAGCCTGATTTCTCAATACATTTGGATTAGTAGCTCTAAACTGAGTTTCATCAAAACTATCTTCAAAACGTTTTTTGCCTTTTTCTACTTCTTTTTCGTTTTTCAAACGTATTTTTTCGATGTATTCTTCAATTAACACATCGGCACGGTATCTTTTTTTAGAATCTTTATTATCAATCAATGGGTCGTTAAACGCATCAACGTGTCCAGAAGCTTTCCAAGTTTCGGGATGCATAAAAATAGCGGCATCAATACCTACAATATTTTCGTGCAGTTGCACCATAGATTTCCACCAAAAGTCTTTGATATTCCTTTTTAACTCGGCCCCTAACTGTCCGTAATCGTACACAGCACTAAGCCCATCATAAATTTCACTCGATGGAAAAACAAAACCATACTCTTTGGCATGGGAAATAATTTTTTTTAGATTGTCTTCATTTGTTGTCATGCGGCAAAATTAATTTTTTTGAGTTGGTATAACCCGAAAAATTCACGAATTTTTCTGACGACCTACAATAACAACACTTTTGGAAATTTTCAATGACCCAAAAATGTGTTATTGTAAGGTCGGGGTTTCCCGCATTGCTTCCCACTACCCATCACGCATTCATAACATGCACTCTGTTTAGTTATGAATAATGCGGGTTAAGTTAAATTAGTACGCTTAATTTTTTTGGGCTAAAAAAATGCTACAAATAGTTGCAGGATATACTTTTAATATATACCTTTGTAAGAAAAAGTATGAAAACTTTATCATTAAAGCTTGACGATAAAATATTTGAGGAAGCTGAAGAAATTACCGCAAAATTAAAATTAGCTCGAAATCGCTACATTAATGAGGCTGTTAGTATTTACAACACATTAAACAAAAGACGTTTATTAAAGAAACAACTTGCAACAGAATCAAAACTGACAAGTAAGGACTCCATGGACGTATTACATGAATTCGAAAAATTAATGGATGAATATTAAGCAATTTGACATTTGGTTAGCAAACCTAAACCCAAGTGTAGGCACAGAACCAGGAAAAAAAAGACCTGTGGTCATAGTTCAAACAGACCTCTTAAACGAAACGCATTTATCAACTTTAATTTGCCCAATAACAACAAATGTTAAAGCGGAAATAGAATTATTAAGAGTTCATCTAAAAAAAGGACAACTCGATAAATTAAGTGACGTATTGGTAGATCAAGTTAGGGCAATAGATAATAAAAGATTAGTTAAAAAGCTGGGGCATCTGAATAAAGAACAAATACAAAAACTAA
>PCUH01000079.1:0-543 GCA_002770955.1 Flavobacteriales bacterium CG18_big_fil_WC_8_21_14_2_50_32_9 | reverse complement strand
CTACTTTTACAAAAAATTAGCTGCAACATTTATGAAAATACTTATTACTGGCGGAGCAGGATACATAGGTTCACATACTATTATTGAAATTTTAGAAAATACCAACTGGGAGGTTATTTCTGTAGATAATTTTTCTAATTCAACAAAAGATACCTATCAACGTATTGAAAAAATTACAGGAAAACCTGTTCAACATTACAACATAGACTTAAAAGATAAAGCTGCTACTCGAAAATTATTTTCAGAGCACACAGATATTCAAGGAATTATTCATTTTGCTGCGTTTAAATCTGTTTCCGAATCGGTGGCAAATCCATTGATGTATTACGATAACAATATCAATTCCTTACTTCATATTTTGGCTTGTCAAAAAGAATTTAAAGTTCCTAACCTTATATTTTCTTCTTCTTGTTCAGTTTATGGAAATATAAATCAATTGCCTGTTACGGAAGAAACTCCATTTAATAAAACTGAATCTCCTTATGCTTATACCAAACAAATTGGAGAGAAAATGGTGGACGATTTTATAAAAGTAAATCCAAC
>PCUH01000102.1 GCA_002770955.1 Flavobacteriales bacterium CG18_big_fil_WC_8_21_14_2_50_32_9 | reverse complement strand
TGGCATACATTGGAAATTCTGATTGTACCCATGAAGAGTCGGGTGTTAAGGTAGATATTATTACTGCTCCTCGTAGTTCAGGAAGTATTTTAAAACCTTTTTTGTATGGAGCGTTGTTTAATGAAGGAGAATTATTAGCTGACGCATTGGTGCCTGATGTTCCCACAAGAATTTCGGGTTATGCTCCACAAAATTTCGACAGAACCTATGATGGTGCTGTGCCAGCAAGCAATGCACTCACTCGCTCATTAAATATTCCTGCTGTAAAATTATTACGCAGCTATGGATTAGAAAAGTTTTATGACAACGTACAAAAATTAGGCTTTACCACTATAAAAAAACCGGTAAATCACTATGGGTTATCCATTATTTTAGGAGGAGCAGAGACCAATTTATGGGAATTAAATGGTGTTTATTCCAGTTGGTCGAGGGTATTAAACAATTTTAGAAAATACGATTATCACTACAATACCAACGATTACCGTATGCCTTATTTTATAGTAACGGATTCGCTTTTACATCAAAAAGAAACACTTAAACAACATTATTTGTATGATGTTTCTAGCATTTGGCAAACCTATGAGATATTGGCAAATGTGCATCGCCCGAGAGAGGAAAAAGGTTGGGAACATTTTGCTTCTTCCAAAAAAGTAGCTTGGAAAACGGGTACCAGCTTCGGGCATAGAGATGCATGGGCGGTAGGAACTACTCCCGAATATACCGTAAGCGTTTGGGTTGGAAATGCAGATGGAGAAGGTCGTCCAGGGTTGACAGGCACATTGGTTGCTGCTCCCATCTTATTTGAAGTATTTAAAAAATTACCGCAAACAACATGGTTTGAACCTCCATATAACAACTTATCTCAGTTGGCGGTGTGCTCCAAAAGTGGTTATCTGTATGGAAATAATTGTGAAAAAGCAGACACCATTTGGAGTCCAAATGCAGGAATAAAATCTAAGGTTTGTCCTTATCACAAATTGGTTTATTTAGATAAAAGCGAGCAATTTCGTGTGAATGACGAATGTTATTCTGTTACGAATATGCAAATAAAAAAATGGTTGGTGTTGCCTCCTATTATGGAATTGTTTTACAAAACAAAAAATCCTAATTACCAATCACTTCCGCCATTATTAAATAATTGCTATGAAAACACTACCGTAAAAATGGGCATTATTTATCCCGAAAATCTTACTGCTGTTTTTATCCCTAAATTATTAGATGGCTCAAGAGGTAAAGTAATTTTTGAAGTAGCTCATGCTAATCCTGATGCTACCATTTTTTGGCATATTGATGATGTTTTTATTGCTCAAACTAAAGGAGAGCATAAAATTGATATTCAATTAGAAGCAGGAGAACACTTGTTAACACTTGTTGATGAATACGGTAGTGAACTTATCCGAAAATTCAATGTATTGGAGAAAAGGTGATTATTCAAACCTAACAGATTTTAAAAACCTATTAGGTCTAAAAAATCCCTTACTTTTGTTTAAAATAAAGCATAAACAACATGAAAATATACACCAAAACAGGCGATAAAGGACTTACTTCCTTATTTGGAGGAGAAAGAGTTCCTAAATATCACTACCGAATTGAGGCTTATGGAACTGTAGATGAATTAAATGCTCACATTGGTTTACTTCGTGACCAACCTATTGATAAAACTGCTATTGAAGTGCTTTTGGAAATTCAAGACCGTTTGTTTACGTTGGGTTCTATTTTAGCTACCGAACATGGAAACACTAAAGTAAAAACACCTCAACTTCATGCAAAAGATATTGAATTTTTAGAAAAAGAAATGGACAAAATGAATGAACATTTACCTGAAATGCGTTCGTTTGTTTTGCCTGGAGGACATCAAATTGTATCTTATTGTCATATTGCTAGATGTGTTTGCCGAAGAGCAGAACGCTTAGTTGTATTTTTAGGAGAAAAAGAACCCATAAATGACGAAATTATCATCTATCTCAATCGTTTATCTGACTATTTATTTGTGTTAAGTCGTAAATTAAGTGTCGATTTCAATGCTAATGAAATTCCTTGGAAAGCACGTTATTAAAGCGATATAAAGAATTGATTCAATTTGATTTTAACATAAAATTTTGTTGATATTTTTTTTGTTGTGTATGTGAACAAAAAATCTACTTTTGCGTAACTGTTAAAAGTAAAGATTCTTTTAATTAATTAAATACGACAAATATGTACTGGACACTAGAATTAGCATCTCATTTAGAAGACGCACCTTGGCCTGCCGACAAAGATGAATTAATTGATTTTGCCATCAGAACGGGAGCACCCTTAGAAGTTATAGAAAATCTTCAAGAATTAGAATCAGACGAAGACATTTACGATAGCATTGAAGATGTTTGGCCAGATTACCCAACTAAAGAAGATTTCTTTTTTAATGAAGACGAATATTAAAGTTTGTTTCTTTTTAAAAAAACAAAAATAGTCTCGATATTTATCGGGACTATTTTTGTTTAGCTGTATTTTTTAACTATTTTATTTCAACACAAAAGAAATTGGCAAATTATATAGCACATTTACTTTTTTTCCTTGATGTTTTCCTGCTTTCCATTTAGGCATAGTTGAAACCACCCGAAGAGCTTCATTGTCAAGAAGCGGGTCAACTCCCCTAACTACTTTAACATCTTTAATTTTTCCTTTTTTATCTACAATAAAAGAAATAAAAACTTTTCCCGAAATTTCTTGATTCTTTGCTTCTGGAGGATACTTGACATTTTCTCCTAAATATTTAAACAAGGCATCAATACCTCCTTTAAATTGAGGCATTTCTTCTACAATAATATAGTTGCCATTTTCATCTTGCTTTGCTTCTATTTTGTCCGCATCGTTAGTTTGAGCATAAAGCTCAATGTTTCCAATAATTAAGAAATTAATTGCCATGGTGGGAATTACTAGTAAGTAATACATGGCTTTTTTAAGTGTTGATTTTTGTGTTTTCATCATTTTTATACGTTTAAAGGTTAGTAATTCATTATTAAAATTATTTGCTAAATCATTAATGCTTATTCCTAAAAATTGAGCTGTTAAAACTGCTTCATAATCTGATTTTGTTTTTTTAGAAGCAATTTCATCAGCAATAAATTCATGGTTAGTTTTGATATCTTTTACCATTATCCAAACTAAAGGGTTAAACCAAAAAAAGGCTTTATATATCTCTGCCATTAATATATCTATTGTGTGCCATTGATTAGCATGTACTTTTTCATGTTCTACAATAGCATGTTGTTCTTCTTCCGATAAAAGATGGGGGACATAAATAAAACTAAAAAAAGAAAATGGCTGAAAAACGCTATGTTGGGGGTTTTTTAAAAGGTTAATTCGTCTTATCACTATACCTAAACTAATGATGAAATAAAACAGAAATAAGCCTGAAATTCCACCATAAAGTATATTAAATAAAGACGTTGAAAAATTATAACTTAAATCAGATAGGTTTTCAGAAACAGTTATTTCTGGTAAATTTTGAACTAAAAATTGATTATTTGTCTCTATAGAAAAATCAATAAACGGAAAAACGAGTGACAAAACCATAACTGCCAAAAGATAAAACCGATTAACATTAAAAAATGTGATTTTTTCCAGTATCAATTTATAAATTAAATATCCACTCGAAAAATAAAATGTCACTAAAATAAGATATGTTAAGAGTTCCATAGTTTTATTTTTTAATTTAAGGTCTGTAATTAAATAACCTATACATTTTTACTTGTTCTTTTTTCCTTTCTCTGCGTTAAAATTTTTAAGTAGTTGATCCATTTCAGATAAATTTATTTTTTCTTCCTTCACAAAAAATGAAAGTAAATTCTCCACTGAATTACCAAAATAATTTCCTAAAAGATAATTTGCTCTAAAAGTAGCATACTGGTCTTTTGAAACTACTGGATAATACTGATGCGTTTTACCGTAAGCCTTATGTGCTACAAATCCTTTTTTCTCTAAAATTCTAATAATAGTTGAAACTGTATTATAAGCTGGTTTAGGCTCTGGAAGATGTTCCAACACATCATTTACAAAGGCTTTTTCCAACTCCCAAAGAAGTTGCATAATCTGTTCTTCTGCTTTTGTTAATTCATTCATAATGCAAATGTATAACTAATTATTTAGTTATACAACTATTTTTATAGTTTTTATTTAAAAAACTTCTTACGATAAAATAAAAAAGGAAGAATTTAATTCTTTGTTTATTGTTAATTTTACCATTCATAGATAATCCATTACTTGTTGAAAATGAAAAAACTTATTCTATTATTAATTGTATTTTTAACACTTTTAGCTTGCAAGGAAACTATTATTGAAAAAGTAGAAGACCATTATCAAGACAACACCCCTAAAGTAATAGGTATTTATAAAGTTAATGGAAGTGATACCTTAAAAATTGAAGAAAAAATTTACTTCGAAAATGGAAAAATTAAAATGCAAGGGGCAATAAAAAACAACATTAGAGAAGGGAAATGGGAGGCTTTTTTTGATGATGGTATTCTTCAAAGTATAGGTATGTTTAAAGATGGAGTTAGGCATGGAGAAGCAAAAGTTTATTATCACAATAAACAACTTATGTATGAGGGGACTTATGAAAACGGAAAAGAAAGTGGAAAGTGGAAATTTTATAATGAGCAAGGTGAACTTGTAAACGAAAAAGACTTCAACAAGGGGTCATGACCCCTTGTTGAAAAAGGAGTTGAAACCTACAAACAAGGTGGCATGACCCCTTGTCAAAAAAAGCATAGTTACTTGATACCAAAAGAAACCATAGACGAAATTTTTAACGCCAGCATCATTGAAGATGTAATTGGAGAATTTGTTACGCTCAAAAAAAGAGGGGCTAACTATTTAGGTAACTGTCCGTTTCATAATGAAAAAACGCCTTCTTTCACTGTTTCTCCTGCCAAAGGTATCTATAAATGCTTTGGTTGTGGGAAAGCTGGTAACTCCGTAAATTTTATTATGGAGCATGAGCATTATTCCTATCCAGAAGCATTGCGTTTTTTAGCAAATAAATACAACATTGAAATTGAAGAAGAGGAGCAAACAGATGAACAGATACAAACTGCTAATGAAAAAGAAAGCCTCTACATTGTTTCAAACTTTGCAGCTAATTATTTTGTTGATCAACTCCATAATTCCGATAAGGGAAAAGCTATTGCGTTAAGTTATTTCATTGAAAGAGGTTTCACAGAAGCAACCATCAATAAATTTCAATTGGGCTACAACCCAGATGAATGGACTGCATTTACTACTGAAGCAGAAAATTCAGGTTATGACATCAAATACCTTGAAAAAACAGGGCTAACCATAGTAAAAGAAGATAAAAAATTCGACCGTTTCAAAGGAAGAGTAATGTTTCCTATTCACAACCTCTCTGGTCGTGTGTTGGGATTTGGAGGTAGAATTTTATCATCTAATGATAAAAAAGCGGCTAAATATGTCAACTCTCCAGAATCTGAAATTTATAGCAAAAGTAATGTGTTGTATGGGATTTATTTTGCAAAAAAATCCATTACGCAAGAAAACAACTGCTATTTAGTAGAAGGTTATACGGATGTAATCTCACTTTCTCAGGCTGGTGTTGAAAATGTAGTTGCTTCCTCTGGGACATCACTCACAGAAGGACAAATTAGGCTGATAAAACGCTACACACCTAACATCACTATTTTATATGATGGAGATGCTGCTGGATTAAAGGCTTCTTTTAGAGGAATTGATATGATTCTGAAAGAAGAAATGAACGTACGAATTGTACTTTTCCCTGAAGGAGAAGACCCCGATTCTTTTGCAAAAAAATCATCTACTGAAGAGCTAACAACCTATATTACTGATAATGCAGAAGATTTTATTCAGTTTAAAACGCACGTTTTATTAAAAGAAGCAGGAAATGACCCTATTAAAAAAGCAGAATTAATTAAGGATATTGTTGAAAGTATTTCTATTATTCCAGATCAAATTAAAAGAGCTATATATACCAAAGAATGTAGTACCTTATTAGAAATTCCTGAGCAAGCTTTAATTAATGAAACCAACAAGTTTTTGAGAAAAAAGGTTGCTACCAGACATAATTTACCCGACCAACTTGCCGATGAAATTTTCCATCCTATTCAGGAAGAAAAAAAAGCAACAGGTAACGAAGAAGTAGAATATTGGGAGTCTGAAATTATGCGTTTATTGCTCAACTATGCTCATCTTTTAATAAAAATAAAGGTTGTAAATTCTGAAAATGAAGAACAAGAACAAGAAATTCCTGTAATTACTTACATTGTACATACTCTGAGGAATGATGAAATTACTTTTGAGAACCCCTTATTTCAACGTGTTTTTAATCTTTATGCTGAAAGCTTAAAAGAAAACAAAATTCTTACACAACAAGAAATTACGCAACACCATGATAATGAAATTAGTCAGTTAGCAATAAATATGTTGTCCAATAAATATGAGTTAAGTCCTAACTGGGCGAAAATGCATAGAACGTATGTAAATACGGAAGAACAACAATTGAGTTTGGGTGTAATTAATTCTGTAAATGCTTTTAAATTAAGCAAAGTCAATCACTTAATTATAGATACTCAAACTTTACTGAAAGATGCCAAAAGCGGTGATGAAGAGAACAAATTAATGGAAGATTTAATGCGATTTCAAAAAATTAAATCGCTTATTTCAGAAAAATTGGGAAGGGTTGTTTTGAAATAAATCAATCCTCAAAAACTCGGTCTGTTCCATCAAATATTGGCGTTTGAATAGACAATACTTTCATAGGTATTTCAGAAGTTACTTTTAACGCATGGAAGGTGTTTTTTGGGATTTCAAAAAAATCTCCTTTTTTAATCGTAAAACTTTTTTTGCCAACAGTCATTATTCCTTCTCCCTCTATTACGGTAATTGTTTCTGTATGGGTTTTATGTTTGTGCGATTTTACCGATTTTTTTATCCAAATCACAAAGTAAGAGTTGTTCTCGTTTACATAAATAGGTTCAGCTAAAATATTTTCATATACTTGGTTGGGTTGAAGAGTATCTAAATTAAAATTTTCTTGGGCAATTCCTATCTTTAAAAGAGATAAAAGTAAAAAGGTGATGAGTAGTTTCATTGGTTTTGTTTTTTTTAAAATGTCATTGTTGATGGACAAACATAATCTGAACATTGAATTTTAGTAGATATCTTCAATTCATTAAAACCACCCTCAACATTAATTAATTTTTCGTAGCCTTTTTGTTTTAAAATAGATATGGCAATTAATGAACGATAACCTCCAGCACAATGCACATAATAAGTTTTGTCTTTATTTATCTCTTTAAAATCAGCAAACAGCGTATCTAATTGTGTGTTTTGAACATGAGGATGCTCAATGTGTTCGGAGAAAAATTCTGTTTTTTTTCTGACATCCAACACGTTATCTTCAGGAGTAAGGTTGTTAGCAAAATAAGTTGGGGTTACTGATGTAACAGAACTTAAAGAGAAACCAGCTTCTTTCCATGCTTTAATTCCTCCCTTAAGATACCCTAACGAATTGTCGTATCCAACCCGAGCCAAACGCATCACAGCTTCTTCCTCTCTTCCTTCGGGAGCGACAATAATAATAGGTTGGTTTATGTTTTCTATTAAAGTTCCTACCCAAGGTGCAAAACTTCCATCTAATCCAATAAATAAAGAATTAGGTAGGTGTTCTTTTACAAAATCAGTAGTTGAGCGGACATCTAAACATAATATATTTCTATCTTGAATTAACGTATTAACATCTTGTGCAGAAAGTGGGGTTAATCCTTGTTTTAAAATTTCATCAAAAGTTTTATTCACACCTTTGTTCATTG
>PCUH01000145.1:3028-3170 GCA_002770955.1 Flavobacteriales bacterium CG18_big_fil_WC_8_21_14_2_50_32_9 | reverse complement strand
TCTACCCATTGGTAAGTTGCATTACTATTGTTTGCAGTAATGGTAGTTCCTGATGTTGTAGTTGTAGCATCAACTGTTGTAACAGTAACTGTTACTTGAGCAGTATTCTGACAGTTATTTCCATCTGTACCTGTAACCATAT
>PCUH01000145.1:2585-2894 GCA_002770955.1 Flavobacteriales bacterium CG18_big_fil_WC_8_21_14_2_50_32_9 | reverse complement strand
ACTGTTGGCAATGGATTTACAGTAACCATCACCTGAGCAGTATTCTGACAGTTATTTCCATCTGTACCTGTAACCGTATAAGCAGTAGTGGTTGTTGGCGTAAAAGCCACACCATTAGTAACTCCATTATCCCAAGTGTATGAAGTAGCTCCACCACCTGTTAACGTAACTTGACTTCCTGCACAAACTGATGCAGCAGAAGTACTTGCTGTTACTGTTGGCAATGGATTTACTGTAATAGTAATTTGGTCTGTACCTGTACAAGTACCTGAAGTACCCGTAACATTATACGTAGTTGTAGCAGTAGGA
>PCUH01000145.1:2181-2572 GCA_002770955.1 Flavobacteriales bacterium CG18_big_fil_WC_8_21_14_2_50_32_9 | reverse complement strand
CATCAGTTACTCCATTATCCCATGTATATGAAGTTGCACCAGAACCTGTTAAAGTAACTGGATTTCCTACACAAACAGAAGTTGAAGTTGCATTTGCTGTTACTGTTATAGCAGAAGCAACAGTAACCGTTACTTGAGCAGTATTTTGGCAGCTATTTCCATCTGTACCAGTAACCGTATAAGTAGTAGTTGCAGTTGGTGAAAATGCTACACCATTAGTCACACCATTGTCCCATGTATATGAAGTAGCTCCACCACCTGTTAAGGTTACCTGACCTCCTGCACATATTGTTGTAGCAGTTGCATTTGCTGTAACAGTTGGTAATGGATTTACTGTTACCGTTACTTGAGCGGTATTTTGGCAGTTATTTGCATCTGTACCAGTAACGGT
>PCUH01000145.1:443-2115 GCA_002770955.1 Flavobacteriales bacterium CG18_big_fil_WC_8_21_14_2_50_32_9 | reverse complement strand
TGTTCCAAAAACCACCTAAGGTATATAAGATAGGAGTATGATTAGCTGCAGTAGCATACGTGAATGTTGTATTCTCAGACCAAATTAAAGGAGTTGCTCCACCCATAGCATAAGCATAAGTAGAATCTGGCACAGTTTGAAAATAATTTCTAAATTCTTGATAGTTATAAAACCTGCTATTTAAAATACTTGTTGGTGTAGTTGTATTGGTAAAAGTTACAGGAGTTCCTAAACAAGAAGGTGTGGGTGATGCTGTGAAATCTGTATTTATAGTGTAAGTAATTTTTGGTGCTGCCAACATTTCAAAATCGAATGGACCGCCTGTAAAACCTGAAACGGTATAAGTTGGAATATTTACCCAGTTACCGTTTGATGAAGTATAAAAATCCGACTTTGCTCGAGATAAATTTTCATCATACGTTTGACTAGGAGCAGCATCATTTACATAAAAATCAACTATACCTCCGAGGTTTGTTGGTCTAATTACTACCGCATAGTTCCCTGACACAGTAATTGGAGCAAAATTTACTTGTCTGTAAGCAAAATTGGTGTCTGCTAGGGTAATATTAGCAAAAGCAATTTCCGTTGTTGGGTTATTACTCCCATCAACATTATAAACAGAAGCTCTAACTGTTACACTAGCTGTTCCTCCTGGTTTGTTTCTGCCAAAAAACTCTACTCCTGTTATTCCAATTGTAGAACCACTCAATAAAAAGGTTTGCGACATAGATTCATTATCATCTGCCCATAATTCAAATACAAAAAAGTTAGCAGTTCCCAATATTTGTTCTTTTACTTGAGGGTATCTAATTGTGTCAACACAAGCCAAGGTTTTTGTAGTGTTTAATTTGTTTTTAAGTGAACTATTATTTAATAGTGGATTTTCGGCTGCGGGACGAACACTAGATTTTACTTGAGTTTGTCCCCATACTAGGGTACTAAATCCAAGTATTAATGTGCTTAGTAAAATTTTTTTCATGTTGTTTTATTTTTAAATTATTCAATATTGATTGCAAATGTATAAAACATTATGTAAGAAAAAAATAAACTTTTAATTATTAAACGGTTTAGCTTAGTATAGTATCTTTGCCTATCTTAAAAAATACATGTTATGAAACCTAAAGCATTATTTCAACTATTTCTTAAATACTTTTTCAGAGGATTGCTTTATGCTGCTCCTGTTACCATCACCATCTACATTATTGTAGAACTTTTTAAATTTTTTGATGGATTAATACCCGTAGGAATTAACGTTCCAGGATTAGGATTTTTGGTGTTAATTGTTGTCATTACCGTTTTGGGAGTGGTAGGTTCTAGTATTATTTTAGAACCTCTCAAATCTCAATTTAATCATCTCTTAGATAAACTACCTTTATTAAAAACCATTTATTCTTCGGTAAAAGATTTATTATCAGCATTTGTAGGGCAAAAAAAGAGTTTTGACAAACCTGTTTTAGTTAAACTCAGTAAAGATTCTAATCTCGAAAAATTAGGTTTTGTTACTGCTACTGATTTAACAAAATTAGGCGTAACCGATGAACGAATTGGCGTTTATTTACCTCATTCTTACAATTTTTCTGGAAATTTTTTTATTGTTGCTGCTTCTCAGGTTACTCCTGTAAAAAATGTGAATTCTACTGATTTTATGAAATTTATTGTTTCTGGAGGAGTA
>PCUH01000145.1:0-413 GCA_002770955.1 Flavobacteriales bacterium CG18_big_fil_WC_8_21_14_2_50_32_9 | reverse complement strand
GATATATCGTCTTTACCGAAAAATATTTATTAAAACGAGGCTATTGTTGTCAAAATGGATGTAAACACTGTCCTTATGGGTTCAAAAAAAATGAAAAGAGAAAGGAGAAATGAGAGAATAGAGATTGAAAACGGGTGTAAGACAAATATCCCTTTTAATAAATGAAAGCTGGAATATTACAAGAATTAAGTAAGGAAGCGACCTTTGATACATTTCGCTAGTTTTTTTAATTGTTAAAATTAGCGAAGGTAATAGAAAGCAACCCTTGAATGCCGTAAAAACGAGAGTTTTTAATTCTTTATTTTTACGAGCATCCTCGAAATATTAGTTTTTCAGAGAAAAACATATTTCGGGACTAAGAAATAACAAAAGAGAGAAAAGGCTTTTTCCTTTGATAAGGAAACTGTAAAGAA
>PCUH01000231.1:1805-3571 GCA_002770955.1 Flavobacteriales bacterium CG18_big_fil_WC_8_21_14_2_50_32_9 | reverse complement strand
AGGACTAACTCTTTGGTCTAATGATTTTAGCACTCCTTCTGACTGGATAATCGGGAATTTAGCTTCCAATAGTGATGATTGGGTTATTGGAACGGGCGTTCCAGCAGGTTCATTTGCCATTAATGGTATAGCTTCAACCTCTGCAGCAAATGGTTTTGCATTATATGATTCTGATTTAATGTGTTCAGGTAATCAAAACGCATACATACAAATAGCTACACCTATTAATTTAAGTACAAATGCTAATGTTTCTATAGAATTTGAACAATATTATAGAAAATTTCAAGATTCAACTTTTGTTGAGGTAAGTAATAATGGAGGAATAACTTGGACTCGTTTCAGAATTAATAATGTTGCTGTAAATGCATTTAGTGGTGGGTCTGCTGCAGTAAACCCTGATTTAGTAAATGTGAATATTTCTTCTGTTGCAGGAAATCAAGCAGCTGTTTTGATTAGATTCAAATATGAAGGCGGTTGTGATTATGCATGGATGATTGATGATGTTAAAATCACAGAAACCGATGATAATGATTTAGTGGCTAAAAACGCTTGGTACGGATTCAATACTATACCTTATTCTAGAGTTCCTATGAATCAAATTCAAGCTGTAGATTTTTCTATGGAAGTAGATAATGTTGGTGCATTGGCTCAATCACTAACTCAATTAACTGTAGATGTAAATAGTGGAACTTTTACTGCTACAAGTGCTGCAGTTACTGTGCCTGTTGGTGGAAGTGATAGTTTGTTCTTAACTACTCAATATACTCCTGCTACTGTTGTTGGAGCTCATAATATTACCATGACAGTCGCTTCTTCTGCTACAGATGCTTCTCCTTCTAATAATACAATAACACCTCCTCCTTTTGAAATTACAGCTGATAAATATGCTATGGATGATTTTACGTTGGCAGGAAATGGTGGTGGACTTAGTCCATCTAATGGAGCTGAATTTGAAGCTGGTAATTATTTTGAAATAGTAAACACAACTATTGCTACAGGCATTGAGGTTATTGTTGGTACTACAACTGCTGCAGGAACTACAATTGATTTAGTGCTTTATGAAGATGATGGCACAGCTCTTATAGAAGTAGATAGAAGTGCTTTTTACACAACAACTTTAGCTGACCAAGGAAACTCTGTTATCTTGCCTTTACCAACAACACCAACTTTAACTGCAGGAACATTTTATTTTGCAGCTGTTCATGCTTTCACAAATTTTGTTTATGGTGTGAGTGGATCTTCACCAAGTAATACAGCTCCTTCAGGTGCTGTAAGTTTGATTTTCTATCCAAACATGACTAATCCTACAACAAATGAAAACTTTTTTACAACAGCAACTCCTATGGTTAGATTAATTGTAAACAGTGCAATTGGAGTTAAAGAATTATCAAGTAACACTACATTCACTGTGTTTCCTAATCCAAGTAATGGAATCTTTAACATTAATTTAGATGCAAAATCTACAGAAGTAGTTAATTTAACAGTTAACAACATTGTTGGACAAACAGTTTTAACTAAAAAAGTTACTGTTTCAGGTCAAACAAAAGAAACTATTTCTTTAGCTAATTTTGATAAAGGAATTTATTTCTTAACTATTGATAACAACAACGAAAAACAAACCGTTAAATTGATTGTTGAGTAATTTTAACAAATCTAAAAAAATACGTTAAAATACGAATTTTCTTAAAAAAGAACACCTGAATTTTATTCAGGTGTTTTTTTTTTGTATATTTGTTAACTAATTAATAACTTATAAAATTAAAAAA
>PCUH01000231.1:394-1755 GCA_002770955.1 Flavobacteriales bacterium CG18_big_fil_WC_8_21_14_2_50_32_9 | reverse complement strand
CACTTTCTGTAAGTGTTTTATCTTACGGACAGGCAACACAAAAAAAGATTTCATTTGGGGCAACTAATGAGATTAAAAGCACTAATGATTTAGTATTAACTGAAAATGCACTCAAACATTTTGAAAAACAACCAACAAACAAAGCAATTACAACTATTTGGTCTGATGATTTTGATATACCAGCTAATTGGGTAATTAACAATGATGGACAAACAGGTGCTGAGTTTGGTTGGACAATTGATGCTGTTTCTGACGGATGGTGGTCTCTAAACGGTATTACATCCACATCTGGTGGAAATTTTGCCGAGCTTTCTAATGGTAACCCTACATTAACACCGGGTACTCAGGCGTTAAATGTAACTTACACACTAACAACAGCAGCTCCATTAAATTTGGTTGCATTAGGTGGAAGTGATAAAGTCTTTTTAGAATTTGAACAATTTGGTGCTCGGTTTAACGATTTGCAAGAAATTCAAATTAGTACTGATGGAACTAACTTCGTTCCTGTAGGTGATAATTTAGATAAAGCAGTATTATCACAGGCTAATCCTAATAATGCTTACCCTAATCCTGATTTAAAGCTAGTTAATTTAACTCCCTTTTTAACACCAACTACAGCAACTTCTGTTTGGATTAGATTTAGTTGGACTACTAACTTTCCAAACCAATCAACAAATCCTAATGTATGGGTTGCTTATGGATGGTATATAGATGATCTTAAAATTAAGACATTGCCAGGTAACGACTTAGCAACAGCTTTACCGTATTATGGTTCTTTAGGTTGGGAATATACAAGAATTCCTGTAGCTCAGATAGCTCCTATAGATTTCGGTCTTCAAGTTAAAAATGAAGGCATAAATGACATTACAGGAGAAGTATTAACTGCTAATATAAATAGTGGTGCTCTCACTTTTGCTAGTACTTCATCAACTTCCTTATCTCTTACTACTGATACAATATTTACAGCTCCTTTTACTCCTCCAGCAACAGTTGGTGTTCCTTATACTGCTGTTTTATCTTTATCATCTGATTCCATTGATGAAATTCCTGGTAACAATCCAACTTTTACATTAAACCCTTTTGAAGTTTCTCAATATGTTTATGCAAGAGATGATTTTGGCACACCAGGAAACGGTGGCGGATCAGGTCCTACAATTGATGAATTTGAAGCAGGAAACTTGTTTGATATATTTGCTAATCAAACATTATATGCTATAGATGTAGTTGTTGGGACAAATTCTAGTAATGTAGGTGCTTTTATTGATGCTGTAATTTATCAATTTGATGGTCAAACAGGTGTTTTTACTGAAATTGATCGTGCAAATGGTTATACCGTAGCTACAGGAGATTTAGGTAATAAA
>PCUH01000231.1:0-366 GCA_002770955.1 Flavobacteriales bacterium CG18_big_fil_WC_8_21_14_2_50_32_9 | reverse complement strand
CACTTATTGCTGGTAATTCATATTTTGTAGCTGTGCATACACTTAATCTTTTCACGTACGGGACTAGTGGAACTTCTTTAACCTTTGCAACTAATGTTGGTGGTGGAGGTAATACCAGTTTGATTTACTATCCAGATATGGCAAATCCACTTATAAGCCCAAATGGAAGATTCCTTGCTTCAAACACTCCTATGGTAAGAATGAATTTCGATCCTTTGAATGCTGTTAATGAGTTGTCTAACAACACTACTTTCTCTGTGTTTCCAAATCCAAGCAATGCTATTTTTAACATTGTGTTAGATTCAAAATCTACAGAAGTAGTTAACTTAACTGTAAACAATATTGTTGGACAAACTGTTTTAACAA
>PCUH01000313.1 GCA_002770955.1 Flavobacteriales bacterium CG18_big_fil_WC_8_21_14_2_50_32_9 | reverse complement strand
TGTACCTCCTATTGCGAATTTTCAAGCCTATATGACTCATGCTTGTGGACAAATGTGGAATTATTCAACTTGGGCAACATCTTGGTATTGGGATTTTGGCAATGGCGATACTTCTACAGTTGAAAGCCCGAATTATTGTTGGTGGAATGATGATGTATATTATGTTTGTTTGACAGTAACGAATGACTGCGGAACAGATACATATTGCGATAGTATTCCTATATTCACAGGAATAAATGAACTTAAAAACAACAGAATAAAATTATTTATTGCTCCTAACCCTTTTGATAATTATACAGTTGTTAAATTTGAGAATACAAAAAGAGAAAAATTAAAATTACAAATACTAAATCCACTTGGACAATCTGTATTACAAATTAACAACATTACTGACAATAAAGTTCAGATTGAAAAGAACGGACTACCAAGCGGACTTTATTTTGTTCAATTAATAAAAAACAACCAAGTAATTGGGTTGGACAAAATAATAATAAAATGAGAAGCATTTTGTCTCGTCCTGAAATAAGTTTACACAAAACAACGGACAAAAAATTAACCCTACTGATAAAACCTATTTCTAAATATTTTTAAAAAATCATCTGGTACTTTGGTTTCAAAACTCACTTCTTTTTTGGTGGTAGGATGAATAAAAGTCAACACTTTTAAATGCAATGCCATTCTACCTATTGGATTTTCTGTTGCTTCATATTTTTTATCGCCAATAATAGGATGCCCTATGCTTTTAAGATGTACTCGTGCTTGATTTTTACGCTCGGTTTCTTGCCAAACTTCAACAAGTGAATAAAATTCATTTTTCTTAATAACATTGTAGTGTGTTATTGCATTTTTAGCATCTTTTGGATTTGTAGTTATATACATTACTAATGCCTTATTTTCTCTCAAAAAATTTGAGATGGTATTTTCATCCTTTTCAATAGTTCCTTGAGTTACAGCCAAATATTTTCGAGCTTTCATTGATTTGTCCCAATCTTTTTGCATGGCTACCTGACTGTTTTTATTTTTAGCAAAAACCATCAACCCTGAAGCATCTTTATCTAACCGATGCACCACAAACAACGCTGCAATTGGATTATCTAATTGAACATGATGCAACATGGTTTTATAAACCGTTGGTGATTTAGATTTTCCTGCACTGATGGATAACATTCCAGCCATTTTGTCAACAACAAGAATGTCTTCATCTTCAAAAACAATTTTAACACCTTGATATTTTAACTCTCTAAAACCATCGTCCCAACTTACTTTAACAATATCGCCTTTTTTTAAAGGATGGTTATATTTAGTTGTGATTTTATCACCAACCATAAATTGCTTATGCGTGAGCATAGACTTAATTTTACTTCTATTGCAATCCTTAATAATTGTAAGTAAAAACAATAATAATTCCGAAGGCTCTTTCACTTCAAATTGACTTATTCTCTTTTTTTTACTTTTGGACGCTACTTGTTTCTTCATACACTTATTTTATTGCGAAATTAAGATTAAAACCATTTCTTTTTAGATTCAACCAACTTTTTCCTAAATTCGCAGTCTATTAAAATTAAACTAAAAAAATAAAATATGAATTACGATTTAATTGTTATTGGAAGTGGTCCTGGTGGCTATGTTGCCGCTATCAGAGCTTCTCAATTAGGGTTGAAAACTGCTATTGTTGAGCGTTCTGAATTAGGAGGAATTTGTTTAAATTGGGGGTGTATCCCAACAAAAGCATTGTTGAAAAGTGCCAGTGTTTTTGAATACATCAATCATGCTGCTGATTTTGGTATTACTGTTAAAAGTGCTGATGCTGATTTTCCTGCAATTGTTAAACGAAGTAGAGAAGTTGCCAATGGAATGAGCAATGGAATTCAATTTTTGATGAAAAAAAATAAAATTGATGTGATTAAAGGAACAGCAACACTTAAAGCTGGTAAAAAGATTGATGTGAAAAGCGATGATGGTAAATCAACCGAATATACTGCCACCAACATTATTATTGCCACAGGAGCACGTTCAAGAGAATTGCCTAATTTGCCTCAAGATGGCAAAAAAATTATAGGCTACCGAGAAGCCATGACCTTACCTAAATTACCTAAAAAAATGGTTGTTGTAGGTTCTGGAGCTATCGGTTCTGAGTTTGCTTATTTCTATAATGCAATGGGTGTTGATGTTACTATTGTAGAATTTTTACCTAACATAGTTCCATTAGAAGATGAAGATGTTTCAAAACAATTGGAGCGTTCTTTCAAAAAAGCAGGTATTAAGGTAATGACCAACTCATCTGTTGAAAGTGTTGATACCAAAGGTGCTGGGTGTAAAGTATTAGTTAAAACAAAAAAAGGAGACGAAACCATAGAATGTGATGTCGTGCTTTCGGCAGTTGGAATTAAATCTAACATCGAAAACATTGGTTTAGAGCAAGTAGGCATCATTACCGATAGAGATAAAATTATTGTAAATGATTTTTACCAAACGAACATACCTGGCTACCATGCCATTGGTGATGTTGTTCCTGGTCATGCATTGGCTCACGTTGCTTCTGCCGAAGGAATTATATGTGTTGAAAAAATTGCTGGTGTTCATGTTGAACCCTTAGATTATGGAAACATTCCTGGATGTACGTATTGCTCTCCAGAAGTTGCCTCTGTTGGTATGACAGAAAAAGCTGCTCTCGAAAAAGGATATGAAATTAAAGTAGGTAAATTCCCTTTCTCTGCATCAGGAAAAGCGAGTGCTGCAGGACATAAAGATGGTTTTGTAAAACTAATTTTTGATGCTAAATATGGTGAATTACTTGGCGGACACATGATAGGTTACAACGTAACGGAAATGGTTGCTGAGTTAGTTGCTGTTCGGAAACTAGAAACAACAGGGCATGAATTGATAAAAACCGTTCATCCGCATCCAACCATGAGCGAAGCTATTATGGAAGCTGCTGCGGCTGCCTATGGTGAAGTAATTCACATGTAAAAAATTTAGCTATAGCTTAATAAAAAAATCTGCTCCAACATGTTGGAGCAGATTTTTTTTTTACATTTATCAATTATTAAAAACCAAATGAAAAACATTTTTACCAACATAAGCTTTGATAAATGGATTGTTTTAATACTGTTTTTCATAAGTGTTTACACTGTTTTTAACCTAAAACATTGGAAAAAAGAAAACAGAGTAATTGTTTCTGATGTTGTTGATTATTATGGTTATTTACCCGCAACATTTATTTATGGTGATGTTACCTTAACCAATCCAACTAATAAAATAACCACCTACTCACCCACTTTTTGGTATCATACAACTCCTGAAGGAAAAAAAGTATTTAAAACTTCCATGGGAATGGCACTTATTTATGCTCCTTTCTTTTTTGTTGCACATCTATTTGCAACTTCTACTGATGCTATTGCTGATGGATTTTCAACTCCCTACAAATTTGCTATTTGTATGAGTAGTTTGTTTTATTTTCTTATTGGATTAATCTTTCTTAGAAAAACACTTCGTCTTTTTTTTTCAACTAATGTTACAGCAATAACGCTTATTTTAATTGGTTTAGGAACAAATTTATTCTATTATACCGTAATTGCTATTGGAATGCCTCACACCTATCTTTTTTGTTTAGTTGCTATTCTTACCTTTTTGATTTTGAAATTTTATGAAAAACCAACACTAATTAACTCCATTTTTATTGGCTTTCTTAGTGGTTTGGTTGTTTTAATCAGACCATCAATGCTTGTATTTGCACTATTTGCTTCTTTGGTAAATATATCTTCAATAGTTGATTTAAAAAATCGTATTTCTTTTTACAGCTCTAATTTCAAATTTTTGTTCATACTACTTTTAATGGCACTAATTGTATGGCTTCCTCAATTCTACTATTGGAAAATAGCATCAGGCTCTTTCTTGTTTTACTCATATACCGATGAAGGATTTTATTTTAACGACCCTCAACTATTTAACAGCTTATTTAGTTTTAGAAAAGGTTGGTTGATTTACACGCCTTTAATGGTGTTTTCTATTGTTGGACTAATAATGACAATCAAAAACAAACTTTCACTTGCTATATTAATTACGGTTGGAAGTTATATTTACATCAATTCAAGTTGGTGGTGTTGGTGGTTTGGTGGTAGTTTTGGGCAAAGACCTATGATAGATTTATACCCAATATTAGCCATCGGATTAGCTTATTTTATTGATTTTATATCAACAAAACATAAAATTGTAAAAACAAGCTTTTTTATGCTACTATTTCTGTTAGCAGGATTTAATCTTTTCCAAACAAGACAAGCTCACGAAGGAATACTCCATCATGATTCCATGACAAAAGAGGCTTATTTTAAAATTGCTTTTAAACTTCAAAAACAAATTTCAAGAGATGAAGTAGCTCCTTACTTAAATCCTCCAGATTATGAAGCCGCAAAAAAAGGAAATAGAAACCAATAAAAAGCTACCCTTTTGGATAACACAAAAACCATTTTTTAACTGGTCTTGATAACGAAGATATGTTGAGTGTATCTGCGGCTTCTGAAATATCTAAAAAAGTGTTGTTTTTCAACAAAATATTTATTTTATCCTTTTTCGGGTTGTAGGCATTATTCTCAATATAATTTTGAAAAACAAAATAACCAATTTCTTGTTCGTTTAATTTCATTTTCTTACCGAACTTCTGTTTCACATCAGCAATAATAGCATTTTCAAATTTTTTCTGTTGAATTTCCACTTTATATAACCTTCTGTTCACCATCATTTGGCACAATTTAGCTAATATTTTATCATCGTGATTTTGCCAAACTTTTACAGATGCCATAATATCAGTATCATCTAAATCAGCAAATTGTTTCAATAAATTTTTATTTTTCTTAAACGAAGTCAAATCATGGTGATGGTATAAAAATTCTTTTAAAGAAGGGGTGCAAAACAAATCCTCATTTTGATTCGCCAGTTCTTTTGCTCTTTTCAAAATGTTTACCAATAAATTTTCGGCAGATAACACGGTTTTGTGTAAATAAACTTGCCAATACATTAACCTTCGGGCTACAATAAATTTTTCTATCGAATAAATTCCTTTTTCCTCAATAGCCAATTCATCGTTTTTCACAGTAAGCATGGCTATAATTCGCTCAGTACTGATAACGCCTTCCGAAACACCTGTGAAAAAACTATCTCTACGCAAGTAGTCTAATCTATCCATATCTAACTGACTAGAAACTAATTGATGTAAAAATCTTTTGGGATATTCATTTCTGAAAATTTGTAATGCTACATCTAATTTACCTTTAAATTCAGCATTTAATTCATCCATAAACAACGTAGATAGTTCTTCGTGCGAAATTCCATCAACAATACTATGTTCTAGTGCATGCGAAAATGGACCATGCCCAATATCGTGCAACAAAATAGCTATTAACACGCCTTGAGCTTCCTCATCTGAAATAATTTGCCCTTTTGCTCTAATAACTTCAATGGCACGAGTCATTAGATACATGGTTCCCATTGCATGATGAAAACGCGTGTGCAATGCACCTGGATAAACCAAATGTGTTAAACCTAATTGTTTAATTCTTCTTAATCGTTGGAAATAAGGATGTTCTATTAAATCGAAAATTATTTCGTAAGGAATCGTAATAAAACCGTAAATTGGGTCGTTAAATATCTTTCTTTTATTAATCACGCTTTTTTGTATAACTGTTAATAATCATTAATTAAAATATCATTCTCTAATAGAACGCTCCAAAAGTACTATTTTTGAAAACGTATAAATGTGAAAATGTATTAATTTGAAAATTCGTGGCTAAAAGAAAGTAAGAACCGAGCTTGCGAGCTCAACGAAGTTAATTAAAAACTTTGCGTCTTAGTTCTTGATAGCTATCGAGATTGCGAGAAAAAAATGTGGTAACTATCTTGGCATTGAGGGTTGAAAACCCACATAGTCGTCAGGTTTAGGATAAACGATTTTAGATTTAATATGAATCGAGCCTACGGCTCTTACATTACGGCTGAGGTTTTATAATAGTTGGACTGAAGTCCAACCTTATAAAACAATAGAACCTATGGTTCTTTGTAGTATCTTCAATAAGACAGTTCCAGAGGAACGATATTATTGTAACAACGGACTTTAGTCCGTTGCTAAGAAATGATAACAAAAAAGAAGTCCGTCAGCTGACGGACGAAACATATTAAAACCTTAACCTGACGGTTATGGTTGAAAACCCTCCTCCTTTTGGGGAGATGAAAAAAACTGACTTTACAAACTTTTAACTTTTAGAAAATGGAAAAAATAAAAATACTTTGGGCCGATGATGAAATTGATTTATTAAAACCGCATATTCTATTTTTAGAAGACAAAGGTTATGAAGTATTATCAACACAAAGTGGCGATGATGCGTTAGATATATTAGATGAAAAACGAGTTGATATTGTTTTTTTAGATGAAAATATGCCTGGTTTGTCTGGACTAGAAACACTTGAACGATTAAAGCTAAAATTTCCTGCTTTGCCCGTAATAATGATTACAAAAAGCGAAGAAGAATACATTATGGAAGATGCCATAGGTTCAAAAATTTCGGATTATTTGATAAAGCCTGTAAATCCTAATCAAATACTTCTTTCTATAAAAAAGAACTTGAATACCAATAAGTTGGTAAACGAAAAATCTACTTCAAATTATCAAAAAGAGTTTCGTGAAATTGGAATGCAATTAAACGATAATTTAGATAAAGACGAATGGGTAGAATTATTTAAAAAATTGGTTTACTGGGAATTGGAACTTGAAAAATCGAAAGATAGCGGCATGGAAGAAGTTTTTCTGATGCAAAAAACAGAAGCCACCAAACAATTTGGGAAATTTATTGAACAAAACTATATTGATTGGTTGTCGCATCCCGAAAACTCACCTGTGATGTCGCACAATTTAATGAATAAATATGTTTTTCCTGAAATGAAAAAAGATAGTAGTCCGCTATTTTTTGTTGTGATTGACAATTTACGTTACGACCAATGGAAAACATTACGCCCCATCCTTTTTGAAGATTTTTGGATAGATAAAGAAGATGTGTTTTATAGCATTTTACCTACCACAACTCAATACTCGAGAAATGCTATGTTTGCTGGAATGATGCCTAGTGAAATTGAACGCAGGTATCCTGATAAATGGGTAAATGATGAGGAAGAAGGTGGACGAAATTTGCATGAAAGATTCTTTATTGAACAACAATTGGAACGAAATGGGTTTTCATCGAAAATTACTTACAACAAAGTGTTAAATGTGAGTTATGGACAAAAAGTGCTGCGAGAAGTTCCTTCTATGTTTAATAATCAACTAAATATTATTGTCTATAATTTTGTAGATATGCTTTCGCACGCACGTACAGATATTGAAATTATTAAAGAAATTGCTGCCGATGAATCGGCTTATCGTTCGGTAGTTAAATCATGGTTTGAACATTCTACATTGTTAAGTATTCTGAAAGAAATTGCTGCTCGTGGTGGTCGGGTAATCATCACAACCGATCACGGTTCTGTGCGAGTTAAAGAACCTTCAAAAATTGTTGGCGATAAAGATACGAATACCAATTTGCGTTACAAACAAGGGAAAAGTTTAGTTTATCAAGAAAAAGAGGTCTTTGCTATTAAAAATCCTAACGATATTCATTTACCAAAGGTAAATGTAAGCCAATCTTTTGTTTTTGCTAAAGACGAAAGTTTTTTTGCATATCCCAACAATTACAACCATTATGTAAATTACTATAAAGATACCTTTCAGCATGGCGGAATTTCATTAGATGAAATGCTGATTCCTGTTATTAGTTTGAGTGCAAAGAAATAGGTGTTAGGGATTAGGTGTTAGTAGTTAGGAATTAGGGGTTTGAGATTGGAGATCCCGAAAAATGTTTTTTTGTAAAAAACTAATTTTTCGAGGATGCTCGTAAAAATAATTCGCCTAAAGCGAATGTTTTTACGGCATTGGAGATTAGAGATTCCTTCACTACTAATTACT
>PCUH01000312.1:4529-8400 GCA_002770955.1 Flavobacteriales bacterium CG18_big_fil_WC_8_21_14_2_50_32_9 | reverse complement strand
GGCAACTTTATCTTTCCAAAAAAATATTCTCTTTTACTATCAATTATTTCTTCATTTTTAGGATGATTATATTTTTGATAGCCCTATTTTTTACTCTTTATTGGATAGCAAAACTAATGGATGGACTCATTTTACAAATAGGAATATCCCTACTATTTTCTTTTATACTAGGATTAGTATTGAAAATTATTGACCCAAAAGAAATTATGAGAATTTTGTTGAAAAGCGAAATCTAATTCCTTGGTTTAGTAAACCCGAACCAACTCAAAGTTTCTAAAATTCATAATGTAGCATGATTTATTTTCATAGCCACTTTCTATACCTGTTTTATGAAAATTAAATTGAGTTGATGTGCCTGATCGTTTATAAGAGCTATAAATAGCAGGATGTTTAATTGTTCCATAATTCAATAATGCTGTGCCAAAATAAGTAGCAATATCATACCCTAACAAGGTCGTTTTTGAAGGATAAGTTTCATTTTCAGCAATATAACCTTTAATAACTGTAGCTGTTATACTGTCTTTTTCATTTACGAAGTTATTTACTGGTAAATAAACGTGTAGCATCTCAAAAGAAGTTAATTCTATGTTTTCAAAGTTCAACCATTCCTCAAGCCCAATAAGAGTTACTTGGTAATCCTTATAATCCCTTTTTGATAAATTTGTAACTAAATAATTAAACAAATCAGTGATGTAAGATTGATTAATAGATGGGACAAAAACTACATTATTTTTTGTTGCCGAAAATTTACTAGCCAATTCACTAAAATTCCTATCTATTTTCAGCACTTTAATAGCTGCATACATCAGTGTATCATCGCTTAACAATATTCTTTCTTTGTAGGCTTTCACTAATGGTTCTATTAATGATTTTTCGGGTGAGGCATTGTGAACCAACGCAACTAAATTTTGAGTTTTAAAACTATCAACCAGAAGTGTTGCTAATTGATCTATCATTCCAGTTTGTGATGGAATTACTTTATAAACCATTTGATTGCCAAGAAGCACTTTGTTTACTTGTCGAACAGGGCTAACAATAGGAATTTGATTGGCATTAGCAAATTTGGCTGTTACCTCAAAATTACTTTGATAAAGTGGCCCAACTATTAAATCTAACGACTTCAACTCAGGTTTTTCCAAAATGGAAGCTACCCGAATAGAATCTTGTCCATTGGTGTCATACACATACAATTCAAATTTTCTATCTTCTGTTGAAATACTATTTAGTGCAAATAAAAATCCATTATAAAATTCTACAGCAAATATTGATTTAGGATAAATTTTAGCCTTTTCAAGTGCACCTCTATTTTCTATGAAATGTTGATTATCTCTAACATAAAAAGGCAACATCAATCCAATTTTATAGACCGATTTACTAGATTTTGAGGTATCAAATGCTTGTTCTAAAACAGAAAGTAATTCACTACTAATTAGGGTATCTTTTCTATTGAGCGTATGATTAGTTTTGTTTTGTTTAATAGGAATAAAAATCTTTTCTCCTTCTTTTAAACCTTGTGGAAATCCTTTATTTACTAAACTTAATGAATCCATTGAAACTTTATAAAGTTTACTAATACCATATACTGTTTCTCCTTTTTTAACCACATGTTCTTTCCAAGTAAGAGCTATTTTTTCTTCCTCTTTTTGCTCTGATTTAATTTGTTTAACTGGAATGTTTATTAACTGTCCTTCGCTCAAATTTTCTGTTAAATCAGGATTTACTGCCATAATCTCCTTAATTTTAACATTGTATATTTTTGAAATAGCATAAAGTGTTTGTTGTGGCAGAACCTCATGCTTAATTACATTTCCATTAAACGTATTTTCAGTTTCAGCCTCTTTTTTTGCAGGTAAAAAAAGTTTTTCACCTATACTCAACCCATCGAGCGTACTTGGATTTTCTCTTTTAATAACATCAATTGGGACATTATATTTTTTTGAAATCGCATAAAGCGATTCACTTTTTTCTACTATATGAATATAATAGGGCTTACCATTTATGTTGTGAATTTCCAATGAATCAGCTTGCTGGGCAAAAACACGAATGGTGAGCAGTAGCATTATACTGAATAATATTGTTCTATTTTTTATGTAAACCATAGTGTTTATTACAAATTACTGATTATTCAACATTTCTTTACTTTCTCGTTTACACACCCATTTTTTTAACCCCAAAAGTGCCTCGCAGATTTTCCTCTTAATCTCAAACCCTCTCAAGAGGGGAAGCCAAAGCACAAGCCAAAAAAACAAGAGGCTGAACTATAATGTTTGAGTTCGAGGCTTTCGCAGTTTTGAAAATCAGGAGTTTACTTTCGTAAATGACTGATTTGTAAAACAAGAATAACGAAGAAATCGGACATTATAGACAGACTCTGTTTACTCCCACTCAATAGTTGCAGGCGGCTTAGAACTAATGTCATACACCACTCTGTTTACTCCTTTTACTTTATTAATAATATCATTAGATACTTTTGCTAAAAATTCATAAGGCAAATGACACCAATCAGCCGTCATCCCATCAGTAGATTCTACTGCACGCAAGGCAACTGCCTTTTCATACGTTCTTTCATCGCCCATTACTCCTACCGATTGAACTGGAAGCAAAATTGCTCCTGCTTGCCAAACATCATTATATAAATTCGCTTTTTTCAAACTTTCTATAAAAATAAAATCTACCTCTTGCAATAGTTGTACCTTTTCTGGAGTAATATCTCCCAAAATACGAATTGCCAAACCAGGCCCCGGAAAAGGATGTCTTCCCAACAAATCATCATTCAATCCCAATGTTTTTCCTACTCTTCGCACTTCATCTTTAAATAACAAACGCAAAGGTTCTACTATCTTCAACTTCATATAATCTGGTAAACCACCCACATTATGGTGCGATTTAATGGTTTGAGATGCTCCTCCATTTACCGAAACTGATTCAATTACATCAGGATAAATGGTGCCTTGAGCCAACCAACTTACATTTTCTATTCGTTGTGCCTCTTCATCAAAAACATCAATAAATACTTTACCTATCGCTTTTCTTTTTAGCTCAGGATCGGAAATGTTTGCCAATGCACTATAAAATTTTTGTTTGGCATCCACTCCTTTCACATTTAAACCCAAATGTTTGTACTGCTCCAATACACTATCAAACTCATTCTTACGAAGCAATCCGTTGTCAACAAATATACAATATAAATTTTTACCAATGGCTTGATGCAACAGTACTGCTGCAACGGTTGAATCAACACCTCCCGATAAACCCAACACCACTTTGTCGTTACCTATCTTGGTTTTCAAGTCTTCTACTGTGGTTTCAACAAACAAATCGGGAGTCCAATCCTGTGAAAATCCACTAATTGTTACTAAAAAATTTTTAAGAATTTTTGCTCCTTCAGTAGTATGATACACCTCAGGATGAAACTGAATGGCATAAGTATCTTCACCTTCAAACTGAAAACCTGCATTTTCTACATCAGAAGTACTGGCAATAATTATGGTATTGGATGGCAATGATTTTATGGTATCTCCATGACTCATCCATACTTGGGAATTTGGACTAATCCCTTGTGTTAGTTTACTTTCACTACTTGTGAAATCTAATTTTGCTCTACCATATTCCCTAGTATTAGAGGGCAATACTTCTCCTCCATTGCTTTGAGCCAAGTATTGAGCACCAAAACAAACACCCAACAACGGTTTTTTCTTTCTGATAGTTGACAAATCGGGTTTAGGAGCATTTGCATCTCGCACCGAAAATGGACTCCCCGACAAAATAACTGCTTTGTATTCATCCACATTCGGCAAGTTATTAAACGGATGAATTTCGCAATACACATTCAATTCTCTTACTCTTCGTGCAATCAATTGCGTATATTGAG
>PCUH01000312.1:327-4511 GCA_002770955.1 Flavobacteriales bacterium CG18_big_fil_WC_8_21_14_2_50_32_9 | reverse complement strand
ATAATTTTTCCATAAGTGCTGCAAAGATAGTAGATGAATTTGGTTAGGCAATTATTTTATACTCAAATCACATAGAAAACCGAAAAATTAGGTAAAGTTATTTTTTCTTAATTTAAGGCAAAAAAATTAAGCATAGAACATTCTACGTTTCATTTTTTTTAACGAAAAAGTAAGGAAAAAGAACAAGCATAAAATTCGGGATCCTATGTATATTATGCAATTTTTTAGTGTATAATATATTTCCAATTTAAAAAAAAAAACAAATCCTACCCCACTTTATCCTTCATCACAAACCGGGCAGTATTTCTACTTTTTTGCTCTACTAAAATTTGTTTGTTGGCTGTAACTCTTTCAATAGTTGCTGCATCGTAATGACGTATCGTTACCAATTCTAAATTTTCGTTATACAACACTTGATATTCTTTTTGCAATTCTTCAATAAATTGATAGGTAGTAAATGGATTAAAATCAACACAGATAGAAAAACTAATGGCTGAATTTTGCATCATGTTCACTGTGATTTTATGTGCTGAAAGTTGACTGAAAATTTGACTCAAATTGTCTTCCACAATAAAAGAATAGTCTTTTGCAGAAATGGAAATCAAAACTTGCTGCATTTTAAAAATAAAAGATGGAATCAATTCATCTTCAGCTGTATTTCCATCCACTAAAGTTCCTTTTTGGTTTGGGTCTAAAAACGATTTTACCAACAAAGGAATTTTTTTATTTTGAAGTGGTTTTATCGTTTTTGGATGAATTACGGTTGCTCCATAATAAGCCAACTCCACCGCTTCATGGTAAGAAATATGATTTAATTGTTGTGTGTCATCAAACCATTTTGGGTCGGCATTTAACATTCCCGGTACATCTTTCCATATCGTAACACTTTCGGCATTTAAGCAATATGCTAAAATGGCTGCCGTAAAATCAGAACCTTCTCTTCCTATAGTGGTAGTGAAATTTTCTGAACTAGCACCTATAAACCCTTGAGTAACAATGTAATTTGAAGTACTCAATGCCTTATTTTTTGCAAATAACTCAAGAGCAAGTTGTTCGGTTAATTTCCAATTAATGTTGGCATTTCTGTAGGTGTTATCCGTTTGTATCACCGAACGAACATCTAACCATGTGTTAGTAAGATGCTCTTCATTCAAATAGGCACTCACAATTTTTGTAGAAAGCAATTCCCCCACCGATACAATTTGATCATACACATAATCGTAAGAACGCTGGGGTTCTTCTTCTATTTCCCATTCAATTTCCACAAAAGTATTGTGTATATCGGTATAAATAGGATGTTTTTTGTTCTCAAATAATTCATTAATAATAGAAAAATGAAATGCTTTTGTTTCTTCCAAAATAGCTGCTACATTGCCTTGCTTAAAATAATAGGCATTCACCAATTTTTCTAAGGTATTGGTTGTTTTTCCCATAGCAGAAATAACAATCACCAACTTGTCATCAAATTGTTGAATAACCTTTCCTACATTTTTTACTGCTTGAGCATCTTTTACGGAAGCTCCGCCAAACTTAAATACTTTCATTTTTTTGTTTTTTCCCGCAGATTTAACTTCGTTGAACTCCTTTTGGTCGGTTCGCAAATTAACGCAGATTTTTCATTTTTACATTACAGTTTGTAGCTTATACTTCATTGTTACATTGGTAAATTTTCAAATTGTTTAATTACCTCAAAGTCTTATTTTTCCATTTATCCATTCATCATCCAATTCTGCATTAAATTTTTTATAAAATTGAATAGCAGGTTCATTCCAGTCTAACACTTGCCAATTCATTAGTTTGGCATCCATTTTCTTCGCTTCTTTTAGGGTTGCTTCAAAAAGTAACTTCCCAATTCCTTGTTGTTTGTATTTTTCTTTTACCACCAAATCTTCTAAATACAGACATCTTCCTTTCCATGTGGAATAGCGAATATAATAAAAAGACATCCCTACAATTCCTCCATTCTCTTCCGCTAAAATTATCCAATACAAAGGATGTTCGCCAAAACCATCTTGCTCTAATTGTTCAAGTGTAATGGTAACTTCTTGAGGTTGTTTTTCAAACAGAGCTAATTCTTTGATGAGTGAAAGCACTTCTGATAAATCATTTTTTGTAGCTTTTCTAATTGTAATTTCCATAAAACAAAAGTAGTAAAATAGAGTTATACCTATTGTAATTTAAAATTAGTCCAACGGACTTTTTTAAATTACAATAGTAAATGCCGATATAACAAAATAGTAGTACAATTTATTGGATTATATATTTTGTATAATCGGTATTAATTCAGCAGAATTTCATTTCTTTGTAAAAGAAAAACTAATACTATGAGCAATTTCACCACACTTAACGAATTTATATTAGATAGACAAGGAGATTTTCCTTTTGCATCAGGCGAATTAACCCGATTATTAAACGATATAGGCGTTGCTTCAAAAATTGTAAATAAAGAAGTGCGAAGAGCTGGATTAGGAAATATTTTAGGTAAGGCAGGAAACAATAACATTCAAGGAGAAGAGCAGCAGAAATTAGATGTGTATGCCAACAACGAATTCATTAATGTGTTTAAATATGGAGGCGAAGTTTGTGGAATAGCATCAGAAGAAAATGATGATTTTTTACCTTTTGAGCATCCAAATTCAAGAGATGGAAAATATGTGGTGGCTTTCGATCCGTTAGATGGTTCTTCCAATATTGATGTGAATGTTTCTATAGGTACAATCTTTTCGATTTATAGAAGAATTTCGACTGAAGGTGCAGCTCATTTAGAGGATTTTTTACAAGCAGGGACAAAGCAAGTTGCTGCTGGTTATGTTATTTATGGTTCTTCTACCATGTTGGTTTATACCACAGGTAAAGGTGTGAATGGATTTACACTTGAACCGAGTATAGGCGAATTTTGTCTTTCTCATCCCAATATTAAAATGCCAGAAGATGGTCGTTTGTATTCTTTTAATGAAGGGAACTATAACACTTTCTCGAAAGGACTTCAAAAATATTGCGATTGGGTAAAAGAAGAAGACCCTGCTACAGGAAGACCCTACTCTTGCCGATACATTGCTTCTATGGTTGCCGATATTCATCGAAATTTAATTAAAGGCGGTGTGTTTTGTTATCCTGCAACAGCTGGTTCTCCCAAGGGAAAATTACGATTAATTTACGAATGTAATCCTATGGCTTTTATTGTAGAACAAGCTGGTGGTATTGCCACAACTGGACATGAAAGAATTTTAGACATAAAACCTTCACAACTTCACCAACGTGTTCCTGCATTGATGGGGTCTAAAAATATGGTGAATAAAGTACTAGCAATGATAGAACAATTTGAAAAAGTAAAAGTTGATAATTGATATTTACCACAAGCACCTAACCCATAACCTTTTATTAATGTTCTTAAAATTTCTTCTATTTTCAATATTTGTTATTCCTCAATTTCTTTTTAGTCAAATTGTAGAAGAAAAAATACAAATAGACACCAATTTCATCACCTATAAAGTAATTTACAAAGACACATTAGTAAAAGGTGTTTTCAGTAAAAGAGTTGCAGTATTTGCAAATGATACTTCAACCATTGCTATAGAGAAAAACTATACCTACAGTTCTCAAAATGGATTTTACAAGGTTTATTATCCCACTGGTAAATTAATGCTATCGACCATTTATGGCTATAATATGAAAAATGGAGATTGGTCTTATTATAATGAAAATGGTACCTTATTAATTAAAGGAATTTATAAAGATGACATCAAACATGGTTATTGGGCTTATCGCTTTTTGAAATGCTATGGAAGATACAAAAAAGGTAAAAAAGTAGGTAATTGGAAGTGTAGAAACACAGATGGAGGAAAATACATTACAAAATATCCATCTATGTATTTTTCTGGTATTACTGATTTATTTAAAACCAATAAAAACAATACTAAAGAAGCTAATCTTCCTATTGAAAAACAACCAATTAATAATGATTTTCCGCAAAATCAGGATAGTATTTCAGACGCAAAAATTGATACCTTCTACTTGAGTGCTATTACTTATTTGGCGAGAAACTACTATATCAGAAATCGAATTAAAATTCAATTCACAGAAAAGAAAAAAGAAAGGAAAGCATACGATAAGTATTTCGATTATTCAAAAGATTTGTTTTTATTTGATATTGCTCCTATTACTGTTCCAACAGGTTTAGCTCC
>PCUH01000312.1:0-307 GCA_002770955.1 Flavobacteriales bacterium CG18_big_fil_WC_8_21_14_2_50_32_9 | reverse complement strand
CTCTAAAAAGTTCTAAAATTGATTCTTTGTTACACTCAAATCCTGAAAAATACAAACAAGCCTTTTCTGACACCGATATTGTAGCCAATAATTCCATACGAGCTTATTCTACAAGTCCAACTTCTAACATGATACTCTATTTTTCTGAAGTGATTGATAATATGGTAAGAGTGGATATTGTTGAACACATAGCTAATAGCAATGAGAAAGAAAGAAATTATGAAGCAATCTACCGTAATCCAACAATAAGAAAATATGCCCTTTTAATTCATTTTAATAACCTAAAAGATGTTGAATCGGTAGAATA
>PCUH01000122.1:264-8611 GCA_002770955.1 Flavobacteriales bacterium CG18_big_fil_WC_8_21_14_2_50_32_9 | reverse complement strand
TATCAACAATGGCAACGCAAATTGGAATTTGAGCCTGTTCAATTCATTACCAAGCAATCGGATGTTTATTTGGCTGCATCAAAAACCGCTTTAGCAACCTATTTGAATTGCGACAAAGACGATTTTGTTTATACGGTAAACCCATCAACTGCTTTCAATTTGGTAATTAAAAATCTACTTTTAAAATCAGGAGATGAGGTGCTTACAACCAACCAGGAATATGGAGCTATGGACAGAACTTGGCGTTACTACTGTAAAAAAGCAAATGCAGTATATAAACAGCAAGCCATTTCACTTCCTCTGGTTTCAAAAGAACAATTTATTGAGGAATTTTTTAAAGGATTAACTCCTAAAACAAAAATTGTTTTCATTAGTCATTTAACTAGTCCAACAGCATTACTTTTTCCTGTGAAAGAAATATGCGAAATAGCCAAACAAAAAGGATTAATGACTATTGTTGATGGAGCTCATATTCCAGGACATATTGCCTTGAATTTAGAGCAAATTCAGGCAGATATTTATGTTGGAGCTTGTCATAAATGGTTGTTGACACCAAAAGGATGTTCGTTTTTATATGTAAAAAAAGAATTTCAACATTTGTTAGACCCGCTAGTAATCAGTTGGGGTTATGAAAGTGAAAACCCTGGTCATTCGCAGTTTTTAGATTACAATGAATATCAAGGCACAAGAGATATTTCTGCTTTTTTAACAGTGCCAAAAGCATTGGAATATTTAACATCCAATAATTGGAACGAACGAAGCAA
Organism: Flavobacteriales bacterium CG18_big_fil_WC_8_21_14_2_50_32_9; assembly: GCA_002770955.1. GTDB lineage: Bacteria > Bacteroidota > Bacteroidia > Flavobacteriales_E > Vicingaceae > BRH-c54. Next base: position 7,847 of record PCUH01000122.1, on the reverse strand, counting down.
AAATTGTAGGTTATTGATTCAAGAAAATTATCCTAAACTGTGCGAGTTACTCCAAACAAAGCCTATTTGTGCTGTTTCTGATGAATTTTTAGGACAAATGTGTAGTATTCCTATTCAACCTAAAAACCCCATACGATTAAAGGAAAAACTATTTAATGCTTTTAAAATTGAAATTCCTATTACTAATTTTCTCAATAATTATTATTTGCGTGTTTCCATACAAGCATATAATAGTCAAGAAGATATAGATACTTTAACAGAAGCTATTCAGCAATTAAAACAACAAGGTGAGTTTAATTAGATACAATAACCTTTCTCACTTCTCGTTCTCCATTGGTTTTATGAAGCACTACTAAGTAAATAGAATTACTCCATTTGCTAGTGTTAATAGTGTGTTGGTTGTTATTAAAAATGGGTTTAGAAAACACGATTTTTCCTAACAAATCACGAATTTCAAGTTCCTTATAATTAGCATCTTTAAATTGTATGTAAAGTAAATTGGGCTGAGTCCATATTTTCAAATCTTCCATAATATTGTATTCATCAACAGAAGTTACATTGTCTGTTATTGTAATTAATTGTTGATTTGAAGCATTGCAATTACTGTTTTGGGAAGAAATAAGGCTAACCAAATAATCTCCAATTTGAGCATAAGTGTGCGAAGGATTTGCTTGAGACGATGCATTTCCATCACCAAAATCCCAAGAGTAATCTACTGCATTTAGTGAAGCATTAGTAAAAACAACGGCTTCAGTAATATCAAAGGTATCTTTTACAGTTGAAAAAGCAGCAGTAATAGGTAAAGGATTTACTAAAATTACAGTATCAATAATATTGCCGCATAAGTTATCGGTAGTTTCTATATAATAAGTTCCGTTATTCAAATTGATCAATGTATCACTTAGCACATTTGTTTTGGAAGATATAGTAGTAAGAGTTCCATCTTTCCAAGTAATATCAAAAGGAGATGCACTATTTTTGGTAAAAATTATTTCTCCATCTTGATTATTGATACAGCTAATTTCAGTTGTTTCAATAATTTTTGGAGCTCCAATATGCAAAATAAATCGAGCTAAGGTTGTGGTATCAAAAAGTTGAATATTAAATGAAGGTGTAAAAGAAAGATTGTAGTTTATTCCAGTATATAAATCTTCTAAAATTAGACAAGCAGCATTGGTTAATGATTCTATATTTTCAACACTAATTGTATGTATCCCAGTTACTCCTGTTAAAACTCGTATAGGAATATTAATTTCTTGAGCAGGGAATTGATTAATGGAATAATCATCTGCCATAACACTTGATATTATTGGTAAATTAGGGTTTTGTGAAGGAATTTTTAGTGCATCAAAATTAACATCAAAACCAATGGTTGCGTTGTCATCAAAATTAATAATTGCTTCATCTTGTCCAAAACCATTTTGAGCTTTAATTTTAAAAGGGGTAGTTGTTTGTGGCCTCAAAAATGTGCCAGTTACAGAAGTTTTTGATGATTCTCGCATAGTAACAGTTGCTGTTGGGCTTGTTGTTTGTAACCAAAAAGCTTGTGAAGATGCAATAACATTTGAACCTCCATTTGTGCCAAAACCTCCTACATAACTAGCAAATTGTTCTAAATCAGGATTCCAAATGTAAATCGCATTATTTACACCATTTTTGGTTATATTAGGAGAGTCCCAATCTATAGAAGAAGGATAAGGATTTCCTACCATGTTCCAGCCATCATCGGCAGGAAGACCAGAATTTGTATAAGAAATAGGGAGGTTAATGTTACCTACATTGGGAGGTCCTGTAATGTTCATGTTAAAAGGTTGTGTTCCAATAATGGTATCTCCACTCCAAACCCAAATTCCTTCGCCAACTCCTATCACATTAGAAATGTTGGTAGCAGGCATAAAACCATTGTCTTGAATTCCAGGAACTGTTTCATCATAAAAATAAATAGAAGGCCAAGGATTTGCTGCGGTGGGCCAATTTGGAAAATCGGCTCCAGGAAAACCGCTTGTTATAAATGTACTACTTAATTCAGCCAATGTTCCACCAGTAACAGCAGAGGTAACAAATCGCCAATTGGTTGCTCCTGCATCAATATAACGCTGCATAACAATGTTTCCTGTAATAGGATTAAAAAATGAGCAACTTGCGGTAGTACTAAAAACATTTGTTCCAACCGTTGGGGTTGGGCCATTACTAAAAACAACAGTACTGTTCAAAGAAAGCGTGTAAGAATTTTCATTTTCATAATTACCTGCAGTATATTGCAAACGCAACACAGCTCCTGCTGGCACATAAATATCACTAGAAGAATTGGCTCGTTTGGCAAAAAAATCTCCTACAGGTACATTGTCAATATAAGCAGTAATGAAACCACCATTCCAGCTATCTCCATAAGCATCGGACATGTTTAATGTATATTTACATTTTGTGGTTAATTCATCAATACGAGCAGTACCTGCTGAATCGGAAATTAATGTTAATGCATTGTTGGTGTTGAAATTTCCTGTAGCAATTCCAACTTTTAATGTTCCTCGCAAATCAATACTACCCGAATTAATAATTGCACCATTTACATTGTCTATGGTTAAATTAAACATATCCTGATTGGTACTTCCATTAATGTTATTACTATTTTCTCCTTTTAGTGTTACATTTCCTGAATTGGCAACAAAAGTTCCGTTATTATTAAAATCACCATAAATATCTATATTTGATGTACCGACAAGTGTTAATGTAGCTCCCGCATCTATCGTAATATTTTTTGCAACAGCACCTGCAGCAGCAATAATAGGTATGTTGGTTGTTCCTGAGGGAATAAGTACATTCATTTCTTGTGTAGGAACAAATGCATCCCAATTATTCTGATTAAACCAATCCGTACTTACTGAACCATTCCAAGTAGTAGTAGATTTGAAAATTAAACGCACCTGAGGTTTGTAATTTACTCTTGTTGTTGTAGTTTGCCCACAAATGCTACCTGCATTGTCATCTAATCGATAACGATAACCTCTATTGGAATTAAATATTCTGCACTGACCCGAAGCATCCCAAGTAGGTTGTATCTGCGACCAACATATTTCAATTGCCAAGTTTTGTGTTCCATTCCAATTAAATGGAGTGTCGAAAATTAGCATATCAAAATCTCCTGGTTCAGGAGCATAAGTAAAAGCATTTTTAACAACCGTCCAACCTGTTGTTCCCAAACTATTTGAAGCATTATTGGCATTGGTATGCTTTACCTTAACAGTATATCCAGGTATATTAAATAACGGATTGGTTGTTATGAAAAAACCTAATTGACTAAGCGTGTTTGCCCCTGTAACTCCAGCAGCATTAATTTCCGCTCTTGTATAAACAAATTGTGCAACTTGTCTTCTAAAATAAGTATTTACTGGCGATGCTTGGGTTATAGTATTTACAGTTGTTCCTGTGCCTATCTGTATAGCTTGTCCGAAAGATGAATAGATAGTGAAAACCGACAAAAAAGTAAGTATAATTTTATTCATAACTAAGTAGTTTTACTTGTAAAAGAAAGTAAATATACGGAAAAATTTAGTATTAGGTTACGATTTTTCGATATAACTCTTGTTTCTTCATACCAATTACACATTTTATAGCTCAATTTTAAGATTGAGCTCGATAAATTAGCTGATGAAGATTTCTGGTCGCCATTGGAATAAGAGCTAATAAAAAAACTTAATTTTGTGCCAATGAATAGCTCTGACTTAAAAGCGGTTTATACCAATGCTTCCGCTACCCAACAAATTTGTAAACAGTTTCAAGAAAATGCCCTTTCGCACGTTCATGTTAAAGGATTAATAGGTTCTTCTACAGCTTTTTATTTGAATGGAGTTATACAAAATTTACCGTTAAATCAGCTCATTGTTTTAAACGACAAAGAAGAAGCTGCCTATTTTTTTAATGATTTAGAACGAATAATAGGCGAAGACAAGGTATTGTTTTTCCCAAATTCTTACCGAAATCCGTATCAGGTTGAACAAACGGACAATTCAAATATTTTAATGCGAGCAGAAGTGCTAAGTGCATTGAGTAAAACAACCCACAATAAAATTATTGTAACTTATCCAGCGGCATTGTCCGAGAAAGTGGTAACCAAAAAGATATTGCAAAAAAACACCCTCAAATTAAAAGTTGAAGAGGAGATTTCGCTCGATTTTTTAATAGAGATGCTCAATGAATATCATTTTGAACGAGTGGATTTTGTGGTTGAACCTGGTCAGTTTTCAGTTAGAGGCGGAATTGTCGATGTATTTTCTTTTTCAAACGAAAACCCCTATCGTATTGAGTTTTTTGGCGATGAAGTGGAATCCATCAGAAGTTTTGATCCTGTTACGCAACTAAGCTTAAAGAACCATACACAAATAAACATTCTTCCTAACATTCAAAATGCATTGCTCGAAGAAGTTCGGATCTCCTTTTTATCTTTTTTACCTACAAATACATTGGTTTGGTTAAAAGATATTGCACTAATTGCATATCAAATTGAATCCGATTTTGAAAAAGCAACAGCAGCAAAAAAAGCGATAGAAAATTCGCCTTTAAATCACCTGAAACCGCAAGAACTATTTTTACAGAAAACACTATTTATTGAAGAAATTTCAACTAAAAATACCATAGAATTTGGTAATCAATTTTTCCTTTCGGCAGATTTAACAATTACGCTAAACCAAAAAACTCAACCCAGTTTCAATAAAAATTTCGAGTTACTACATCAAGATTTAACTACCAAAAAAGAAGAAAACTATACCACACTTTTATTAGCAGATAGTTCTAAACAAATTGAACGTCTTACTGCCATTTTTGAAGACATTAGAAAAAAATTAGAAGTAACACCTATCTTACTTACAGTTCACGAGGGTTTTATAGATGAAGATAATAAAATTGCTTGTTATACTGACCATCAAATTTTTAATCGTTACCAACGATTCAATTTAAAAGATAGCTATAAAAAGAAAAGCGAAAGCCTTACGTTGAAAGAAATTCATGGACTAACTTCTGGTGATTTTATTACGCATATTGACCATGGTGTAGGGCGTTTTTCGGGATTAGAAAAAATTGATGTTCAAGGCAAACAACAGGAAGCCATTCGTATTGTTTATGCCAATAATGATTTGTTGTATGTGAGTATTCATTCCTTACATAAAATTTCAAAATTTGTTGGTAAAGATGGAATTCCTCCTTCTATTAACAAGTTGGGTTCACCTCAATGGCAAAATGCCAAACAAAAAACAAAATCAAAAATAAAAGAAGTAGCTTTCGATTTAATTAAATTGTATGCCGAGCGAAAAGCTAAAAAAGGATTTCAATTTTTGCCCGATACGTATATGCAAAATGAATTGGAAGCTTCTTTTATTTATGAAGATACCCCTGACCAGTTGAAAGCAACCATTGATGTCAAAAAAGACATGGAGGCTGAATCTCCTATGGACAGATTAATTTGTGGGGATGTTGGTTTTGGGAAAACAGAAATTGCTATTCGTGCAGCGTTTAAAGCAGTTGCAGATAGCAAGCAAGTTGCGGTGTTAGTTCCTACAACAATTTTAGCCTTGCAACACTATAAAACTTTTAAAGAACGATTGGCTGATTTCCCTTGCAAAGTAGATTACATTAACCGATTTAAAACCACAAAACAACAACAAGAAACGCTTAAAAAACTAGCTTCAGGACAAGTTGATATTTTAATAGGAACACACCGAATTGTAGGCAATGATGTTAAATTCAAAGATTTAGGATTGCTGATTATTGATGAAGAGCAAAAGTTTGGTGTTTCTATAAAAGATAAACTAAAAACCATCAAAACCAACGTAGATACACTTACACTAACTGCAACTCCCATTCCTCGAACCTTGCACTTTTCGTTAATGGCAGCTCGCGATTTATCAAACATTAATACGCCACCTCCAAACAGACAACCAGTAGAAACTAAATTACAAACCTTTAGCGAAGAAGCAATTAGAGATGCTATTATTTATGAAACAGCAAGAGGTGGACAAGTTTTTATTGTAAACAATAGAGTAGAAAACATCAAAGAAGTAGCAGGCATGGTGCAGCGTTTATGTCCTGATGTAAGTGTGCTGACCGCTCATGGACAAATGAAAGGAACGGAATTGGAACAAAAAATGGCTGCTTTTGTAGAAGGACAATATGATGTATTAATTGCAACCACCATCATTGAATCTGGATTAGACATCCCAAATGCAAACACCATCATTATTATCAACGCACATCATTTTGGGTTAAGCGATTTACATCAAATGAGAGGCAGGGTAGGTCGATCAAATAAAAAAGCATTTTGCTATTTAATGGCTCCCCCTTTACACACACTTTCTATGGAAGCTAGAAAAAGACTAACTGCCATAGAGCAATTTTCTGATTTGGGAAGTGGTTTTCAAATCGCCATGCGTGATTTAGATATTAGAGGAGCTGGAAACTTGTTAGGAGCTGAACAAAGTGGTTTTATTTCAGAAATAGGATTTGATGTGTATCAAAAAATCCTACAAGAAGCCATTGAAGAACTCAAAGAAAATGATTTTGCTGCATTATATGCTGAAGAATTGAAACAAAAATCTTTTATAACCGACTGTCAAATTGAAACCGATTTTGAAGTGTTAATTCCAGATGATTACATCACCAATATCTCAGAGCGATTAGTTATCTATAAAGAATTGGATGAAATTGAAAACGATGAAGCATTAGCAAATTATCGTTTGCGACTTATCGATAGGTTTGGAAAAATTCCTTTAGCAACAGAGCATTTATTTAAAATTATTCAATTACGTTGGTTAGCCAAAAACATTGGTTTTGAAAAATTAGTGTTAAAGCAAAAAAAATTAATTGGCTATTTTGTTCAAAACCAACAATCCCCTTATTATCAATCAGCCCGATTTACACATGTGTTAAATTATGTTCAGCAAAATCAACGTGCTTGCAAAATGAAAGAAAAAAACAATAAACTTTCGTTGGTTTTTGAAAATGTTACTGCCATTCATCAAGCAATAAGTGTTATCGAGCCACTTTGTGTTCTAACAGCTGTTCCTGCATAGATTCGTAGCCCCTTGACCCATACAGGAGGTAATTTTCTTATTGTACCGTTCTTAACCCGCTTTATTCATGCAAAAGCGAAGCGAATTGTATGAGTGTGCGAAGGGCTTTGGGATGCAAAGCGGTTAATCCCTTCCGATAATTATCGGAATAGTAATACCCAAATTTGGGCTATTGAAAATAGCTAAATTAAATTTGTTGGTATTACTTATATCGTAGAAAATTTGTGAACCGAGCTTGCGAGTTCAACGAAGTTAATTTTCCGGGTTAATCCCCGCTCCTTTCTCTTTCTGTTCTGTTTATAATATACTGAAACTTTGCATGTTTTCGGAGAAAGCTTGCTTAGTTACAGTAAATACTCGCAACCAAATAATATAAATTATCCGAAAAGCTATTTGGTTGCGGTATATGAACAAAACTATATTTGGTTTTTATATTTTACAAATCCATTCTACAAACATAGGATGACAAGTCGGTTTATAAGTTGTTCATCACCTCATCATCGACCAAATTGGGCAACGTAA
>PCUH01000122.1:0-120 GCA_002770955.1 Flavobacteriales bacterium CG18_big_fil_WC_8_21_14_2_50_32_9 | reverse complement strand
CCATTGTGTATAGAAACCCAAGTGGCCCCTCTAAAACTATCGCCAATAACATTATGAATCGCCATATCTGCTGTAAATGCAGAACCATCATAAATGTTAGAAGTTTCTCTATAAGGAGAA
>PCUH01000101.1:1258-3088 GCA_002770955.1 Flavobacteriales bacterium CG18_big_fil_WC_8_21_14_2_50_32_9 | reverse complement strand
TTTGGGAAACCAAAAAAATGGGCGTAAACTACTATCCCTTTGGTTCGATAATGCCCGGCAGGAGTTACAATAGCGGAGATTATAGATACGGTTTTAATTCAATGGAGAAGGATGATGAAATAAAGAATATTACTGGAAGTAGTTATGATTTTGGTGCGAGGATGTATGACTCACGTTTAGGAAGATGGTTTAGTGTTGACCCTCAGTTTAAGAAGCAACCGGGGTGGTCTACTTATAAGGCATTTTTAGATAATCCTATTTTCTTTGTTGACCCAGAAGGAGAAACGGAATATGGAACTATAAAGGTTCACAACGAAAAAACAGGGAAGACCAAGACCTATGTCTATACCGCTCCAAATATTATGACCGATGGTCAAAAACATGAACTTACAACTATGGGGAAAGGTTATGCTTATGAGAATCGTTATTATGATTATGAAACAACTATAACTTATACTGTACATAAAGATGGGAGTATGACCAAAACAGAGTCACAAAAAATAATCTATAAAGAAGATGGAACTTATAAGGATGCTGACTATGTTTGGTCAGATGGAGAAAGCTATGGTCATACTAAATTAGATGTTGCAGATTATTTATTCAAAAAGCAAAGAAAGGATGGGGCAAATTTAAATTCTAAGCATAAAAATCATACCGATAGTCATGGTCCTGGTGGCAAACCTACCGAATCTTCTGAATCAGATTGGGATCCTTTTTCAACTGATTATGAAGAATTCAATCAAGGAGATACAATGAAAAATGACTACTTTTGGAGAGAAACATGGATGGATGAAGTGCTTGTAAAGGATAGTAATTCAAATAATGGGGTATATGAAGTAAGAGGTGTTGACCCAGACGACTATAAGGAAGTAAAGTCAGAATCTCTTCCTTCAAAGAAAGGAAACTAAATGAATAATATTTTATATAAAACTTTATTTTTTATCTTGATAGTTGTAATTGGGGTTAGTTGTAGTTTCAATAATAATGAAGTGGTTGAGAAGAAAGTAGAAGAAATGGTTGTTAGAGACTCATTAATTTCATCAATTGAGAAAGATAATGAGCGTATTGAAAAAAGGATAATCAATGATACAGTTGTTATTATTAGATATATTGATAATAGATTGTTTGATATGAAATATATATTAAATAATGGTAATGTTCTTATATCTAATTTTAATGGTTCTGAAAAGGCAGGAAGTACATATCAATTAGATTCAAACAAAAACTTTGTTAGTTATGAGTATTGGATTGATGGTGAGAAAGTTTTTAGGTGTGAGTATAACTCTGAAGGGATTATTGAAAATGTTGAAGGGACTGTATTTATTAAATCTATAAATAATTCTACAGAGGTTAAAGTTGGTGACACGCTTTGGGTAAATACTTTTGTTATTCCGATTCCAAAAACAAAATACACACGTTGTAATCGAAATAATATTAAAGATGAACTTATGTGTGCTGATTTTTTCAGGACGAATGGAATCGAACCAATTGTTGACTATATATTGTATGATGGTAAAGAGGAGTTTGAAATGGAGTATTTTTATAGTTGCATTGATAAAACATCTAATAAAAAAATTGATTCTTTTAAATTTTCTGTTGTAGTAGAGTAGGTAGTGTTACTATTTATCTGTTTTTTAAAAACAAAACTTAGTAACTGTGGTCAGTTCTATTGTCAATAAAAGTAATGAGTTCAATGGAGTTGGATTTAATTCTATAAATGAGTGAAGCATTTTTATGAATAACACACTTGCGGAGTTTTTTAACCTTAGAAGGAGGGCAGAGTTTTTTGTTTATTTTTAAGCGGTCTAAAAGGTCATTAGTTTTATCCCC
>PCUH01000101.1:0-1199 GCA_002770955.1 Flavobacteriales bacterium CG18_big_fil_WC_8_21_14_2_50_32_9 | reverse complement strand
TTATGGGGTTGGTTTTATCCTAGTTATCTGTTTTTCCAGTTAGTTGGATTAAGTGAAGTATGAAAAACGGCAGAAATGATAATGAGTTTATCAGCATCAACAACAGAGAAGTGAATCATAAAAGGAAACACATCCACAACAGCCGTTTTGGTGTTTTGATAACGAGTAAAAACTGTATTAGGATTTTTCTGTATAAAACGAATCTTTTCACGAATTTGAGCCGTAAATCGTTTTCCTAATCCTTTTTGTTGCTTGTTATACCAAGAAGCAGATTCTTTAATATCGAGTTGAGCAAACGGTAAAATAATAGCCTTATACATTACAACTCTTTTTCAATATCATCCAAAGCCTTATCAAAATCCAAAGCCGTATCAGGATTATTTTTATAATCTTTCATACGCTTATTTACCTCATTCATTTGCCATTGCGGAATATCAATTTCACCCTGTTCAATACCTTTGTATTTAGATTTAATCTTATTCCACTCCTTAATAGGAATAAAAACCCCTGTGGTTTTACCTGTGCTATCAGCAATAAATTGTAAACTCATAATAATAATAAAATTTAAATAGATAATCTCTGTTTGGTTTCTTGTTTAAAGATAAAAGCATCAATGAGCGAAACAACAACTTTTTTATTTTCATCAGAAAGTTGTGCAATTTTTTTAAATTGATTAATTAGGGTTTTATCATTGATAAGCTCATCAGCCAAATCATTAGTAGTTCCGTTCATTAAATAATCAGTAGTAACATCAAGCTCATTGGCAAGTTTTTTAAGCATATCTGCAGAAGGGTTTGCTTCATTACGCTCGTACCTTCCTATTTGAGAATAATGTAAACTAATTTTATTAGCCAAATCAGTTTTTGAAATGCCTTTAGTTTCTCTAAGTTCTTTTAATCGTTCTCCGAAGCCCATAATGTGAGTTATTAGTTATTAACAAGCCAAAGTTACCTATAAATCACGTCTAAATTAATTTTTACGTGATAATTGTTGATAATTTTAGTTATTACGTATATGTGGTTACGTGATGATTTATTATGTTTGTGATTATTATCACTTAAAATATTTATCAACAAATGGAAATAGCACAAATAAAAGCACAACTCACCTTAGCCCAAGTACTACATCACTACAATTTAAAACCCGATAAGAACTTACGGTTAAACTGTCCGTTCCACGAAGACAAAACCCCGAGTATG
>PCUH01000112.1 GCA_002770955.1 Flavobacteriales bacterium CG18_big_fil_WC_8_21_14_2_50_32_9 | reverse complement strand
ATAAAGCCATCGCAAATATTCTACATTGATCATTTCTTCGGTAAGATAACCTTGCTCAACAAAAACTGCATCCCATTGTCCGCCCTGAGATTTATGACAAGTAATAGCATAAGCAAACTTTACTTGCAATGCCTGATAGTAAGCATCTTTACGAATTAATTCGTTGCGTTTTTTCCTGTTGGGCTCGTATCCGTATTCTTCCGAAATGGCATCATACAACTCCCTAAATTTTCCCGATGATAATGATGGAGCATCAGAAAGAATACTGTCCATCAGAATTTTAATTTCTAAATCTGGTTCATTAGGATAATCCACCATGCGTATAGTAATATTGGCAAACCTAAACCCATGTTTTTCTTCAAAACCTCTAATTTTTAAAATCTCAATAATATCGCCATTGGCAATAAAACCTACCTTAGAAAAATCTCCCCCTCCTTCGGAGGGTGCTGGGGGGAGGCTGTCTAGCCAAAAATAGTTGTTTTTTACCACCATCATATAATCGCCTGCGGCAATTTCTTCTTCCAACCATTTTATTCTTGCTCTAATTTGCAAATTAAACAAATTGGCTCTTTTGTTACTTCGGCAAACTACCATTACATTTTCATCTCCAAACTTACTGTAAGCATCACTTAACTCATCTTCTAACTCCAGTCCAGTTATTAATTGTACATCCGTTGTATCTACTATTTCAGGAAACATGGGTAGTTCAACTTTTTTAGTATTAATTTTTGCCCTAATAAAAGTAGCTAACGATAAAATTTCACTATCCTGAGCTTGTCTCACTACTTCATCCAACTCATAAAATTCGGGATACAAATAATAGTTTTTATGCAGCAAATCCTCATCTAAAGCTGGACTTTCTTCCACCCCCACGGGAGGCAATTGAGCGGTATCTCCAATAAAAATCAATTTACAGTTGATGCCACTGTAAACATATTCCAACAAATCATCTAACAAGCCTTTTTGGTTTTCCCAACTGTTGTTTACTAAGCTCCCAACATCACTAATCATAGAAGCTTCATCAACCAAAAAAATAGTGTTTTGAAATTTATTTTGTTTTATACTAAAACGAGTATAACCATCTCCCCCACTTTTCAATTGGTATATCATTTTATGAATGGTAAAGGCTGGTTTTTGCGAATAATTAGACAGTACTTTTGCAGCTCTTCCTGTTGGTGCCAATAATACCGATTCTAAATTAAATTGAGGTAAGGTTTTTACTAACGCACCAATAATAGAAGTTTTTCCTGTTCCGGCATAACCTTTAAGCACAAACAAACTTCTTTTTTGTTGATGAAAAACAAAATCAGTTAATGCACCCAATACTTTCTGCTGTTTTTGAGTTGGTTTAAACCCAAAATGTTGAAGTAATAATTGATAAAACTGATTGTGCATAATTAAACTCTAAACAACTTCTTAGTAAAAAAACAATATTACTACAATATTAATTTTAAATTCGCAGTTACTTATACCGAAACCAAATATGTTTTCGGAAGGTAGATACACTTAGGTTTCGAGTATTACTCATACTAAGCATTTTTCTTCTGAAAATCTGCTAAGTTTGAGTATATTCAATAAAAAAAATAGTAGTTTTGTTTTCAAAATTCGTTTAAATAATTAACTATGGGATTACTTATAATTATTATCTTATCAGCTGTAGCTTTATATTTTTTATCAAAATATGTGTTAGTAGGGTTATCACCTATGATATTAAATATTGTAAAAATTGTTTTTGTAGTATTAATTGCTATAGCTGCATATATGAATTACAATTCCATTCAGAGTAAAATTGAGCTAACTGCAGAAATTAAAAAGAGAAATCATGTTGTGCAAGAGCGTTTGGAACAAATTAGAGATGCACAAGTAGAATATAAAAAAATTAGAGGAGAATATGCCTCAAATTTTACACAGTTGATTGATTTTTTAACCAATGATTCTTTGATAATTATTTATTCGAAAGGAAATTTGCCAGATAGTTTAATAGGACAAGAATCTAAAGCAATTGCTTTAGGAATAATAATAAGAGATACAACTAAAATTCCTGTAAGAGAAGAATTATTTAAAGAAAATTTCGATAAAGTAGTGAGTAAAATAAATTTGATACCTTTCGCAGAAGGAAAAGAATTTGAAATGGCATCGGGAGAAATTGAAAAAGGAAAAGTGAAAGTGAAAGTTTTTGAAGTTAAAGCAGCCTACAAAGACGTTTATACTGGTTTAGATTTAAAAAACGAAGGAGTTGATTTAGATGCCTTTGTTGCTGTAGGATCTATGGAAGAATCTACAACAAATGGTAATTGGAAGTAAGCGTTAGAGTAATGTAGTAAAAACCTTGTGGTTCCTATTAACTGATGAAAATAGTAAAAGGGAAATTTACCTACGGTGCTACTTCGTGGTATTATACATCCATTTTGGAGCCTTTAATTTTAACATCAAACATAAGCATTGAACCTTTCTCCCCATATTCATTTAATTGATAAATCTTTTTCTAAACAAAAGGCAGCATCTTATAAACTCTACCTGCAAATTAGTAAAACGGATATTAAGATAACTATATTAGATACAGATTCTAATACATTTATTGGACTTTCTGTTTATCTTCTGAATGATGTTTTTACATTTCATGGGCTAACCGAACCTTTAACAGAATTTATTAAAAAAAATCCCTTTCTACAAATACAATATCAATCCATTAACATTGCTTATGTTAATGATAGAGCTACTATTTTGCCTAATGCTGTCTTTAATAAGAGCGAATTAGCAACCTACCATCAGTTCAACTTTTTACCGCTAAATGAAGATGTGTTTTTTTATGACGGTTTCACAAACTTAGCTGCACAAAATATTTTTGCTGTCCCCGATTATTTAATTAATCCTTTTTCAGAGGTTAATAACAAAAGAATCTGTCATTTTTCTACTTCATTAATTGAAGCAAGTTTGTTATATGCGAAATCTACAAATGCTTTGTCATTAGTGGATGTGCATGTATTACCTAATTCATTTCAGATACTAATAATAAAAAATCAACAGTTGGAATTGTATAATTCATTTGACTACCAAACCAGTGAAGATTTTATTTACTATTTATTATTTGTGCTGGAACAACAAAAAATTGACAACAAACAAGCAAGTATTAGATTGCTTGGAGAAGTAGAAAAAAATTCAACCATATACAACCTTTTATATACCTATATTAATGAAGTAACTATTGTCCCAAAACGAGCGTTGATGAAAGACTCTCCTCTTAAATTGAGTTATGTTTTTGACGATATAAATGCGGCTTTTTATTATTCACTTTTTCAACAATATTTGTGCGAATAATTAGCGGAAAATTCAAGGGAAAAACACTTCAAGCCCCAAAGCAATTGCCAGTTAGACCAACAACTGATTATGCAAAGGAAGGTTTGTTTAATATCATTGAAAATAGTTTTGATATGGATGAACTGTCTGTATTAGATTTATTTTGTGGCACAGGTAATATTTCTTTTGAATTTGCTTCACGAGGAGCAAAAAACATCACCAGTGTTGATGCTAATAATCATTGTGTCCGTTTTGTGAAAGAAACAAGCAATAGTTTAGAACTAAAAAATTTGCAAATAATTAAGCAAGATGTTTTTAGGTTTTTACAAAGAGCAACACAGCAATTTGATTTAATTTTTGCAGACCCTCCTTACCAATTAAAAGAAGTAATAGAAATTCCTGATTTAATTTTCAAAAATAATTGGCTCAAAACCAATGGTTGGTTCATTTTGGAGCACGATAAATTTGTAAATTTCACTTCTCATCCTAATTTTTTTCAACAACGAAAATATGGAAATGTCAATTTTAGTTTTTTTCAACATCTATAATTTTGCAAGCAACCATTAACTACAAAAGTATTTGGAAAGTTGCTCTTCCTATTATCTTAAGCAATGTTGCTCTTAACGTAATTACAGTTACTGATACTGTTTTTCTTGGACAATTAAATCATGTTGCCCTTGGAGCTGCTGGTAATGCTGGTATTTTTTACTTTGTACTCATACTTACGGGAGTTGGTTTAAGCACAGGAGCTCAAATTATTATGGGCAGAAGAAATGGTGAAAAAAACTTTGCTCAAATCGGTGCTATTTTCGATCAAACCATCTATTTACTATCCTTTATTGCACTGCTTGTTTTTCTTTTTTTACATCTTGTTGCTCCCTACTTATTAGAACAAATAACTTCTTCGCCTGCTATATATGCTTCAACAATAGAGTTTTTGTATTACCGTTCTTTCGGAGTACTTTTTCATTTTCTCAACTTTGTTTTTATCGCTTTTTATATTGGGACAACCAACACTAAAGTATTAATTCGTACAACTATAGTGATGATGTTAGTGAATGTATTTTTTGATTATGTACTTATTTTTGGGCATTATGGTTTTCCAAGAATGGAAGTAAAAGGAGCTGCAATAGCTTCTGTTTTAGCAGAAGTTGTAGCATTTTTCTATTTGGTGGGCTACACCAAAAGAAATGCTTTTGTGAAACAATTTGAACTGTTCAAATTCAGAAAAATCAATTGGGAAATTATTAACAAAACCACTAAAATAGGAAGTCCCATCATGCTCCAAAATTTTTTAGCAATTAGTTCATGGTTTATTTTTTTTGTGATTATTGAGAAATTAGGAGAAAAAGAATTAGCCATTTCTCATATCATCCGTAGTATTTATATGGTACTTATGATTCCTTTGTTTGGATTTAGCTCTGCAACCAACACATTGGTGAGTAATCTTATCGGACAAAAAAGAGAATATAAAGTGATGACGCTTATTAAAAGGGTTTTGGTGTTAAGTTTATGTTCAACTATGTTTTTAGGCTTGTTAAGTTTGCTTTTTGGAAAACAAATTATAGGTTTTTATACTCCAGATATTAACTTAATAAACGATGCCATTCCCACGCTGCGGGTAATTAATTTAACCATGTTTTTCTTTTGCATTGCTTTTATTTTATTCAATGGAGTTTCAGGAACTGGTAACACTAAAGTTTCACTTCTTATTGAAGCTACTACAATTTCTATTTATTTGGTAGCAGCCTATTTTATTGCTATAGAATTCAAAGCTTCTTTGCCTGTGGTTTGGTGTTCTGAGTTTATCTATTTTGGGTTATTAGGATTATTTTCTTTATGGTATTTGAAAAAAGGAAATTGGAGAAAATTAAAGATTTGAATTCATTAGTTAACAGAACCTATTGAGTTTTTATAAATTCTAAATCAAATTTTTACACCCATCACGCAAATATCATCAATCCCGTTTTTTTATTTACGAGGATTGTGATATTTAGGCATTCTTGTTCGTTCGTTAAACACGAACTCCAATCACGCAGATATCGTCAATTTGATCTAAATCGCCTTTCCAGTCGAGCATGGTTTTATTGATTGTTTCTTTTTGGATGCTCATAGTGTTTTCTTGTATGGAAAGAATCAATTCTTTAAAGCGTTTGTACATGAATTTCTTCCCTTTAGGACCACCAAATTGATCGGCATAGCCATCAGAAAATAAATAAATGGCATCTTCTTTTTGCAATTGCACTTGATGAGTTTGGTAATTTTTTGAGTTTTCTGCTCCACCTATAGCCATTTTATCAGCTTTAATTTCTAATAAATTGCACCCATTTTCGGTCATAGAAATTGGTATGTCGGCACGGTCATTTGAGGTGGCTCTTAAAATATACAAAGAATTATTTGCCCCTGAAAATTGAAGCATCTTGGTTTCTAAATCAATGCAACAGAAAGATAAATCCATACCATCTCTAACAGAAATACCATCTTTATCTTGTTTTCTGATGGAGTTAATTACCAATTCATTGAGTTTATCTAATACTAATCCCGTTTCAGCTATCTGCAAATCTTCTACTATGCGGTTGAGCGAATTAAATCCAATAATACTCATAAATGCTCCAGGAACCCCATGTCCTGTACAATCCACTACAGAAAAATAAAGTTTGTTACCCATTTCTTTTATCCAATAAAAGTCACCAGAAACAATGTCTTTAGGCAAGTAATAGATAAAAGAATCATAGTGCTTTAACAATAAATTTTCTTCGGGTAAAATAGCATTTTGAATACGCTTAGCATAATTCAAACTATCGGTAATATCTTTGTTTTTTTCTTCAATGATTTTATTTTTGGTAGAAATTTGTTCATTTTTTTGATTAAGGATTTTATTGGTTTTTTTCTTTTGAGCTAAACTATACATGATATAAATTACAATAATAGCGGCTAAAATCAAACTCATAATTAAGTAAAGTTGTTGCGTAGATTTTCGTGCTAATTCAACTTTTCCTAATTCATTTTGTGTTTTCAACAATTCATTTTCTGTTTCCTTTTTTTCAACATTGTATAAGGTTTGCATTTCAGCAATTTGTTGCGATGAGCTTTCATTAAAAATAGAATCTTTTAGCTCAAAAGCAATTTGAAAGTGTTGAAAAGCTAAATCGTATTTTTTTTGATCATAATATATTTTAGATAGATTTTCATTAGCTTCTAAAATTGATTTTTTATCATTCGACAAATTAGCGTATTCAATTCCTTTTTTTCCGTGATACAATGCTTTTACATAGTCACTTTTATAGTTATAAACTTCTGATAAATTTCGATGTATAGAACTCAATAAACTCATATTTTCATTTGTCGATTTAGCAGCTAACTTAAAATATTGTAATGCTTTATCATAATTTTTTTTGTGTTTTAAATAGACTGCTCCAATATTCAAATAAGTTGTTGATGCCTCTTTTTCCAAATTATTTTCAGTATAAATCTTTACTACGGTTAAATAGTTTTCTAACCCTTTGTCTATTTCACCAAGTTCAACATAACACAACCCAATATTTCCACTCATTATAGCTTTTCTTCTTTTACCTTCAATTTCTATAGTATTAATTTTATTTTCAATGGCTAATGCTTGATTAAAATAGTTGAGTGCTAATTTGAAATTATTCATTCTATAATAAATACTTCCTAAACCAGTTAAACTGGTGGAAACTCCTGAATTATCATTAATGGCTTCTTTTATCTTTAATACATTTAACATATAGGTAATGGCTTTTTCATTCTCATTAAATCCGCTATAAAGAAATGCCATATTATCGTAAGAAGCAATAATCGCATCTTGATTGCCCGATTTTTCTGCTAAAGGTTGCTGTAATTGAGCATATTCCATTGCTTTTGGAGGGTCAGAATTAAAATTTCGCCAACATAAGGCATTGTAAATTTTACACTTTGCTAAATCATTGATAGGGGTGTTAAGGTGTTCAAGTAACTCTTTATCGGAAATTAATCTTAAATCTAGAACACTTTTTGTATAATCGGATACATGAGTTAATATGCTGTCAATTCGATATGTTGAATTAGCAAATACATCAAAAGTGACAAAAGAAATAAAGAATAATATAAAAAGTAATTTTTTCATAAATAGTAAGCCAAGATATATTTTTTTTTTTTAAAATTGCCCGATAATTAAATTATTTTTTTTATTTTCGAAAAAAATTATTTATTAACCTTCTATTTTATAGAAATTAAAAAAATTAAATTATGGCAACAGGAGATTTAAAACAATTGTATCCTCCAGGAAATAAAGGAACAACTCAAGGTGTAGGAATGATAGACGGACATGATGGAAACAAGTATGTTTTTCAAACACCAAATGATAATGGTGGGAAAGAACTAGTTCTAGGGTCTATTTCTTTCAATATTGTTAATGGACGTTTCATTGATAGCGTTACTCAAAGTGCAGATAACCCATTAGGAGAGGCTTAATTAGTATTGAGAAAGTAATTAAAAAAAGTAGCTACAATGTAGCTACTTTTTTTTTGATTAACGAGGGCTATAAAAAGTAGGTTTTCCTTGTATAACAGTTGAAACTAGTTCATCTGTTTCAAAAAAATATGCAATAGTTTATTTTTTACCTAAACAAACAATATTTTAACAAATATTAAGTTTTTTGTTTAGTATTTCACGCAATAACTTCTTTTTGACTCATAATATTTCCTAACTCTAATTGGGGTTATAGTTTGTTTGCTAAAAATTTATTCACCTCTAAAACTTAACACCATGAAAGCACTAACAAAGCAAATAGGTCTTGTATTAATTTTAGTTTTAATAGTTATTAATGTAAAAGCACAAAAAACATTCGAAGAGTTTAAATTAATTACTGCAACTTACTGGTATGGAGAATATGTGTATTCAAAATATAATGAGGGAGACCTCTTAATTATTAAAGGAATCAATGGTGAGTCATTAATAGCTTCTACACTTCGATTAAAAAGGGTAGGAAATAAAAAATACGGTAATGTTTATTACATTATGCAAATGCAAACTGTTGATTCTCATGAAGCAGGAAAAATAGAATGGTATGAAGAAATAGTTAAGGCAGAAGATTTTATAGATGGAACACATGATAGTTATGGAAAAAATACCCATCAAATAGAAACAAGAAGAAAAAATGGTGATTTATTTATCATTGAGTATGGGGGCAATAGTGAGTTGCGAAGATTTTATATAATTAATGAAAAAGAAGGAACGCATATAGCATTGAAATACCTATTGGAAGAGAATAGTGAGACTAAATAATTTAGATTTTTA
>PCUH01000144.1:5794-8645 GCA_002770955.1 Flavobacteriales bacterium CG18_big_fil_WC_8_21_14_2_50_32_9 | reverse complement strand
TGCCGCTTCAAATAAGCGAAGCGATTCACGAATACAATTAAAAATACTAAAAATCATGAGTAATCCTTCACGCAGCTGCAAAATAAGTAAAGCAGAATTGTAGTGCAACGAAAATCATTCACACTAATAAAATAAAAAAGACGTGAATAAAAAAGCTTTACCCATTTTTCGCTAAAAGAAAGCGGTATCCATTTGTCCTATAATTAGCAATAAGACAAAACGATAGATTTGTTATTTAAGAGTATTTGGTCGTTAAAACCCTATAAACAATACCTTCTATAGTGATTCTTATTTGGGATTAGTATTGTGGTCATGTCTAAAACATTTCCCAGTTTCATCTTCTTCACATGGCGTACCCACATAACCAGGTCTATTCATTGGGTCATTTAGGTAAGGATCAATCGGTACTTCTTTTGCTTCAACTTCAATAATTTCTTCCAAAGAAGTTTTATGCTGCTTTGTTTTTGGGGTTCGCTCAGTCGTGTCTTGTTGAATAGTATCCATTATTTCAGCAGTTTCAACTATAGGTTCTATTTCATTAACCGTATCAGTTGTGGCATTTAGCGTATCTAATCCATCTAATTGGTCGTTTTTATGATTCACACAACCATATTGTATAAACACAACAACAAATAATATTACTACTGCACGCATAAAGTAAAAGTAAGTATTTTATGGATACTTTACTTCAATAAGAACTCAGTTTTTGAAGACAACCTGAAAATTAAGAAAATATTTTTGCAAAGTCAATTTATTTGTGTAAATTAGAGCGTATGAGATTATGGAGTTATATATGGACTAAATTCAACCAACAGTTACTATGGAAACAACGTAGAACTTATGTTTTTCTGATACTAATAGCTTTGGGAATGTTAGTAGTGGCTGTTTTGTTTTTGAAAAACTACTAACTTTTTGATAATACCTCTTACTATTTTATCTGTTTTCACTTAAAAAAATCTTCAGGATTAAAAGGAATATCATCATCTGGGTCGTGGTCGTCATAATTCACTCCTGGAGGATTAAACAATCCCCACCTATCTATAATGTAATTCCAAGGGTCAAAGGTTTTTACCCATTCGGCAAATTCAACTCGAAACAACTCCATTTCTTCTCGTAATAAATCTAAATAATCAAACCCATCAATATCAAACATAGTTAATCCAGTACAATTAACTTTTATTTCTCTAGCAGCTTTTCTTATAATAGCGGCATTTTCCATTTTTATATCGTACAAATCTACTGCTTCGGCTCCTGCAATTTTTGCAGCAATAATATAGGCATTACCAACAATATCATCCACATACGTTTTAGCCATCAACAATTCAGTGTCTTCCAAATTTTTGTCAATAGATTCATTAATAAAATGGGATATTTTATCAATTAACTCAATAATCTCATTGGCTTTTTTATAAACAGGTAGTTTCTTATAATTATCAAACTCCTCGTTTTCTTCTTCTTCTTCTTCTTCAAACATAAGTTTAGTTTTAATGATTTTATTTAAATCAAATCCTCGATTGATATAATACTTTTTGACTTTCTCATAAATCTTGTTCGATTACTTGCTGTAACTCTTCTTCACTTGGTAAATACAGCTGATATTTGGAAGCAAACAAGTTGTTTTTATCATTCAATACTGAATATTTAGCCACTACATTGTCGGTATCGGCACAAAGTAAAATGCCAATGGTTGGATTGTCGGTTTCTGATTTTTCTATTTCGTCAAACATTCGTACATACATATCTAATTGACCAATATCCTGATGACTTAATTTTCCTGCTTTAATATCAATTACCACAAAACATTTAAGGTGATAATTGTAAAACACCAAATCGATAAAAAAATCGGATGTTTCTGTACGTATTAGTTTTTGTTGAGCCACAAAGGCAAAACCTTTACCAAGTTCCAATAAAAAACTTTGCAAATGTTGAACAATTGCTTTTTCGATGTCTTTTTCTTTATGTGTAAGGTTTGTCGGAAGGTCTAAAAACTCCAATACATAAGGGTTTTTAATAAAATATAAATTGTTTTTGGGTTGGTTTTCAGTAGTTAACTCTTTACTGCTTTGGTTACCTAAAATGCGTTGAAAATATTGACTACTGATGTTTCTATCTAATTTTCGAGTACTCCAATGCTGTTCAATGGCTTCTTTGATGTAAAACAGTCTAATATCTTCTTTTTCAATGCGTATCAACAGCCGATAATGCGACCAACTCAATTCGGGACGCACTGTGTCCCGAATTGGAAAAGACAAATAAAACTGTCGTATTCTACGTAATTCACGAGCATCAAAACTTTTCCCAAAATCTTCACTTAAACTCTCTGCCAAGTTATCTAATAAATTTTTTCCGTAAGCAGCTCTTTCTTCTCCTTTTTGCTCCTCTTCTACAATTCTTTTGCCTATTTCCCAATATGCAAAAACCATAGCAGAATTAACCGCAGTAACTGCAGTTTGCTTTGCTCGGCTTAAAATACCTTTTATTTCTTCTATAAAACTTTTACTAAGTTCACTCATTGTTTTAAAACTTCAATTTTTGAAATGGAAAAATACAGCTAAATTTTTAAATCCTCTCAAACTTTAAGCTATTTTTCAAGTTAAAAGCCTCTCAATCAAATCCTCGACTGATACGTAAACAATTCAAAATAGCGTCCTTGTTTTGCAATCAATTCATCATGGGTACCTTTTTCTTTTATCTCTCCATTTTCAATTACTAAAATTTGGTCGGCTTTGCGGATGGTACTTAATCGGTGAGCAATTACAAAAGTAGTTCTGCCTTGCATTAAGTTACCTAAACTTGCTTGTATTAAGGCTTCACTTTCGGTATCTAAATTAGAGGTGGCTTCATCTAAAAT
>PCUH01000144.1:4502-5467 GCA_002770955.1 Flavobacteriales bacterium CG18_big_fil_WC_8_21_14_2_50_32_9 | reverse complement strand
AAAGGAAGAAACCAAACTGGCAATGGTACTTTTTCCCGAACCAGAAGAACCTACCAAAGCGGTTACCGAACCTTTGGGTGCATGAATGTTGATATTGTGAATGACTTCTTTGTTTTCTTCATAAGCAAAAGACACATTTTCAAAAGCAATATCTCCGTTTACTGCTTCCAGCTCTATTACTCGCTCTTCCCTATCGTGTTCCGATTCCATGTTCATAATTTCTTCTGTTCGGTCTAGTCCAGCAAAACCTTCTGTTAGCTGACTGCCAATATTGCTCATTTGCACTATGGGTGCTATCATAAATCCTAAATAAAGGGTAAATGCCAAGAAATCTCCAAAGGTTAGTTCATTATTCATTATCATGTACCCTCCAATACCCATAATGCCTGTGGAGGCAAGTCCTAATAAAAAAGTAGCCGAACTGGTAATTAAAGCCGTAGAAGTAAGGCTTTTTTTGACGTTTAAGAACAACTTTTCTACACCCATTTCAAAACTTTTAATTTCTTGTTGCTCGGCATTAAAACCTTTTACTACCCTCACTCCATTTAAGGTTTCTGTTAAACGTCCTGTAACTTCTGCATTAATTTTTCCTCGTTCTCTAAAAATAGGACGAATAAATCCAAAGGCTTTCATGGCTACCAACCCGAAAATAGCCACAGGAACAAGCACATAAGCGGTCATCATTGGACTAATTTTTATCAATAATACCAAAGAAATAACTGCAGTTAACGTCCCTCCTACCAATTGAACTAAGCCTGTTCCTACTATGTTTCTAACACCTTCTACATCTGTCATAATTCTGGAAACCAACTCGCCCGATTTGCTGTTATCGAAAAAACTAATGGGCAGACTCAATATTTTTTGCTGCACTTTTACCCGCAGTTGAGCAATTAAATGCTGTGCTTCCACACTCAATAGTTTAGTCAACAAAAAAGAAGTAATGGCTTGAACTAAAATTGCTCCAG
>PCUH01000144.1:4195-4496 GCA_002770955.1 Flavobacteriales bacterium CG18_big_fil_WC_8_21_14_2_50_32_9 | reverse complement strand
CAAGAATTATGGTGTATAGTTTGTCAAAATCGTTGTTGACAATAACATCATCAATCAAGTATTTAGAAGCTCCAGGAAGAATTAAACTTGCTAAACGGCTAATTACAATAAGGATTAAGCCTACAAAAAGCAACTTTTTTCTGGGCCAAATAATGGTTTTAAATACGCTACTTATGGATACTTTTGTTTTGCTCATAATTTGATAAATTGAATTCGTAAAATTACTGGAATTGGAAACCAATCAATCAAAATTGTTTTAATATTCTTCCTTTTTGTTCATATCGAGCAAAGTTTTTCGTGC
>PCUH01000144.1:0-4181 GCA_002770955.1 Flavobacteriales bacterium CG18_big_fil_WC_8_21_14_2_50_32_9 | reverse complement strand
TACAGAAAAACACAGTCGAGATATCTTCTTATTTATTGACTATACACTCTGTTTAAAGCTTATACTTTCTAACCAAAAAGATGTCTCTCCCGATACTTATCGGGTTCATTTTACTAAACTTCGTTCCTCAGCTTGTAAAATCTCGTTCGACATGACACCATAATTGACAGTGTTACTCCTACTTGTCAATTCACTTAGTCTGTTGACTCTTGTTGGTCATAAAACGCTTTTTTTCTTTGGCGTTTTTCTTTAGACAACTTAAAAGGAATAATAATCAATCGCATTCCTCTGTCAGAATTAAAGTAATTTCTTGTCCAATTAAAAAATACCACTACCCTATTTCTAAAACCTACCAACGACATTAAATGAACAAACATCCATATATACCAAGCAAAAGCACCTCCTAATTTCATTTTTCCTATTTCAACAACTGCTTTATTTTTGCCTATGGTAGCCATAGCCCCTTTATCTAAATAATTAAAAGGCAGCATTGCTTTCTGCTGAGCAACACGTTTGAAATTTTTAGCTAAATTCTTGCCCTGCTGAATGGCTACAGGAGCAACCATGGGATGACCCATTGGTATTTCTTCTGAAATCATAGCAGCCACATCACCAATGGCATAAATATTTTCATGTCCTTTTACCCTATTAAATTCATCAACAGCAATTCTGTTTCCTCTTACGATGCTTTTTGCATCAATTCCTTTCACAGGTGCTCCAACCACTCCTGCTGTCCAAATCAATGTTTTAGCAACAACATCCTTTCCCGTATTCGTTTGAACATAATCTCCAAAATAATCGAGTACACGTGTATTTAACACTACATTCACGCCTAATTTCTCCAAGTAGCGTTTTGCTTTTTCGGAAGATGCTGTGGAAAGTGCGGGTAATACTCTATCTGATGATTGAATCAAGTAAATTTGCATCATAGACAAATCAAGTTCAGGGTAATCTTTAGGTAAAATATGTGATTTTAATTCTCCTAAAGCTCCTGCTAACTCAACACCTGTTGGTCCTGCACCAGCAATAACAAAATTCATCAATCCTTGTCTTTTTCGCTCATTAGAAATTACTAACGCTTTTTCAAAATTCTGAAAAATCAAACTTCTCAAATTCAGTGCTTCAGGAATTGTTTTCATGGGCATAGAGCTAATAGTAAGCCCCTCATTTCCCATATAATTTGTTTGAGAACCTGTAGCTATTACTAAATGGTCATAGGCTATTTCATTCACACTAGAAATAACCAAATTTTCTTCAGGAATGATGTCATTCACTTCAGCCATTCTAAAATAAAAATCTTCATATTCTTTAAAAATTTTTCTTAATGGAAATGCAATAGAATCAGCTTCTAATGCAGAAGTAGCTACCTGATAAAGCAATGGCTGAAAAGAATGATAATTATGTTTATCTAACATCACCACTTGATAACCTGAATTTTTCAAGTTTTTTGCTACTTCAATTCCTCCAAAACCACCTCCAACAATAACTACTCGTGGTTGATTTGATGTGGGGATTCCTATTTTCATATGTATATTTTATTATTCGTTTTTTATTTATTGTTTTTTATAGGTACTCATGAGCTCGCTTCGCTCGGTTGTTTTTTAATTGTCATCCCGATATTCGGGACAAGTTAATGGAATCGCCATGTGTAATATTCATTGATGTTGGTGAACAATCAGCTCATGGCTATTTCATAAGTCAAGTATTTATTTAGACGTTAGTTTAATTTCTCTTGTCTGATTTTCAAAACACTTGCAGGTAAAGGCAGTTCGTCTAAAAACCTCCATTAACTCATCAAAAATAATAAAAAAACGGAAGCAAACGAATAGATATGACGAGTATTAGCCCGCTTTATTCATGCAAAAGCGAAGCGAATTGTATGAATGTGCGAAGGGCTGTGGGATGTAAAGCGGTTAATCCCTTCCGATAATTATCGGAATAGTAATACCCAAATTTGTTGGTATTACTTATATCGTAGAAAATTTGTGAACCGAGCTTGCGAGTTCAACGAAGTTGATTTTCTGGGTTAAAAATGTCCAGTGGAAATTTTTATGAAAGAAAGGAGTTTAACTTGCGTACGTGTAGTGGTGTGAGAGGTGCACTACTCCGTCAGAATTTCTAGTGGAGCCATCTACTAGATTATGGGCTGGGCTTTCTTTTCTGTCAAGCGAGTTTAACAAAGTTGTCTTCAAGTTTTACGTTAAAATTTATTTCTGCTTTTAATGAGCTAAACACTTTCAAAATAGTATCAATTGTCGCACTATTTGCACTGCTTTCAAGTTTAGAAATTTGAGGTTTCTGTACACCAACAAGTTTTCCAAGTTCTTCTTGTGTCAAGTGTCTTTCTTGTCTTACAAACTTTATCATTTTACCCAAAACGACCATACTAAGTTCATATTCGTATTCGTCTTGGTCAGTTATTCCAACTTTGCCGATATACTTATCCTTCATTTTGGCAAGTGAATAAGTCTTAATTTCTTTAGTTGCCATAATGTTATTTTTTTAGTTTTTAAAACGAGAATAACGATAAAATCGGACATTATAGACAGCCTCTAGTTAACAACCTCTCTTCCAATACTGTTGTAGTAGAAACCTAACTCTTTCATTTCATTGATATCAAATAAATTTCTACCATCAAAAATTACTTTTTTATTCATTTTTTCGGCTAAGATTTTAAAATCAGGATTTCTAAACACTTGCCATTCGGTGGCAATAACCAGTGCATCAGCACCAATAATTGCTTCATCTCTACTTGATGAAAAATTAATTTTATTGCCGTATTTTTCTTTTACATTTTCCATCGCTTCTGGGTCGTAAGCAGTGATTTCTGCACCCAATTTCAATAATTCATCTATGATATATAATGCTGGAGCTTCTCTAATATCATCGGTATCGGGTTTAAAAGCTAATCCCCAAAGAGCTAATTTTTTTCCTTTCAGGTTATTATTAAAATAGGCTTTAATTTTAGGAATAATGATCGTTTTTTGGTCTTCATTTACTTGCATCACCGATTCTAAGATACTAAAATGATATCCAAATTCGTTACCTGATTTTGCTAATGCTTGCACATCTTTAGGAAAGCAACTTCCTCCATAACCAATCCCTGGAAAAAGAAATCGTTTTCCAATTCTACTATCAGAACCAATCCCTATTCTAACCATATCAACATCTGCCCCAACTTTTTCACAAAAATTTGCAATTTCATTCATGAATGTAATTTTTGTAGCTAAAAATGAATTGGCAGCATATTTAGTTAATTCTGCTGACTTTTCATCCATAAAAATAATTGGATTTCCTTGACGAACATAAGGCTTGTATAAATGTTCCATTACTTTTCTGGCTCTTGCTGATGAAGTTCCAATTACTACTCTGTCTGGCTTTAAGAAATCATCCACAGCATAACCTTCTCTTAAAAACTCTGGATTTGAAACAACATCAAATTCAACTGTAGCATTTTTAGCTATTGCGGCAATAACCTTTTCTGCTGTTCCAACAGGCACAGTACTTTTATCAACTATTACTTTGTAATTTTTAATTATTTTCCCTAAGGTTTCGGCAACACCTAAAATGTAGGATAAATCAGCTGACCCATCTTCTCCTGGAGGAGTTGGTAGTGCCAAAAATATTATTTCAGCATCTTCAACAGCTTCATTTATATCAGTTGTGAAGTGTAATCTTTTTTGTTTAATATTTCGTTCAAAAAGCACGTCTAAATGGGGTTCATAAATAGGAACTTCACCATTTTTCATTTTTTCTACCTTTTTCACATCTATGTCAACACAAATTACATCATTGCCTGTTTCGGCAAAACAAGTTCCTGTTACTAAACCCACGTATCCTGTACCTATTACTGCTATTTTCATATTATTTTATTTAAGTTTTTAAAGTTGGTATTTCAATTCTATATTTAACGTCTCGCAGTAACAAGAAATTTTGTTTTCAAAGCCCAAAGTTTCAATTACACACTGAGACACCAATTTTTTATGTGGACTGTTACAAGCCTTTTTTGTGTCGGTCATCATTAATTTTTACAAAATTGTTGAAGTCCAATTTTTGCATCAGGATACCCATCAGAATCAAGTTTTTTTAAATCTTCACAACCAGTCATATCCCCTGATTTAATTTTGATAATGGCTTTATTTAAAATAATGTCTTTACGATCTGGTTGCAACCGAATTGCT
>PCUH01000150.1:8418-8635 GCA_002770955.1 Flavobacteriales bacterium CG18_big_fil_WC_8_21_14_2_50_32_9 | reverse complement strand
TAAACAACATTTTAAAAATTACGTCAATGGCAGTGAAAATCTATTAGATTTTTGTATCGAGAACAAAGTATTTTGCCCATTTCGATACGTCCCGCAATAGTGCGGGACACTCAATGTGACAAAATACAGAAACTTTGTCGTTATCCCGAACTACTGGTGTTAGGTTTTCATTTTAGGATATATATAATATTCAAGTGTACCTAATCCTTCAATTATT
>PCUH01000150.1:489-8407 GCA_002770955.1 Flavobacteriales bacterium CG18_big_fil_WC_8_21_14_2_50_32_9 | reverse complement strand
ATCAATGTCAAAATTAATTTTGACAACACCACAAGTTGGCATAGTTCCAATAGCATTATCAGTTAAATAATTTGCGAAATAAGAAATTCCGTAATTATGACTTACAAAAGCAACACTATGAATAGTGTCTGAAAGCGTATTTAATTCACTTTTCAACGTATTTAAGGATGGATGAAACAATTCTTGCTTAAAAACAACATTGTTGAAATCAAAAGTAACTTCTTTAGAAATTAATTTTATTGTTTTAGTGGTTCTTTTAGAAGGACTTGAAAGTATTTCATCAGGATTAAAACGGAGTTCTTTCAATTTTTTTCCAATCAAAGGAGCATCTTTCTTACCTCTATCATTTAAAGGTCGGTCAAAATCATTCAATGAAAGTGAGTTCCAACTGGATTTTGCATGTCTGATAAGATAGATACTTTTCATAATTTATTCGATGAATTATATTTTTTTTTCGATAAAATTTGTTTGTTTCGATAAAAGTTGTATTTTTGTAGATGAATTTAAAAAATTAATAGATATGATTATATTAGTTTTCTTAGCAATCATTATTTTTTCTTTTGTAGGATTAAGAGGTTTTGATACTTCTTCAACGCCAAAACAAGATTTCTCGAAGAAGAAAACAGATAAAAATTCGGTATATGATTTATCTGGAAAAAATTATTCACTTTAGTTCCCAAACCTTAGATAAGTTTAAAAGGTCTTTTTCAATTGAAAAAGACCTTTTTTTTTAACAACTTTTTCTAAAACAGAGTCATTTGATTTTCTTCATCATCATCCAAAACATCTTTAATTGGTTTTGCTTTCTGTTTAGGAAGTATTGTTGTCAATTCCTTTTCGTTATCAGTAGAAGAAGACGATTCTAGTATTTTTTCTTCAGGTGAAAAATCACTAATGTTATCATTTAAAATCAATTCATCATTGCTTTCTTGATTATCTATGATAGGTTCCTGAACTTCTTCAAAAGGCAAAGGCTCCAGCAAATCAATGTTTTTAATTTTGTTGGTTGTAAGTCTATTTCCTATTGCTTTCAACCCTTTTATAGCAATAAATTGTTCTAAATTTAAAATTTCAGAATCTTTTTCAGTACCTTTTATTTTTGCAAAATTTAATTGTATTTGAGGAAGCCAATCAGTTGAAACGATTTCTAAAAATGATTTTTCGTGTTCAGTAATAAATAAAACTTTTTTGTCAGTGGGTTCTACTAAAAACCGTTTCACATTATATTGCTCTTTTTCACCATCGAAATAAATGGCAGTAACAGGTTTTTTTGGATTCCATTTTTCAATTACAATCATATCCTCATCAAATTTTGTAAACAAATCAAAACCAACCAATTGATATTCACCATTTTGTTTTATGGTTAGGATTTTATCGTCAGCACCAAATTGACCTAAGAAATCACCTCTTCCTTCAGAGTTTAAGCGTTGAACAGTGTCGTCAAACCATATTTTTCGAGCGGCAAGTGTAGAAACACCTTTTTCTTTCAACTCAATTTTAGCAATAAGGTATTTGGTTACTTTATTTCCATTAGCTCCTCTTCCTTTAATGGCGAGCTCAGAGAAATCAATTTCAAATTTAAGTTTTCTAACATTTGCTTTAGGTCGAAGTTTAACCAGTACTGTTTCTGCTTCTCCATTTGGATTTGCTGTAAACCATAATACTTTTGAACCTACAGTTCCTTTTGTTAAGTCATATTCTTTATCTCTTGTGATGGAAGTTACATCAAAACGCTTCATCATTGCTGCACCTATTTTTCCATCTTGATAAATCATGTTGTAAATAGTTCTTTTATCATCTTTTTTCCATACGCCAACATGGATAATTCCTTTTCCAACAAAAGTTTTATTGGAAATACGAGTTACCATCATTTTTCCATCTTCTCTAAAAACAATAATATCATCAATATCAGAACAATCGGCAACAAATTCGCCTTCACCTCTTTTTAAACCGTGTCCCACAAACCCTTCTTCTTTGTTTACATAAAGCTTAGCATTGTTTACGGCAACTTTAGCAGCATCAATATTTTCAAACGAACGAATTTCTGTTTTTCGTTCACGTCCTTCGCCATATTTCTTTTTAAGGTCTTTAAAATAATCAACAGCAAAATCAACTAAATGCTCCAAATGATGAATGGTTTTTGCTAACTCTTCTTCTAAAGCAATAAGTTTTTCATCAGCTTTTTCGGCATCATGACGTGTAATTCTTCGCATTTTAATTTCTAGTAAATGCTTAACATCTTCGTCCGTAACAGCTCTTAATAATTTATTTTTAAATGGAATAAGTAGTTCTAATGATTTTTCAATAGCTTCTTCATAGCCCAAACCATGCAATTGAACATAAATTTTATTTTCTATAAATATTTTTTCTAATGATGAAAAATGCCATTGTTCTTCAAGTTCATTTTTTCTAATTTCAAGTTCTAGTTTTAGCAATTCCACAGTTTGGTCGGTGGAAATTTTTAGCATTTCGGTAACGCCCAAAAACTTAGGTTTATCATCTTCTATTACGGTGGAGTTAGGAGAAATTGAAATTTCACAATCTGTAAAAGCATAAAGAGCATCTATCATTTTGTCGGGAGAAACTCCTGAAGGTAAATGAAGCATAATCTCTACCATGTCAGAGGTATTGTCTTCTACTTTTTTTACTTTTATTTTACCACTGTTGTTTGCTTTAAGTATTGATTCTATGAGCTTGTCGGTGGTAACACCAAAAGGTAAATCGGTTATTTTTAAGGTAACTTTATCTTCTTGAATAATTTTAGCTCTTACTTTAACTTTACCACCTCTTATTCCATCATTATATCCAGAAAAATCGGCTGAACCACCAGTAATGAAATCAGGAAGTAACGTAAAATTTTTCCCTCTTAAATAAGCAATAGATGCATCAATTAATTCATTAAAATT
Organism: Flavobacteriales bacterium CG18_big_fil_WC_8_21_14_2_50_32_9; assembly: GCA_002770955.1. Lineage (GTDB taxonomy): Bacteria > Bacteroidota > Bacteroidia > Flavobacteriales_E > Vicingaceae > BRH-c54. The sequence goes on along the minus strand of PCUH01000150.1, from coordinate 5,501 downwards.
ATGAGGAAGAATTTTGCACGCCAATCCAACGGCAATACCTTCAACTCCTTGAGCTAAAAGAAGTGGGAATTTAACAGGTAAAGTAAAAGGCTCTTTGTTTCTTCCATCGTAAGAAGCAAGCCAAGTAGTTGTTTTAGCATTAAATACAACTTCTAATGCAAATTTTGTTAGTCGGGCTTCTATGTATCGAGGGGCAGCTGCTCTATCTCCTGTAAAAATGTTTCCCCAGTTTCCTTGACAATCAATGAGGAGGTCTTTTTGTCCTAACTGCACCAACGCATCACCAATGGAAGCATCTCCATGAGGATGATATTTCATGGTGTTTCCAATAATGTTTGCTACTTTGTTGTAACGACCATCATCCATTTCTTTCATGGAATGCAAAATTCTTCGTTGAACGGGTTTTAATCCATCATGTAAATGTGGTACAGCTCTTTCCAATATCACATAGGAAGCGTAGTCTAAAAACCACTCTTTATACATTCCTGATATCTGGATAACATTTTCTAATGAGTTATTCTCATTAGCAGCTTCAAATTCTTCGTCTCTTTCTGGGTTTTGTTCGTCTGACATTTTTTACAATAGCATTACAATAAGGTACTTTTTTAATTTTCGCTTCAAATTTAATGGTTTTTATTGCTATTTTTTACTTTTTGAATTACAAATTATGAAATTACGAATTTTAAAAAAATAGAGCTAATATTTTAACCTGAGATAGGTTGTTCTTTTGAATTCATACCAATTATAAATAGTAAGATTATTTGTTTAACTTGAATCTGTTGATATAAAGCAGCTTATAAATATCAAATAAAATAAGTTTTGGATTATCACTTTTGATTAAATGATTAAATAGATGTTGACTAACTATTTTATTTAGTAGTTGAAATGCGGGTCTTAATTTTAGTTTATTGATGAAATAAAAGTAATTTAACAGACGAACATCACTAAAAAAATCATTTTCAATCTTATGAAGTTCAATAATTTCAATTAAATTTTCAATACCTTGGTTGGTTTTGTGCATAAAAACATCTGCATTTTCCAATCCTACATGAATTAATGGATTATCAATGTGCTTAACTGTGATTTTGTTTTTCTTTAATTTGTAGCCAAATAAGGTGTCTTCATGTCCGTATTTTACAATAGTTTCCTCAAATTTAATTTGATTAAAAATGTTTTTTGAAATTAGGAAGTTGTTGGTTGTTAAAGCAGAATTAGGATTGTTGTTTCTTTCTAAAGCAGTTTTAACTTCTCTATTTTTTCCATATTTCCATCTCAACATCATTTTTTTATCTGTTGGAGCATTTTGTTGATAAATTGTTCCTCCACATACAACTACATTTTTGGTGCATTCATTGATATAATTACTCAAATAAAATTCACTTGAAATATCAGAATCACAATCTAAAAAGAGCAAAGTTTCATAAATAGCTTCATTTGCCAGTAAATTTCTGATTTTAGATCTACCTACATTTGTTTCTAATTGAATGTATTTAAGACAGGGAAGCGACTTTAATGAACTATTTTTCTCTTTATTAATAGCGATTGAAGCATCATCCATGAGTATGATTTCGAATGGGATAGATGCTTTTGTTGCTTGAGTATGTAGCTTATTCACAAACGCACAAACATCAAAGTTATATATAGGAATAAGAATAGAAATCATGAGTTATAAATGAGGTTATAAACTTACTATATAAATTTAATGTGGCAACAAAGAAAATAGAAGAATTGTTTACCAACAAATGATAACTTAATTTTAATGTTCAATAATTTATTTTTACATTTACGCTCTAGAACAATTTTGCAATGGATAACAATAGAAAGCCTAATTTATTTCAATCAATATTACCTATTTTGGTTTTAGTTGGACTTTTAATTTTAAATGTGTTGAAAGTTTTTGGCGACAATGCATTAGGAGGAGCTAATCAATTGGCATTATTATTATCAACCGCTGTTGCAGTTATTTTGGCAATGTCTATTGGTTATAAGTGGGAATTTATTCAGCAAGGTATTATTAAGAGTATTAAATCTGCTCTTCCTGCATTAATTATTTTATTGTTGATAGGTGCTTTGGCTGGCACTTGGATGTTGAGTGGAGTTGTTCCAGCCATGATTTATTATGGATTGGATATTTTAAATCCTTTATTTTTTCTGCCAGCCACTTGCATTATTTGCTCTATTGTTTCTATTGCTACAGGAAGTTCATGGACTACAGCTGCCACCGTTGGTATTGCATTAATAGGAATAGGAGGGGTGCTTGATTTTGATAAAGGATTAGTTGCAGGAGCAATTCTTTCTGGAGCTTATTTCGGAGATAAAATGTCGCCATTGTCTGATACCACTAATTTAGCTCCTGCAATGGCAGGAACGGATTTAATTACGCATATTAAATATATGGCTTATACAACAATTCCTTCCATAATTATTACACTTGTATTGTTTTTAATTATTGGTTTTACATTTACTTCAACAGGAAGCGTGGAAGAGGTAATCGCACTCAAATTAGCAATAGCATCAAAAATTAACATTACACCATGGCTGTTTCTTGTCCCATTAATTGTGATAGGATTAATTATTAGAAAAGTTGCAGCCATACCTGCATTGTTTTTGGGTAGTATTTTAGGAGGTATATTTGCAGTTATTTTTCAACTGGATTTAATCATGTCACTATCTGAGAAAACAAATTTTTTTTATGCTGCTTATGAAGTAGTTGTGAATGCAATGACAACAGATATAGCTATTGTTACCAACAATAATCTTGTGAATGAATTACTTTCTTCTGGAGGAATGAAAGGAATGCTCAATACAATATGGTTAATTATTTGTGCTATGATTTTTGGAGGAGTTATGGAAAAAACAGGTATGCTTAAAACAATTACTAAATCCATTATGATTTTTGCAAAGTCAACGGGTTCTTTAATCGCAACCACAACCACCTCATGCGTTGTGTTTAATTTAACAGCTTCAGATCAGTATTTAGCAATTGTTGTTCCTGGAAGAATGTTTGCTAAGATATATAAAAAAAGAGGGTTACATCCCAAAGTGTTGAGTAGGACTTTAGAAGATTCGGGAACTGTTACTTCTGTTTTAGTACCTTGGAATACTTGTGGAGCTTATCATTCAACAGTATTAGGTGTTGCAACAGGCGATTATTTTATGTATTGCTTTTTTAATATTCTTAGTCCAATTATGACCATACTTTTTGGTTTTTTAAACATTAAAATCGCTAAACTTGTAAAATCTGAAAATAAATAAAAACATTATACTAATTTATACGTAGTTATAAAAAAATACACATACATATGAAAATTTTTAAATACTTATTAATTATTAGTTTGATAACATTAGTTCAAACCATTAAATCACAAGAAAGTTACGCCCCTGAAGATGTTGTTGATGAAAAGTTTGGTATTATTAAATACGAACCTCTCAACATTATGTTAGGAAAAGATTCCATAAGAAATGATGCAAGAGGTTATGCTGCAAATGGATATATTGAAGATTACTATAAAAGTGGTCAATTATTACACAAAGGTTTCTATGTGGATGGACAACTAAAAGTGTATAAAAACTATTTTCCAAATGGAAAAGTGGAACGAAATTTCAGATTGACTGACATTAAAAAAAGTAAAATGACTATTTATTATGCTGATGGAAAAATAAAATCAGAAATAGAATACATCGAAAATCAAGCTGTGAAATGGCAAGATTTTTATCCAAACGGAAATCCAGAATTTGTTGAAGAATATGATAAAAACATTCAATATTATGTGTTTAAAGCCAACTATTTTGAAAATGGAACACCCGAAAATACACTTACTCTTACCGATAAGAAAAAATTAATTTTAAAACAAATTTACTATCACGCAAACGGTCAACTTAAAGAAGAAGGAGAAATGAAGTATAACAAATCTATTTTTGATTATGAGCGAATAGGCACTTGGACACTTTTTGATGAAACTGGTAAACCCACAAAAAAAGTGAAATACGCTAGCGGAAAAGTTGTTAGTGAAAATGATTTATAATCCTTTTTTAACCAAATCTATATTTTGAGAGTACATTTTATTGCAATAGGAGGTAGTGCTATGCATAATTTAGCCATAGCCTTACACAAAAAAGGATATCAAGTTACCGGTTCTGACGATGAGATTTTTGAACCAAGTAAAAGCAGAATTGCCTCTTATGGGCTTTTGCCTGAAAAATTCGGTTGGGATGAAAATAGAATTACAGCTGATATTGATGCTGTTATTTTAGGAATGCACGCCAGAATTGATAACCCTGAATTACTTAAAGCTCAAGAATTAGGATTAACGATATATTCTTATCCAGCGTATATTTACGAACAATCAAAAAACAAAACCAGGGTAGTTATAGGAGGAAGTCATGGAAAAACTTCTATTACAGCAATGGTATTGCATGTGTTAGAAAAATGCAACTTTGATTTTGATTATATGGTTGGAGCTCAATTGGAAGGTTTTGAAACCATGGTTCAACTAACAGATGCACCTGTAATTATTCTTGAAGGAGATGAGTACCTTTCTTCTCCTATTGACAGAAGACCCAAATTTCATCTTTATAAACCTCATATTGCATTAATAAGTGGAATTGCTTGGGATCACATCAATGTTTTCCCAACTTTTGAAAATTATATAGAACAATTTGACATTTTTATTAATCAGATTGAACCCAATGGATATTTAACCTATTGCGAAAATGATATTGTTTTAAAAAAATTGGTTACCAAAAACACTTCAAAAATTAAAAAGGAAGGTTATTCAACACCAGCTAATTACATTGAAAAAGGAATTACTTTTCTTAAAACAGAAATAGGAAATATTCCTCTTATGGTTTTTGGCGACCATAATTTACAAAATATAAATGGAGCAAAATTAATTTGCAATCAATTGGGTGTTGATGATGCTGATTTTTTTAGGGCAATAGCTACATTTAAAGGAGCTGCAAAACGATTAGAATTAATTGCCAAAAGTGAAACAACGGCTGTTTACAAAGAT
>PCUH01000150.1:0-451 GCA_002770955.1 Flavobacteriales bacterium CG18_big_fil_WC_8_21_14_2_50_32_9 | reverse complement strand
AGCAGTTAAACAACAATACCCTGACAGGAAAGTAGTGGCTTGTATGGAGTTACATACGTTTAGCAGCTTAAATAAAAATTTTTTAAGCGAGTATGAAAATGCCATGAGCGATGCTGATGAAGCTTATGTTTACTATAGCGAACATACCTTAGCACATAAAAAACTAGAACACATTACACCTGCAGAAGTTAAAAACGCTTTTGCTTCCGATAATGTTGAGGTAATTAACGATTCTAAACAATTGGTAAACGTATTAGAAAATAAAAACTGGAACAACAGTGTATTGCTACTAATGAGTTCAGGGAATTTTGATGGCGTTGACTTAAACGCTTTTGGCGAAAAAATAGTTGGCTAGTTTATATTCTTAACTTAATGTCATTCAGGAGGAACCTTGTTAAATAGAGGCTATGATGTGCCATTCCAATAGTTCAAACACACTTGAAAGGAAAGC
>PCUH01000049.1 GCA_002770955.1 Flavobacteriales bacterium CG18_big_fil_WC_8_21_14_2_50_32_9 | reverse complement strand
CGTAATCAATTCATATTATTGGCTTTAGCCACATTAGTCGGTTAGTAATGATAAATATAATTAAAACAAAAATACTAAATAGAGTTAAAATGCTTGAAAATTTCGCCTTGATAAAGAAAAAAAAATAAATTCGTCAAAATTCCCGAAAATCTAAGTGTGTTGAGTATATTAAAAAGCAATACCTACAGTAATACCTGCTCTCAAAGTCGGAGCAATTATAGGTGCGTGCATTTTAATTTTATCTTTTTCTGCTTCAAGTTCAACTTTATTACCAATATAAGGAATATCTTCAACTTCACTTTGCACATAAGGAAGCCATTTTTGATAATCAACATCAATATTGGTAGTTAAATCAGCATTAACATCGTTGTATTCAACACCCAATCCAATGAAGGTTAAATCTATTGATATTATTTTTGCAACAATGAATTGAATGCCTATTGAAAAGCCAAGTCCATATTGAGTAATTGTACCATCTAGCGTTCCAGTTGCGTCATAATGATAGTTTCCGTCTGTTTGAAAACCACCAACTGCTTGTTGTTCTGATGTTAATTGTATAAATTCTGAAGGATTTGCAGCGTATTCAAAACTTGCTGAAGCAGTAATGTTATAACGATTATATTTAACATACGGAGCAATATAAAAGCGTTGAGGGGCATCTCCTTTTGTGTATATTCTTAAATCGATACTAGTGCTGAAACCATTTAATTTATTTAGGATTGGGACAGTATTATTGTATGTTTCTACTGAAGAAGTCCTATAAAGTAAAGAAGGAATTTTGTTAGAAAAGAAACCACCATAATTAAACTGTAACGAAAGTTTAGGAGTAAGCACTCTCTCATACCCAAAACGCATTTCGCCCCAAGCAAAAGGAAGAGCATGAATCTTAACTACATTTTTTTGTGCCACAGCACATAAGGAAATCAGTAGTATAAATGATGAGATAAAGGATATTTTTTTCATTTTTTTAAGAGTAAGATTATTTGTCCCTGATAGATATCAGGATGAATTTTTAAATAAAGGTAAGTATTTAGTTTAAGATTCAATATGTTTTTTTAAATTTATCTTAACACAAACAATCGTTCAGAGTCTAGTTTTATAAAAATAAAAAGCAAAATTGTAAATGACCAGAGCGAAGAGCCTCCATAGCTAATAAAAGGTAAGGGAATACCAATAACAGGAACTAAACCTATTGTCATTCCTATATTAACAATAAAATGAATAAACAAAATAGAGGCAACACCATATCCGTAAATTCTGCTAAAGGTGGATCGTTGTTTTTCTGCAATAAAAATAATTCGTAAAAAAAGTGCCATATAAAGCAATATTACAAACGAAGTGCCTAAAAACCCCCATTCTTCGCCTATGGTGCAAAAAATAAAATCGGTACTTTGTTCGGGAACAAAATTAAATTTTGTTTGTGTTCCTTGTAAAAAACCTTTACCAGTAAAACCACCTGAACCAATTGCAATTAATGATTGTTTAATGTTCCAACCATTGCCTTGTTGCAACTCTTTTAAGCTTTCTTTTTTTGTTTTTAAATCTGTTTTTATTACTAATTTTTGTTCTTGAGAGAATGTTTCTTCATTCATCTTAAATTCAAGTGTTTTTATTTGCTTAATTAATTGGTCTTCTTCTCCAAGCAAAACGGTTATTCTGGTTCGTTGATGTTCTTTTAGCACTTTGTTAAATGCAAAATCTATACTATAAATATAAGCACAAGAAACTACAAAAATGAAAATACCTAAATAATGACTTCCCTTATCTTTTAGTTTTTTATTTGTAAATATAAAAAGGAAGATTGAAAATAATATTAGTGTAATTCCAAAGAAAATAAAACTATCTTTTATTTCAAAATAAGTATTAAATATTAAGAATGAAATTATTGCTAGTGTTGTAAAAACTGTTATTTTCAAATCATATTTAGTGGCAGCATAGAGCAACAAAAAGATGATAAAACCAAAAAGAATCATTGACGTAGCTCCGAAAACAAGAGTTAAGACAAATACTAAGATGGCAAGAACGCCTAAAAACAGTATGTTTCCTGATAAACCTTCTCGATAGAGTAAAAAGATAAAAGCAACATAAGTAAGTGTTGAACCTGTATCGTTTTGCATCAAAATAAGTAGTGCAGGAATAGCTATAATAGTGGTAGCAATTACTTTTGTTTTAAATTCTTTAATCCTAATGTTGGGCATTGAAAGGTATTTTGCTAAAGCCAATACGGTAGCAAATTTGGCAAATTCTGCAGGTTGAATTTTTACGCGACCTATTTCAAACCATGAAGTTGCTCCGTTTACAGTAACACCAAATAATAAAACTGCTACTAAAATTAGCATAAGTAATCCATAAATGGGTATGGCAAAAGAGGTAAAAAAATTTCCATCTAAAAGTAAAATAACAAATGCAATTATAAAGGCAAAAATCATCCATATTAACTGACTTCCATAGCGTTGAGAAACATCAAAAATAGCACTGTTTTCTTCGTTATAAACCGCTGCATAAATACTTATCCAGCCAATAAAAACTAAGGCTAAATAAATACTAATAGTTACCCAATCAATATTTTTAAATATGCTGCGTTGATTTCTCATTTTTTTGGTGTAACATTCATTAAATTTGCTTCCAAAATTCGTTGTTCTTTAATTTTATTAGAGATACTGTCTGTTAGATATTTTTCCATCATTAAACTTGCAATTGGAGCAGCCCAAGTACCTCCAAAACCAGCATTTTCTACATAAACAGCAATAGCAATTTTAGGGTTGTCCTTAGGTGCAAATGCAATAAAAACGGAATGATCTTCTCCATGTGGGTTTTGTGCTGTTCCAGTTTTACCACAAACCTCTATACCTTCAATTTTTGCTCTACGAGCTGTTCCGCCAGCCTCAGAGGTAACTCTGTGCATTCCATCAATTATAGGTTCAAAATACTTTGCGTCAACACCTACATAATTTTTTTGTTTGAACATATCCGGAATAGTAGCTTTTTCATCTACTCTTTTTATAATGTGAGGGGAGTAATAAAAACCTTTATTCGCAATAATTGCAGCTAAATTTGCCATTTGAATTGGAATAACCCCCAATTCACCTTGTCCAATACTCAACGAAAAAATAGTACTAAATGCCCATCGTCCTTCTCCATACCATTTGTTATAAAATTCAACACCAGGAACTAATCCATTTTTAACACCAGGAATATCTGTTTGAAGTGTTCCTCCAAATCCAAATTTTTTCACTCGTTTGCTCCATTCAGCTAACCCAATTTCACTATCTTTATAAATACTTTTTGCTTTATTTTGCTGAATGATTTTTTTAAAAACCTGAAAGTAATAGGGGTTGCATGACATTTTAATTGATGATGCCACATCGGTTGCTGATGGGTGATTATGGCAGCCCACTAAGTTTTTTAAACAAGAAAAACCCGTATTTTCAGTTATTACTCCTTCTTGCATGGCGATAAGTGCTTGTATGGTTTTGAAAATAGAACCTGGAGGATACTGAGCCATAGTTGCTCTGTTAAATAGCGGATTTAGACTGTCTTTACTTAAAATAGGGTAATTTTTTCGTACCTCTCTGCCAACTAGCATGTTTGGGTTATATGATGGTGAAGAAACTAAGCATAAAATTTCACCACTCGAAGGTTCAATAGCCACAATACTTCCTATTTTGTTTTGCATTAACAATTCTCCATAGGTTTGCAAATCAATATCGATACCTGTATGTAAGGTTTTTCCCGAAATAGACAGGGTGTCTTCTGTTCCGTTTAAGTACCTTCCTTTTTCTCTGTTGTGAACGTCCACCATCACTTTTTTAACACCTCTTTTTCCTCGCAATAAATCTTCATAAGCCAATTCAATCCCACTCTTTCCAATATAATCTCCCGATTTATAATAGTTGTCTTTTTCAATTATTCCAGGGGTTACTTCACCAATGTACCCTAAAAGATGAGCTGCGTTTTTATTTGGATAGGAACGTAATGTTCTTGTTTCTATAAAAAATCCTGGAAATTTATAAAGTTGATCTTGAATGTTGGCGTAGGCTTCTGTTGAAAGTTCTTTCTCAAAAACGGAAGGTTTGTAGGTTGAATAGTTCTTTATTTTAGTTAATTTTTCAATAAATTCTTCCTTTGTAAGTTCAAATAATTTACAAAAAGCATTGGTGTCAATTTCTTTTAACTGCCTTGGAATTAACATTAAATCATAGGCGGCTTCGTTATAAACCAACAAAACTCCTTTTCTGTCATAAACCAATCCTCTTGCTGGATATTGTGTAATTACACGCAACACATTACTATCAGAATCTAACTTATATTTATTGTTTATTAATTGAATATTGATGAGTCTTATGAGGAATATCAACCCGATAGAAATAAATATTGCTCCGATAATATATTTTCTATTGGTAAAATTGTTCATCTTCTACTTGCTTTTTTGTAGTTAAATAATTGAACAATAAAAATCAATAATAGCGTAAAAACACAACTTATGATTGCCCTTCCGAGTGTGGTAAAAAATTGAGAAAATTTAAATGATTCAATAAAAAAGAGAAACAAATGATGACTTAATACTAAAATTGTACTATAAGTAGTAAACCATTGTATGCCCATATCTTCTGCTAAAGGTTTAGATGAAATTTCATATCCATCGCGTGGTTCAATAAGTTTCAAAATATAATTTCTTAAAAACCCCATGAAAACAGTGGCTGATGTGTGCATTCCTGCTGTGCTAGAAAATGCATCTATTGATAAACCAAGAATAAATGCTAAGACTAAAACCGTATATTTTGATGTATTGAAAGGTAAAATTAAAATGAAAAGCACATAAATATAAGGATTAATATAACCACTAAATTCAATGTTATTTAATATCAATCCTTGAATTAACACCAATAATAAAAAATAAATAGTATATTTTATTCCGTCAATTAACATTTTCTTGATTTAGTTTTTCGAGTTGTGTTTGTTCTTCTTTCAACAATGATTTTACAATATAAACGTGTGATAATTTTTTGAAATCAACAGATAAATTAATTTCAATAGTATAAAAATTACTTCCTTTTGGAAGCTCAAATGATTTTATTGTGCCTAATAATATTCCTTCGGGAAAAATAGATGAAAAACCGCTAGTAACAATAGTGTCGTTTATAGCCAATTGAACATGATTAGGTATTTCTTTTAAAAAAGCTGTGTTATATTGATTTTTATCTGAATCCCATACGGCAGATCCATAATAATTTGATGCTTTGATTTTTCCACTAATGGAATTTTTTTGATGCAACATAGAAATTAATGTGCTAAAATTGGCAGAAACATTTTTAACAATTCCAACAACGCCATCGCTATTAATAACCGCCATTCCTGGTTTAATACCGTTTATGGCTCCTTTGTCTATAGTAATATAATTTTCTCGTTGATTGGTTGAATTGTTAATCACTTTTGCGGCTGTATAAACATATTTTTGAAAATAACTCGTGTCATTTATTTGAACTGTATTGCCAAATATTTTAGTAAATGATTTTTTTTCGGCAGAAAGTAATTTGGAATTTTGAGTTCTTAAAATCTCATTCTCTGTTTTAAGATAAAAATAATCAGTTATGTTAGAAATTGTTTCGAATAAATTTCCAACCAAAAAGTTTGAGGAGTTTACTATTTTAGAATTTTGGTAGTTATTGTTTTTTATTAAAAGAGTAAACGAAACGAGTTCTAAAAATAAGAATAGAAAAATAAAAGAATTTTTAGTTAGAAATTGTATGAAATTTCGCATTTGTACTTTAAATTGAAATAAAAAGAAATGTTAAATGTTGAGTTTTAAATGTTAAATTTTGAATAATTTCCACATTCACACATTCACACATTGGTACATTTTCACATTAAATTACCCTTTCAATTCTTTTATTAAGAAAGGAAGTTTGTCAATGTTTTTTAATGCTATTCCTGTTCCTCTTGCTACTGCTCTTAATGGGTCTTCTGCAATATGCACAGGCAATTTTGTTTTCATGGAAATTCGCTTGTCCAATCCTCTAAGCATTGATCCTCCACCAGCCAAGTATAAACCTGTTTTAAAAATATCGGCCGACAATTCAGGAGGAGTCATTTCTAAGGCATTTAATACGGCTTCTTCAATTTTAGCAATAGATTTATCGAGTGCGTGAGCAATTTCGGTGTAAGAAACGGTAATTTCTTTTGGTGTTCCTGTCATTAAATCTCTTCCTTGCACCGCATAATCTTCTGGTGGATTTTCTAATTCAGTTAATGCGGAACCACATTCAATTTTTATTTGTTCGGCAGAGCGTTCTCCAATTAATAAATTGTGTTGTCTTCGCATATAATCAACAATATCGTTGGTAAAATCATCTCCAGCAACCCGAATGGATTTATCACAAACAATTCCTCCTAAGGCAATAACTGCAATTTCTGAGGTGCCTCCACCTATATCAATAATCATATTTCCCATAGGCTCTAGCACATCAATACCAATGCCTATTGCAGCCGCCATTGGCTCGTGAATAAGGTAAACTTCTTTTCCGCCAGCATGCTCAGCAGAATCTTTTACGGCTCTTTTTTCTACCTCAGTAATTCCTGATGGAATACAAATTACCATTTTTAACGAAGGAGTGAATAATGTTTTTTTAGGATTTATCATTTTAATCATGCCTCTAATCATGTGTTCGGCAGCATCAAAATCTGCAATTACTCCATCTCTTAGCGGACGAATGGTTTTTATATCTTCGTGCGTTTTTCCGTGCATTTGCATGGCTTTTCTACCCACGGCAATAATTTTTCCTGTTATTCTGTCTTTGGCAACAATGGAGGGTTCATCAACTACTACCTTGTCATTATAAATGATAAGTGTGTTAGCCGTACCTAAGTCAATGGCAATTTCTTGGGTTAAAAAATTAAATAGTCCCATATTTATTATAAAGTGTATTTAAGTGGTAAATGTACTATTTTAAAAGATATTTTTTTTATTAAGTTGTAAGAAGTGTGAACATTGTTTTGTTTATTTTTTCCATTAGTACATTCACTTTTTTAGCCACGAATACACGAATTTTTAAATTGTTATATTGATATTGCTACATTACTATTTACTAACACCTAACAACTAATCCCTTATTCTTTAATGTTTAAAATGCCTAATACCAGTTGTAACCATTGACATATTGTTTTTATTACAGTAATCAATTGATTCGGCATCTTTTATTGAGCCTCCAGGCTGAATTACGGCTGTTATTCCTGCATTATGAGCAATTTCTACACAATCAGGAAATGGAAAAAACGCATCGGAAGCCATAACGGCTCCATTCAAATCAAAGCCAAAGCTTTTTGCTTTGTGAATGGCTTGTCTGAGTGCATCAACTCTTGATGTTTGCCCTGTTCCACTTGCAAATAACTGTTCGTTTTTAGCTAGAATAATGGTATTTGATTTGGTGTGCTTTACCAATATATTTGCAAATTCTAAATCTGTAATTTCAGTTGCTGTTGGTTTTTTAACCGTTACATTGCTGAAATCAGCAGCTTTGTTGGTAATTAAATCTTTATCTTGTTCTAGCACTCCGTTTAAAATAGTTCGGAATTGTTTTTTTGGAAGTGCTATTGGTTTTTGAATTAGTATAACTCTAGTCTTTTTCTCTTTCAATACCTCCAATGCTTCTGGAGTGAAGTTAGGAGCAATAATTACTTCATAAAATAAATTGGTAATTTCTGTTGCTGTAGGCAAATCAATAGTAGTGTTTGAAATTAAAATTCCACCAAAAGCAGAAACAGGATCTCCAGCAAGAGCATCTTTCCATGCTTCTAACAAGGTGTTTCTGGTTGCTATACCACAAGCATTATTGTGTTTTAAAATAGCAAATGTTGGTTTTGCATCCATAAAGTCAGCCATTAAATTAACGGCTGCATCAACATCCAATAAATTGTTGTAAGAGAGTTCTTTTCCGTTAAGTTTGGTGAACATACTTTCTAAGTCGCCATAAAAAATTCCTTTTTGATGTGGGTTTTCTCCATAGCGAAGTACTTGGGCTTTGGTTATACTTTGTTTAAAAACAGCTTCTTTATCGTTGTTAAACCAATTGAAAATGGCAGTATCGTAGTGTGATGAAATATTAAACGCATCTTGTGCAAACTTTTTTCTATCTTCTAATTTTGATGTGCCATTTTTATCTGTTAATAAAGTCAATAAGTTTTTATATTGTTCTCTGGAAGAAACAATTAGCACATCATTAAAGTTTTTTGCCGCAGCTCTAATTAGAGAGATTCCTCCGATGTCTATTTTTTCAATAATATCCGTTTCGGAAGCACCAGCTTTTACTGTCTCTTCAAAAGGATATAAATCAACTATTACTAAATCTATTTCTGGTATTTCGTATTCGGCAATTTGTGTTTGATCTTCTGCCAATGCTCTTCTGTTTAAAATTCCACCAAAAATTTTAGGATGTAACGTCTTTACTCTACCTCCTAAAATAGAAGGATACGAAGTTAGTTCTTCGACAGGAATAACAGGAATGTTAAGGCTTTCAATAAATTTTTGGGTGCCACCTGTAGAATATAGTGTTACACCAAGTTGGTTTAATTTTTCTATTATTGGTTGTAAATTATCTTTATGATATACAGATATTAAGGCGTTTTTAATGTGTTTTTCACTCATTGTTTTTTACAGTTTTGATTATTGAAAAATAAAGAACTGCAAAATTAGTGATATTAAAGCCCTTGACCTATTGTAAAAAGCTCATTTTTATTTGATTGTTAATAAAAA
>PCUH01000051.1:35147-35823 GCA_002770955.1 Flavobacteriales bacterium CG18_big_fil_WC_8_21_14_2_50_32_9 | reverse complement strand
ACCTTTTTCATTACAAAAATCTTTTGCACTACTATATTTCTAACTTTTATTTACCACAAGCGGGACGCTTGCAGCAGCGAGAGCTCGTACGGTGGTAGTTTAACACTACCTTATTTTATTATCCACTTTTTCTTTAATTGTTAGAGCAGCTTTCTTAAAATCACTCTTAAAACCAATTTTTTCTAATCTATATAATTTTCCACTTTCATAATTAATTACTATTTCATCTTCTGATTTAATAGAACCAGGAACATAATTTAATATATTTAGAAATATTGAAAAGATACTTATCTTACCTTCAATATAATCAATTGATTTAATTTCATTAAAACTTATTTTCTTAACTTTTTTATAAATAGGTAATAAAGGTTTCTTTATAATCTCAATTTCACATTCGTTTATTCTTAATATATCCATTTTACTGAATACAAACATCAATGAGAATAGAATAATTAAAAAACCAAAAAACACATGATTCAATTGGTAATAATATATGGATACAAAAATCATTAAAGAACTAAACATTCTATAAAAGTAAACATCTATTGATTTAACCTCGAATATCATAATTAACTTTACTTTAAAAGTCTTTTATTTAATTGAACAATCTTTCAGTTCTTTTGGCTTTACTGAATAACCTAAACTAATAGCTTTATTAAAATTTTCACACGCCATT
>PCUH01000051.1:34927-35069 GCA_002770955.1 Flavobacteriales bacterium CG18_big_fil_WC_8_21_14_2_50_32_9 | reverse complement strand
AAATCAAAAATACTATTTTTTTATAATGTATTGTTTTTGCTCGACCTAAGCCAACCACACACTTTGCCCTCGCTTAGCTTAGCTCGTACGGTTATAGCTTAGGATGTACGGGACTTGCATAGTAATCATATAATATGTTAAT
>PCUH01000051.1:24837-34727 GCA_002770955.1 Flavobacteriales bacterium CG18_big_fil_WC_8_21_14_2_50_32_9 | reverse complement strand
TCATAATCAATGCCTAATTCTTTTGCATTGAGGTATTTCCAGAAAATGCTTGCTTGTTTGGTTCTGCTGGTTTCTATTTTTTTGAGTGCTGCTAGTTTTGAACCGTTAAACTGGTCGGTTACTTCAGGCATATTGTTCATCAATTCTAACATGGCTTGTGTGGCATCGTTCAATTTATCTACTTGTGTGCCTACATAAGCTTGCAGGTAGTGCGAACGGTCTACTTTTCTGGGGCTTGTGTAAAAAGCATACGCAGAATATGCTAATGCTTTGGATTCTCTAATTTCTTGAAAAACTATGGAAGATAGTCCAGAACCAAAATATTCATTAAACAACGTGAGGGCAGGAACTTCTTTTTTGGTGTAAGGTTTTATTTTAGACACCATGAGCATTTCGGATTGTACCATATCATAATTTGCAAAATAAACCTTGTTGGTGGTAGTTTCTAATTCAGGGAATTTTTTTGCAGGGATTAATGGTTTTAGTTCTGTTGGTACTTTATGGTGTAGGCTAATAAGTGCATTGGCTTCTTTTTGCTCTTTTGTACCATAATAATATACATAATGTTGATAAGAAGTCAGTTCTTTTATTTTTGTAATGAGGTTGTTAACGTCTAAACTTTTGAGTGCTTCTTTGCTTACTATGTTTTTTATGGGAGCATCAGCACCATATTTTCCGTAGTTTAATAATCCTCCGTATAGAATGGCTCCTTTGCTTAGTTTGGTATCCATTCTATCTTTCAGGATGCCATCTACCATATTGTTGTAAGCTTCTTGGTTGGGTTGCACATTGGCTAAAATATGCTCAAAAAGTTGGATGCCTTCTTCTAAGGATTCTTCTAACCCAGAGAGGGTAACATATACTCTTTCGTCAGCAGCATACACACTGTAGCTCAATCCTTTTTTAAAAAGTTCAATTTGAAGTTCGTTGGCGGTGTATTTTTCTGTGCCTAAATACTCTAAATAATTTACTGCCAATGCCATTTCTTTGTCGCTAAAGGCACCCATGTCTAAAATATAGTTTAGACTAAAAACTTGGTTGGTGGTATTTTGAACGTAATAAAAAGGCACTCCAGAGGCTAATTTATCTTCTTTTACTATTGCTTTAAAATCATCAAAAACAGGAGTTAGTCTGGTGGCTTCCATTTTTTCGAATGCTTGAGCAAAAACAGAAGCTGTATCTCTGTTTAATTGTACTTTGGTGATGGCAGGTTTTTCTACTTTAGGATTATTTCGTTCGCCTGTTTCTTTATAAACTACTACATAATTATCTTTTAAATATTTATTAGCGAAGTCAACAATTTGTTGTTTGGTAACGGTTTCTAATTTTTTATTTTCATTCACCACATCGTCCCATTTTTGACCTAAAATAAAAGCGGTAGTCATTTTACTGGCTCTATACCAGTTGTAGAGGTTAGATTGTTGGTCGTTTAATTTAAAATTTTTAATAGCTGCAGGGAGCATCCACTCTTCAAATTCGCCTTTTTTAAGTTTTTCAACTTCGGCAATTAATAAATTTTTTACATCTTCTAATTTTTGTCCATCTCTTGGGTTAGCACCAAATTGAAGTGTAGCATAATCTTTATTAATTTCGTGATAAGCATAGGCAGAAAGGACTTTTTGGTCTTTCACTAAATCCAAATCAATTAAGCCCGCTTGTCCGTTAGCTAAAAGAGAGCTTAAAAGTGGTAGAATGTATGTTTCTTTATCGTCAACTCCAGGCAAACGAAAACCAACATTAACAAAGGCAGCATCGCTACCTGTAACGGTGATGTATTCTGGTTCATTTTTTTCAACTTCGGGTTCAAAAGTAAATTTAGGAACTTCTTTTGATTTATAATCACCAAAATATTTTTGGATTAAATCTACTGTTTCATCTGGATTGATATCTCCGGCAAGGATGATAGCCATGTTGTTAGGAACATATCTTTCATTGAAATATTGGTGAATTTTTTCCATGGAAGGATTTTTTAAATGTTCACTTGTTCCAATGGTGGTTTGTGTTCCGTAAGGGTGATTTTTGTATAAATTTTTGGACATGGCTTCATAAGCCAACCAATAATCATTGTCTCTGCTTCGGTTATATTCTTCATAAACAGCTTCTAATTCAGTATGAAATAAACGCAATACTAATTCACTAAATCTTTCAGATTCAACAGATAACCATTTTTCAAATTCGTTGGAAGGAATATCATTGATATAAACCGTTTGTTCTACAGAGGTGTAGGCATTGGTTCCTTTTGCTCCAATAGAGCTAATCATTTTATCGTATTCATTAGGCACGGCATATTGAGCAGCAACACCAGAAAGGCTATCAATTTGATGGTAAATGGCTTTTCGTTCGGCTTCATCGGTTACACTTCTTCTTTTTTCGTATAAATCGGAAATTTGTTGAAGGATTACTTTTTCGGCTTCCCAGTTGATGGTAGCAATTTTTGAAGTGCCTTTAAACACCATGTGTTCTAGGTAATGAGCTAAACCAGTTGCATCAGCAGGGTCTTGTTTGCTACCTGTGTTTACGGCAATGTTGGTTTGAATACGGGGTTCATCTTTGTTGATGGACATATAAATTTTCAGTCCATTTTCTAAGGTGTAGATAAACGTATTAAGGTCATCACCTTCAACGGTTTCGTAGTTGTATTTGTATTTTTGTTGAACAGGTTTTTCTTTACAAGAGAATTGAAAAAGAGTGATAGCTGCAACGGCAATTAGAATGATTTTTTTCATGAATTTGTTTTTATTAAAAAATTAATTATCAGTTATTAAGATGTCAAATATAAAATTAAAAAAGAAATTAATACCCAATTTCTAAATCTAATTTTTGTTTTAATGTAATTAATGTTGGATTTTTCTCACTCATTTTGGCGAATTTTTCATCAGGAGTGTATGCTTTTTTAGTTGTTTTATCGGTGTTAATGGTGGTAATAAAATCTATTTCGTAGTTGTTGAGTTCTTTCCTCAAAAAGTTTAGAAAATCAGATTTTTGGGCTAAAAAATCATCTTCTAAAGCTTTGTTTTCTATTGATATAGTGATGGTTGTGTTTTCTAATAAAGGAGTTGTTTCAAATATAGAAGCTAAATTGAATTTACCTTTGTCAAGTAATTGATTTTTATAGGCTATCCATTTTCCTATAAATTGTTCCTCGGTAAATGGGTCTTTTGGCATATCTTCGAGGTTTATTTTTGGGGTATCTTCTTCTTTTTTTGGAACTTGTGGTTTAATAGAAATGTTGTCAGCAAATAAAAAATCGTTGGTAATAGGTTGAGTTGAGTCCGCTTTTGGTTGTTCTGAAGCAACTATGGAAATTGAAGTAGGCGTGTCTTTAGTTGCTGTTTTTTCAATTGGAGTTTGAAGTGGCTGTGCGGGTTCTTCTTGTAGGGTTTCAACTTTTTGAATTGGTGTGGAAAATTGAACAGGAGTTGATTTTTCTTTATCGTTAAAAGGTAGTTTAATTAAGGACTTTTTTTTTTCGTTCTGTTCGTTTTCGATAGAACATAGTTGCATTAGCATAACTTCAACAAGTAAGCGTTGGTTTTTACTGCTTTTATAAAGTGTATCTGTTTTTGAAGTAAGGATTAAAAACTGAATTAGATCGGCAAGATTAATTTTTTTTGCTTGAGCAAGGTATTTTTCTTTGATGGCAGCCCCCACTTCGAGTAAGTTGATGGTTTTTGCATCTTGGCAAACGAGTAGGTTTCTAAAATGTTCGGACAAACCATTGGTAAAATTATGTCCATCAAAACCATTGTTTAAAATCTCATTAAAAACGAGTAAAGAGGTAGAGATGTCTTTTTGGATGATTGCGTCAGTAATTTTAAAGTAATAATCGTAATCTAAAATATTAAGGTTGTCAATAACATTTTGATAGGTAACATTATTTCCAGAGAAACTAACTATTTGATCGAACATAGAAAGGGCATCACGCAAAGCACCATCGGCTTTTTGAGCAATAATATGCAATCCTTCGGGAGCAGCAGTGATGTTTTCTTTTTCAGCAATTTTGCTTAAATGACTGGCAATGTCATCAATTTGAATTCTATTGAAATCAAAAATTTGACAACGAGAAAGTATGGTTGGGATAATTTTGTGTTTTTCGGTTGTGGCTAAAATAAAAATAGCGTGTTTTGGAGGTTCTTCCAATGTTTTCAAAAATGCATTAAATGCCTGGTTGGAGAGCATGTGTACCTCATCAATAATATATACTTTGTGCGTTCCTAATTGTGGTGCAAAACGAACTTGGTCAATAAGTGTTCGGATGTCTTCCACAGAATTGTTAGAAGCGGCATCTAATTCATATACATTTAAAGATTGTCCTTCATCAAACGATTTGCACGAATCACATTCGTTGCAGGCTTCAATATTTTCTGTGATGTTGAAGCAATTAATGGTTTTAGCTAAAATTCTTGCACAGGTAGTTTTTCCAACACCTCTAGGTCCGCAAAATAGAAATGCTTGAGCTAAATGGGCGGTTTTTATGGCGTTTTTTAAAGTAGAAGTAATGGCATCTTGCCCAACAACAGTATCAAATGTTGCGGGTCTGTATTTTCTAGCTGAAACAATAAAATTTTCCATATTTGGGTATTAAAAATTAAGCAAACAAATATACGGTTTAAAGCGCATTTGTTTTTAACATAGTTGTAATTTATTTTAAACAATTTATTTTGTCTGATTTTTTTCTAATCAACTCTTATTAATTCTTTCTCTATAAATAATTACTTTCGCAAATTATACTAAATTTACTTTTTTAAAGTTTATACATCACAAAAAAATCCTTGTTAAAAATCAAAAACATAGTAGCTTTTATATTAATTGCCTTTTTACTATTGGCGATTTATTCGTGTTCTCGTAAAAAGAATACATTTACTAGGAGAGCTTATCATAACACAACCGCTCATTATAATGGTTATTTTAATGCTCGTGAGATTTTGAAAGCAGATGTTAAAGAGCTTTATTATAACCACAAAGATGATTTTTCTGAATTAATACCTTTGTTTGTTTACCCTGATGAAGCGAAGTCGAAAAGTATGTATCCAAACATGGAAAGGGTAATTGACAAAACTACCAATGTAATTGACAGACATTCCATTTACCTCAAAAATGAAGAACATATCCGTTGGATAGATGATAGTTATATGTTAATGGGTAAAGCTAGGTTTTATAAACAAGAGTATTATATTGCTGTTGAG
The DNA here is from genome assembly GCA_002770955.1 of Flavobacteriales bacterium CG18_big_fil_WC_8_21_14_2_50_32_9. Taxonomy (GTDB): domain Bacteria; phylum Bacteroidota; class Bacteroidia; order Flavobacteriales_E; family Vicingaceae; genus BRH-c54. The sequence continues at coordinate 29,541 of PCUH01000051.1, read as the reverse complement.
GTATTTGAATATATAGCAAAAGCGTATAAAAAGAAACCTGCTGGATATGAAGGGATGATTTGGTTGGCAAGAACCTACATTGAACTAAATGAGCTGAACAAAGCCGAAGCTGTTTTAAAAAAGTTAGAAGAAAGTGGGGCTGTTCCCAAACAACTTAGTAGTGAATTTAATGCTGTTTTTGCTACTTATTATATCAAAAAGAACAACAGAGAAGAAGCGATAACAAAATTGAGTAAAGCATTAGAAACAACAAGGGGCAAAAGAGATAAGGTTCGATTTAACTATGTGTTGGCTCAGCTTTGGTTAAAGCAAAAAGAGTATGAACAAGCATCAATTTATTTTGGGAAAGTAATAAAATTAAAACCAAATTACGAAACGCTTTTCAATGCTAAAATTAGCAAGGCTTTAGCTTATGATACGAAATCGGAAGGCAAAGAAGGTGTTAAAAAAATGCTTAAAAAGATGTTGAAAGACATTAAAAATGAAGATTATAAAGATCAAATTTATTTTGCATTGGCAGATATTGAATTTAAAGAAGAAAATGATTCGTTAGGGATAGCTTATTTACAAAAATCGGTTGCATCAAGTACTACAAACAGCAAACAAAAAGCATTGTCTTATTTGCGTTTAGGAAATTATTTTTATGAGATTCCAAAATACGTTAAATCATATACTTATTATGATAGTTCATTGGTTTTTTTACCAAAAGAGCATGTTGATTTTGATAAAATTAATGAGAGAACCAAGGCATTAAAAAAATTAGTGGACAATATCTACATCGTTCAAGAAGAGGATAGTTTGCAACGACTGGCAAATGATGAAGGGTATAGGAATAAAATAATAAATGAGTTGGCACAAAAAGCCAAAGACGATGAATTGGCTTCTAAGCAACAAGCCAGCATGGGTAGTGATGACGATTTTTTTGCAAACAACAAGAACAGTTCTAATTCAACAAACAAAGGTGCATGGTATTTTTACAATCAAAATACATTAGGATTTGGATTCACTGACTTTAGGAAAAAATGGGGCGAAAGAAAACTTGAGGATAATTGGAGAAGAAGTAACAAAGAAACCATAATGCCAGAAGAAACAATTTATGAAGAAGAATTATCAGATTCAGCCAAATCTGACACAACTAAAACAAAGATTGATGCCAAAACAACTCCTGAATATTATTTACAATTTATACCCCTCACTGATGAAAAAATGGTGGCTTCTCACAATAAAATAATAGAGGCATTATATGCATTAGGGAATATTTATAAAGAAGATTTTCAGGATTACCCAAATTCAATAGCATCGTTTGAAGAATTAATTTCCAGGTATGATACATCTGGTTATGTGTTGCCTTCATGGTTCAATCTTTATAGAGTTGGTTTGCTTATTAAAGATGATGCCATGGAGTTGAAATATAAAAATTTAGTACTCAATAATTATCCTGAAAGCGAATATGCTAAAATTATTTTGAACCCAAACTATAATAAGGTTACTCGTGAAACCCGAAGAAGAGTTGATAATTATTATACCATCGTGTACGATTTATTTAGAGAACGCTATTATGATAAAGTTATATTGAGATGTGCAACAGCTAAAACAATATTTGCTGAGAATCATTTACAAGATAAATTTGATTTTTTAGCAGCATTAGCAGTTGGACATACAAGTCCTGTTGATACATTTAAATTGGCATTAGAAACCTTTATAATGAATCATCCTCAATCGGAATCAAAACCAGAGGCGGAAAAAATGCTTGGACTTATAAAAACAGGAATAAAAGTTGAAGTAGAAGAACAAGCGAGTAATGTCCCTTATAATCATGTTTTTAGTGATAAATTTATGGTAGTTATAGTTGTTCCAAATGCAGACAAAGAATTGAATAATTATAAAAGCGCGATAGCCGACTTTAACAAGCAAAATTATGGATCATTTAATTTTGAACCCATTAAAACAATTTTTTTAGATGCAAATAACCAACTAATTATGATAAAAGAATTAGACGGAGATCAAATAGCAATAGATTATTATAAAGCAATATTGCTTAATAAGGATTTATTACAAAATTTAAACACAAAAGAATATGCTTCTTTTATTATTTCTAATGATAATTTTAATATGTTTTATAAAGATAAAAATGTGGAGAATTATCTTAAGTTTTTCAATAAAAACTTTAACATAGAAATAAAAAAATAACAATTTTTAACTCAAAAGTTAGGTTGAAGTTTAAAAATAAAATTATATTTGTTTTTCTTTAAAAAACTTTTGTAAGTAAAAACCAACAATGTTCAGTAAAACCTCAATAAAAATGGCAAAAACACAAGAATCAACATCACCAGAAATCAACATCATTCAAAAAGGGACAGAAATTACAGGGAAAATTATTTGTGCAGGAGATATTAGAATAGATGGCGTTTTAAATGGCTCTCTTTCATCGCAAGGAAAGTTGGTTGTTGGCATTTCAGGAGTTATTGAAGGAGATATTACATGCAAAAATGCTGATGTTTCAGGAAATATTAATGCAAAAATAAATGTTGAAGAATTGTTGCAACTGAAGTCAACAGCAAACATAGTTGGCGAAATAAATGCGAGTAAACTTTCCATCGAGCCAGGTGCTAACTTTTCAGGAACTTGTAATATGGGTAATGACAACAAAAAATCGCTAAATGGAATCAAAAGAGAAACCCTCCAAGAAGTCCAACTCGTTTAATAAATTTGCTAAGCTATCAGGTATAGCAGTTCAGATGGGGGTAATTATTTTTTTGGGAGCATACTCAGGAAAGTTGTTAGATGAAAAATACCCTTCCGATAAAAAATGGTTTACTATAGGGCTAACTATTCTAAGCGTTGCCGTGGCACTTTATACAGTGCTAAAACAAGTAAATAAAATTAATCAAGAAGAGGATGAGGAAAAACAATGAGACGAGTTACAGTTAATTTTTTCCTTCTATTATTAATATCTCTAGGTGCAATTTTTTGTGGACACCTTTTTCTTTTACATTTCTTAGACCTACCGTTGTTTGCCAACAAAATAATTTTAGCCTATTTCGTTAATTTTAGTATCACCTTTGGTGGTTTCGTTTTTCTATTCAATTTCAGAAATAAATTTGCTGAAAGCTTGGGCTATTTTTTTATGGCAGTAAGTATGTTAAAGTTTGTGGTGTTTTTTATCTTTTTTTATCCTGATTATCATGAAAATGGAAAGGTAGAAAAATTAGAATTTTCAGCCTTTTTTATACCGTATGCAGTGAGCCTTTTTTTAGAAACAATTGTGTTGATTAGGTTGCTAAATAAAGGGGGTTCAGGAGGTTGAAAGTAAGTGGTAAATATTTATTTGAATATACTTTGAAAATAGATATTAATAATTACTTTTGCAGCGTTTTTAAACAACCTTTTTTTGAAGACTGATATGCAAGGGAAAAAAATATTCAAATTACTTTTATTTTTATTGTTAATAACACCATCATTAACTATTGCTTCTGAGGAAGTTGCGAAAGAAGAAAACAGTGTAAAATCAGAAATTAAACAAGACATTATGCATCACTTGCAAGATGCGTATGATTTTCATCTTTTTACAGATAAAACTACCAATACACATTACGGATTTCCATTGCCTATAATATTATGGGATGGCGGATTGCATGTTTTTATGTCATCAAAATTTCACCATGGTGAAGCTGTTGCTGAGTCAAAAGAAAATTATTATAAAATTTATCATAATAAAATATATAAAACAGATGCGGAAGGAACTTTGTCTATGGATAAAGATCATCATGTAACGAATGCCAAGCCGTTAGATTTTTCTATTACCAAAAGTGTTTTTAGTGTAATGCTGATTTCCTTATTCATATTCTTATTGTTTAGAGGATTTGCTAAATCATATAAAAAATCTCATATACCTAATGCAGTTGGTAAATTTATGGAACCATTAGTGTTGTTTGTGAGAGATGAAATTGCTATCCCAAACATTGGCGAGAAACATTATAAAAAATACATGAGTTATTTATTAACAGTATTCTTTTTTATATGGTTCATAAATTTAACAGGACTTACTCCACTTGGAATTAACGTAACAGGAAATATTGCGGTTACATTCTGTTTGGCATTAATTACTTTTTTAATTACTCAATTTACATCTAAAAAAGACTATTGGAAACATATTTTTTGGATGCCAGGAGTACCTGTGCCAATGAAGTTTGTGTTAGCTCCAATAGAATTATTAGGAGTTTTTATTAAGCCATTTGCATTAATGATTCGTTTGTATGCAAATATATCAGCAGGACATATTGTATTGATGAGTTTAGTAGGATTGTTATTTGTTTTCCAAAATTGGTTTGCAAGAGGAGCATTTTTAGGATTGACATTGTTTTTGTCTATTATAGAATTGCTAGTAGCTTTTTTACAAGCATATATTTTTACCATGCTAACAGCTCTTTATTTTGGAGGAGCAGTAGCAGAACATGATGACCACCATTAAGGTGAACCATCATTTAATTTGTAATTATTAACTTAAATTTTATATATTATGGAAATTCCAGAGATTGTAGGTGCAGGTTTAGTAGTAATCGGAGCCGGTATTGGTATCGGACGTATTGGTGGTTCAGCAATGGACGCTATTGCGAGACAACCTGAGGCTACTAACAAAATTCAAACAGCTATGCTTATTGCAGCAGCGCTTATTGAAGGTATTGGATTTGCTGCATTATTTGC
>PCUH01000051.1:7135-24820 GCA_002770955.1 Flavobacteriales bacterium CG18_big_fil_WC_8_21_14_2_50_32_9 | reverse complement strand
ACAACCGTAACGATTGGTTACGGTTGTTTTTTTAAAATTTAAATTTTAATAAAATAATATGGAAAAATTAATAAATGAATTTTCAGTAGGTTTGTTTTTTTGGCAAACACTCTTGTTTTTAGCGTTACTTTTTTTACTTAAAAAGTATGCTTGGAAACCCATTTTAAATGCAGTAAATGAGCGTGAAAAATCTATTGAAGAAGCGTTAAATAAAGCCGAAGAAGCTAAGATTCAAATGGCTGAATTAGTTTCTGCTAATGAAGACTTATTAAAACAAGCTAGAATTGAAAGAGACGAAATGCTTAAAGAAGCTCGTGTGATGAAAGATAAATTAATATCGGAAGCAAAAAACAAAGCCAATGAAGATGCTGACCGAATAATTGCTTCTGCAAGAGAAAGCATTCAGCACGAAAAAATGGCTGCCGTTACTGAATTAAAAAATCAAGTAGCAATTCTTTCTGTTGAAATTGCTGAAAAAATATTGAAAGAAGAGCTATCTTCTTCTACAAAACAAGAAGCATTAATCAATAGTGTTGTTGATGATATTCATTTAAACTAATTAAAGTAATGTTAGATATTAAGGTAGCTCCACGATATGCAAAGTCATTACTAGACTTAGGAATAGAACAAAACACATTAGAAGAATTATTTAGTGATATGAATTTAATTTCTTTAGTATGTAAAGAAAACCCTGAACTCATTTTGCTTTTAAAAAGTCCTATTGTTCGATCTGATAAAAAAGAAAGCATTTTAAAAGAAGTGTTTTTTAATTCTTTATCTTTAACATCCACTACTTTTATAACGCTTATTTTAAAGAAAAAAAGAGAAGCAATTCTTTATTCAATTGCAGAATCTTTTATTGGGTTATATAAAAATTACCACAACATTAAAACAGCAAAGGTAACTACAGCAATTGCACTTACCGAAGTTCAAAAAGAAAAATTAGTTTCGTTATTAGAAAAATCTGAAAACGCAACAATTGAATTGAATGAAATAGTAAATCCAGAAATAATTGGAGGAATGATTTTAAGAGTGGACGACAGGCAAATTGATGAGAGTATTAGAAGAAAATTAAACAATTTGGAAATGGAGTTTGACGACAATCCTTATGTCAGAGAATATTAAGGGGTTAGGAGTACTTAAGAGTTAAGAGTTAGGGATTAGTGATGAAGTAAAACAAGAAATAAATAAAACGTGAATTAATAAAATAATAAAAACATAAAGCTATGGCAGAAGTGAAACCAGCTGAAGTATCAGCAATTTTAAGACAACAATTAGCCGGATTTAAAACCGAAGCTCAATTAGAAGAAGTTGGCACCGTGTTGCAAGTGGGAGATGGTATCGTGCGAATTTACGGATTATCAAGTGTGCAAGCTGGAGAGTTAATTGAATTTGATAATGGATTAAATGGTATTGTTCTAAACTTAGAAGAAGATAACGTAGGAGCAGTACTTTTGGGGTCTTCTGATGGGTTAAAAGAAGGAGATAATGTAAAAAGAACTAACAGAATTGCTTCGCTTAATGTAGGTGAAGGATTGTTAGGTAGAGTTGTTGATACATTAGGAACTCCTATTGATGGTAAAGGACCAATTCAAGGACAGCTTTACGAAATGCCTATTGAAAGAAAAGCTCCAGGAGTTATATACAGAGAGCCAGTTGCTGAACCAATGCAAACAGGAATTAAAGCAATTGATGCAATGATTCCAATTGGAAGAGGACAACGAGAGTTAATTATTGGTGACCGTCAAACAGGAAAAACTTCAGTGGCTATTGATGCCATTATCAACCAAAAAGAATTTTTTGATAGAGGAGAACCCGTTTTTTGTATTTATGTAGCAATTGCTCAAAAAGGATCAACTGTTGCAAACATTGTACAAACATTAGAAAATGCTGGAGCAATGGCTTATACAGTTGTTGTAGCAGCTAATGCATCAGATCCATCTCCAATGCAATTTTACGCTCCATTTGCTGGAGCCGCAATAGGAGAATTTTTTAGAGACACAGGAAGACCAGCACTTATTGTTTATGATGATTTATCAAAACAAGCGGTAGCTTATCGTGAGGTTTCATTATTATTAAGAAGACCACCAGGACGAGAAGCTTATCCTGGAGATGTTTTCTATCTTCACTCTCGATTATTAGAAAGAGCTGCAAAAATTATTAATGTAGATAGCATTGCTCAAGAAATGAACGATTTACCAGAATCTATTCGTCATTTAGTAAAAGGAGGAGGCTCATTAACAGCTCTTCCAATTATTGAAACGCAAGCAGGAGACGTTTCAGCGTATATTCCAACCAACGTAATTTCTATTACTGATGGTCAAATTTTCTTAGAATCTGATTTATTTAACCAAGGTGTTCGTCCAGCAATTAACGTAGGTATTTCTGTATCTCGTGTAGGAGGAAATGCTCAAATTAAATCAATGAAAAAAGTGGCTGGGACATTGAAATTAGATCAAGCACAATACAGAGAATTAGAAGCATTTTCGAAATTTGGTTCCGACCTTGATGCTGCAACTATGGCAGTTTTGAATAAAGGAAAAAGAAATGTGGAAATCTTAAAACAAGCAGAACATACTCCTTTCACTGTAGAAAATCAAATTGCAATTATTTACATTGGAACAAAAGGATTAATAAATAGTGTGCCTGTAAATAAAGTAAGAGAATTTGAAGAAGAATACATCAGTTATTTGAATAACAAACACAGAGATACTTTAGATTTATTGAAAGCTGGTAAATTTGATGATGCAATTACTTCTGTGTTAGAAAAAGTAGCTGCTGAATTGTCTGCAAAATATAAAAATTAATGCACCAATAAAACAATGTAGCAATGACTAATTGCTACATTATTAAATTGATTAATTGGTAAATTATAAAAAATGGCAAACTTAAAAGAAATTAGAAATAGAATCGTATCTGTAAACTCTACGAAACAGATTACATCTGCTATGAAAATGGTTTCTGCGGCTAAATTAAGAAGAGCTCAAGATGCAGTAGTGCAAATGCGACCATATTCTAATAAAATGCAAGAAATAATTTCTAATATTAGCGTTGGGTTAGATAGTATTGATGGAGAATATTCAGAGCAACGAGAACTAAAAAATGTGTTGTTAGTCGGTATTACATCAAATAGAGGATTGTGTGGTGGTTTTAATAATAACGTAATTAAAAAAGTTATCCTTTTAGCTGCTAATGAATACAAAAATGCTAATGTTGTAGTTTTACCTATAGGTAAAAAAATTAGAGATGCAATAAAAAAAACAACATTAACTCAAAGCCCTAATTTAAATGCTAATACCGAAAAAATTTGGGATGAACTAACTTTTGCAAATGCTTCAGATATTGCAAATAAAATTATGCAAGCCTTTGTGAACAAAGAAATTGATAAAGTAGTGTTGGTTTATAATCAATTTAAAAATGCTGCTGTACAAGAATTACAAGCTGAGCAATTTTTACCCGTTTTACCACCAACAGAAAATAAAGGAAATACTTCATCATCATCAATAGATTATATTTTTGAACCAGAGAAAACCTCAATATTACAAGAATTAATTCCAAAATCATTAAAAACACAATTGTTTAAAGCATTGTTAGATTCAGTCGCCTCAGAACATGGAGCAAGAATGACAGCTATGCACAAGGCTACTGACAATGCAAATGATTTAATTAATGCACTTAAATTAAGCTATAACAAAGCCAGACAAGCATCCATTACTAATGAAATTTTAGAAATTGTTGCTGGAGCTGAATCGTTGAAATGAAAATAAAATTGTGATTAATTTAAAACCCATTATCCTAAAAGATAATGGGTTTTTTATGAGAATAATGCTTTATTTAACCACAAATAAGACTTGTATATATTAGATATATTGTTACATTTGCGAACTTATTTTTAAACCATTTAGTATTTAAAAACCCCAAAATGAAATTATCAAAATTCAAATTTAATTTACCTCCAGAACTATTAGCAGAAAGACCTTCTCCAGAAAGAGATGAATCAAGATTGCTCGTATTACATAAAAACACAGGAGAAATTGAACACCGTCTTTTTAAAGATATTATAGAGTATTTTGATGAGGGTGATTTAATGATAATGAATGACACCAAAGTTTTTCCTGCTCGCTTGTATGGAAACAAGGAAAAAACAGGAGCAAAAATAGAAGTGTTTTTGCTGAGAGAATTAAATAGAGAAAGTTTTTTATGGGATGTGTTAGTTGACCCAGCTCGAAAAATACGAATTGGAAATAAATTATATTTTGGCGATGATGATTTAGTTGCTGAAGTTATAGATAACACAACATCAAGAGGTCGTACACTCCGATTTTTGTTTGACGGTTCTTATGAAGAATTTAAAGCCATCACGCAACGATTAGGAGAAACACCAATACCAAAATACATAAACAGACCTGTTGAACCAGAAGACGCAGAAAGATATCAAACAGTTTATGCTGAAAATGAAGGGGCTGTGGCTGCACCAACAGCAGGCTTACATTTCAGTAAACACTTAATGAAACGCCTCGAAATTAAAGGAATTAATTTTGCATTCGTTACCCTTCATGTGGGACTTGGTTCTTTCCGAACCGTTGAAGTAGAAGATTTAACAAAACATAAAATGGACTCTGAAGAAGCTCATGTTGGAGAAAAAGCCTGTGAAATTGTTAATGCTACTAAGAGAAATAGAAAACGCATCTGTGCTGTAGGAACAACATCGATGAGAGCAATTGAAACATCTGTTTCTACTGATGGATTTCTTAAACCTTATGATGGTTGGACAAATAAATTTATCTTCCCTCCTTATGACTTTAGTATTGCCAACTGCATGATAACTAACTTTCATACGCCTGAATCAACTTTATTGATGATGACTGCTGCATTTGGAGGTTATGATAACGTGATGAAAGCATACAAAGAAGCCATGAAAGAAAAATATCGCTTTTTTACCTATGGTGACGCAATGCTAATTATATAAATAATAAAATATAAATAACAACTAACAAATAACGAATAACTATTTACATCATGAAACTAGAAGACCTTAAATTATACCAAGAATGCCTTAACCTTGAAGCTGACATTTGGAAAATTGTAAATAACTGGGAAGGCTTTAATAAAGATACAATAGGAAAATCATTTGTAATTGCTGCTGACGCTATCTCCTCTAACATTGCTGGAGGTTATGGAAGATATAACTTTAAAGATAAAAAACATTATTGTTATATTTCTAGAGGGTTTTTACTAGAAACAAAAGGTTGGGTAATTAAATCTTTAGAAAGAGGATTAATTGAGGAATCAACTAATAATGAATTAATTGAAAATATTGAAAAAATTCATCGAATGTTGAATGCCTACATTCGATCTATTGGCAGGAAAAAAGAAGATTCAACGTATTCAGAATCAAATCATACGGATGATGGTGATGATAACCATGGAAATTCATATACCGCAAATGCAGATGAATTTTTTAGTGAAGAAGAATTAAGCAATGCGTAAATATGCTATAATAGTTGCTGGAGGAAAGGGAGAACGAATGGGAGAAAACATTCCCAAACAATTTCTTGAACTCAATGGCAAACCTATTTTGATGCATACCATAGAAAAATTTCATTCTACTTTTTCTGACTTAAAAATTATACTGGCTCTTCCCGAAAATCAATTTGACTTTTGGAAGGAGCTTTGTTATAAATATGGGTTTACCAACATTCCACACGAAATAGTTGCAGGAGGAACAACTCGTTTTCATTCTGTTCAAAATGCCTTAGCTTTAGTTGATGAAGATGGTATTGTGGCGGTGCATGATGGTGTTCGCCCGTTAGTAAGTCAAGATATTATTATTAATTGCTTTAAAACAGCTCAACAATACGGAAATGCTATTCCTGTTGTTGATGTAGTGGATTCCTTACGCCATGTAACTAAAACAGAAAACAAAGCAGTAAAACGGTCGTGTTATAAAATAGTACAAACCCCACAGTGTTTTCAAACTTCTCTCATAAAAAAAGCCTACCAACAAGAGTTTGTAGATGCTTTTACGGACGATGCAAGTGTTGTTGAAGCAACAGGTGGAAAAATTCACCTTGTAGCGGGTAATAAAGAAAACATTAAAATTACCTCTCCTGAGGATTTAGTGGTTGCAGAAGCATTAAACAAACAATTCCTCTAATACTTCTTTGGTTTTTAGCGTGTCGAAATTTACAGCATGAATTTTATAGTAATCCAATAAACCTTGTAGCAATGTAGTCCTTAATTTTCCTCCAATACTAATGGTTTCAATTTCTTGGTAATGGGTTTGAATAATAGTTAATAACACTAAGGATGCTTCCGTTTCTAAATAGGCCTGATGAAATGGTTTAATGAGGCAAAACATACCTTCTTGCAAATCGAAATATACTGTTTTGGTGGTTTCAACAACAGTGCTTTGTGGCGGAAATCCTAAGTATTTTGCAAACAGCGTTAAAAAATAAACATGAAAATTAGCATGATTTTTTTTCGTTACATCCAACACCTGAACACTGTTGTACAAAAAATCAAATAATTCACTATTAGCTTCTTCTTCCTTAATTGTTTTATAAATTACCTCGGCAACAAAAAAAGCGATGCTACCTTTATAAACATCAAAAGGAATGTATTGAAAAGGAATATCAAGTTTTATGCTTTTTAAATGCTGCAATCCTTTATTCTCTTTGTGGTAGGCATTGATTTCAACTAACGATAAAGGTTGTAAATAGGCAAATTTATTCGTTGATTTTTTACTTCTTACCCCATTAATAATATAGGATTGTAATCCAAATTTTTCGGTATAAATTTTAGCAATAACACTTTTCTCTCCATATTTAAACTGATGAATAACAATTCCTTTTGTAGTGTGGAGCATTTAGTTGACAGTTATTTGGTTATATGGTCATTGGTTACTAAAATTTCTAATGACTAATTTCTAATGACTAATTTAAGAACAGAATTTTTCCTGCTTTCTTTTGACTACCATCCTCACTATTTACAAAAACCATGTAAACACCAGAGGTAACCTTTTCTCCTTCAATAGTTTTTCCATCCCAAATGGCTTGTCCGCCTAATGATGTGGTTTCATAAACAATATTACCATTAATATCAGCGATTTTTACATTTGATTTTTCCACCAATCCTCTTATGGCAATTGTTCCATTAAAATCTGGTTTTACAGGGTTGGGATAAATAAAAAGAGAATAATCATCAAGTGGATTCGTGGCAGTTCCTTTGTAGGAAACCAATCCTTTGTCGGTAGCAAAAAAAACTTCTCCAGTAATATCGTTTATTGCAATATCTAAAATGTTGTTTGAAAAAAGTGGGCTGTTTTCTTTGGTAAAGTGTGAAATTTCTTTTGTTCCATTTTCATCCATCAAAAAAACACCTGAGTTTTGCGTTCCAAACCATTTACGGTTGGCTCCATCAATTTTTATAGCTGTAACTACTTCTGTTCCTAACAATATTTCCACATTTCCATCTTGTTCAACAAAAATTTGATTGGCAGTTATTTCATTATTAAAAACTCCTCCAGTGGAAAAGAAAACAACAATACCTTCGTCTGTTCCTAACCAAATTTCGCCATCGTGGTCCTCTGCAATGCTCAAGATATTTGAGCCAGGAATTTCAACGATTAAATCTGAAGGGCCGCCCAACTTCACAATCCTATCATCAGAAGTATTGCTTATCGTTTTATTGTCATCAAAAACAAAAATAACACCTTCAGAAGGATCAAGAAACCATTTGTAACCATTTTTATCAATAATGGCATCAGTAAAAAAATTATTAGAGCCTGTAATACCTGTAAATTCGTAACTAAACCATGTGTTATCAGTTTTTTTTACATGCAATGCTTTGTTGTTGTTGGGAAAAGAGGTTGTAACCCAAAGATTTCCTTGCTCATCAAAATTAACTGTACCTACTTGTGTTGGTCCAAAAAACACGCTATCTAATGGTGAGTTTTGAGCATTATATACCTGAACTAGGTTGTCGTTATTGTATTCTATTAACCCTGCCGACCACGAACCTACAAACACTTGAGAAGTATTTTTTGGATTTATAGCAACTTCAACCAAACCAGCCAAAACACCACTTAAAGGGTTGTTTATGAATGTAGGAAACTTACTCCACGAACCATTTTTTCTATGGTTGAGGTTATTTTGATTGATTTGCTGAGCATACCCACCCGAAACCATCCATAAATCATCTCCAATCATATCAAGGGCAAAGGAGCTAGACGTTGAAGGTCCATCAGGTGCAATAAATGAAGGGCTGTTGTTTGTCGAAAACTTTACCAATCCTTTAAAATTGTCAGCAAACCAAAGTATATTTTCATTGTCTAAAACAACCTCATTACTAACGATTGGAATTGACCCATTATACGTATATAATTGTTGTAATAAAACAAGGTTTTCATCAAAAATTTCAGTACCATATAACTTGTTTACAACCAACCTGTTTCCAGATAAAACCTCTATATTTTCTATGTCATCACCAACAGAAGTTACGAGTTGCCACACGCCATTTAAATTAAAATAAATGGAATCACCCAATGAGGTAGTACTGTTTGAAGAAGCGATAAGCAGGTTAGAGAAAAATACAATGCTGCTATAATTTACAGAGCCTAAATCAGTAAGTAATGACCAATTGTTAAAATCAGCCAAATTATTACTGGTTAAACTTGCAAAATAAACACCTTGAGTAGAAGCAGCATAAATATTTTGCGAGTCCATGGTTACACTGTTTGTAATCATATCCGACCCCAATGCTCCATAAAAGTAAGTATCAGTAATTTCTAATTTGTCTGTATTCAAAACAACAATCCCAAAATCTGTTGAAAGATAAGCAAATTGATTTTTAATGAAAATGTGGTTGATTTTTTTACTTCCAACAACACTACTAGTTAATATAAAAGGAATGTTGGTAATTTTTTTATTGATATCGAGTACATCAATATTTCCATTTTTATAAGCAATAATTACTTTGCCATTATAAGGGTTGAATTTAATTTTATTTGGATTAATATCAGACAATCCGTTTACTAAGTTAAGTCTTTCAATGCTGTTGTCAGTTTTGTTAAAAGTAAAAACGGCTGAGTTGGTGGCACAATAAATAATATTGTTTCCTTGACTTACCGAAATGGCATCGGCATAAGGTAAATGATCACGCCAAGTTCCTATAGGTATGTCTTGAGCAAATCCATTTCCTAAATGAAGAAAAATACTTAATATAATTAATAATGATTTACTCACTTTAGAAAACATAAATTGCTAAACTAAACGATTTAATTTTTATTGTGTAAAATTACTATTAAAGTTTTTGTTTTTTTTGCTCTTAAAATATTCATATTAAAGCTATGTGTATTGAGTATATAAACCAAAAACCCTCTAAAGTCTTTTTGATTTTAGAGGGAATTTGATAAGAAAAAGGTAACATGAAAACTACGTTTAGTCGTTCATATACAAATGACGTAAAAAAAACATTTAGGTTGCTTTGTGAATAAAATTAGAACAAACTTTATAATTCTTCTTAATTTGGCAACTTTGAATTTCTGTGAAAAATTATTTTATTTTTATACTGTCAATTGGACTAATAGTATCCTTATTCTCTTGTTTTCCTGCTCGAGTTTTTCGTTATGGCGTTGCCGACATAAAAGATGGAGAAAAATTTGATGCAATTACCATTAATAATGATAGTACGCAACAATTTCATTTTTTTGAAACAACAAATACAAATCGATTTCACCCACCATCTTACTTAAAAAACAATTCCGTTGAAGCATTTGATAAGTTTACCTCCAAAGGTAAAACAGTTGCTTTTTTAGTAATCAAAAATGATACGATTATCTATGAAAATTATAGTAAAAAATACCATAAAAACCGTTTAATTCCTTCGTTTTCAGTTTCTAAATCGTTTGTCTCTGCTCTTATAGGAATAGCTCTAGAAGAAGGTTATATTAACAACATAGATGAACCCATTACTAATTATTTGCCCGAGTTAAAAGATGAACAATTAAAAGAGATAACCATTCGAAATGTATTGGATATGCGAGCTGATTTTAAATTTGGTGAAAATTATTTCAATCCTTTTTCGGAAGTGGCAAAGTATTATTATGGAAGGGATTTGAAAAAATTCATTACCAAATTAAAAGCTAAAGGAAGTCCAGGTAATGAGTTTAAATACCAAAGTGTAAATACACAAGTGTTGGCTTTTATTCTTGAAAATGCTACACAAAAAGCGATTCATCAATATTTAGAAGAAAAACTATGGAAACCTATGCACATGGAAGCTGCTGGAAGTTGGAATGTTGATGACAAAGGAAATATAAAAGCCTTTTGTTGCGTGAATGCTATTGCCCGAGATTTTGCAAAATTAGGTAAATTATACAACCAACATGGTAATTGGGAGGGACAACAATTAATCCCAAAAAATTGGGTGGATAGTACACTGTATTTTAATAAGGAATTAAATGATTTTGTTTATTCTAACCATTGGTGGCACACAGTAAATGAGTTACCCTACTCCGATTCGGCATTGGTTCATATTATGAAAAACAAGCAGCCATATAAATTTAAAACGAACCATAAAGGCAACCCAAAAGCAATTATTTTTCCTTCAGGCGATAGTTTTGCTAGAGGTGTTTTAGGGCAACATATCTACATAAATCCTGAAAAAAATATAATTATTGTTAGAATGGGAAAAGGATTTGGATTTACCAAATGGCGAAAAATGTTTAGAACCATAGCACGAGAAAATTAATGCGTTACGTTATTTTCATACTATTTTTCATCTACTCTTTAAGAAGTAGTGCTGGCGATTTGTCGGGAACAATTAATGGTGCTTTTACTGTGCATATTTTATTAGGAACGCAAGAAAAAGCCTTAAATTTTGGGATTTCTATTTTTGGAACATCAACCTATAAATCTACTTCGGTTGAAGGAGGTATTAATGTAAACATTTCCCCTTTTTTTCAAAAATATGGCATCTATCAGGGCAATTTTGCAGGAAGCATTGAGTTTTTTGGATTAATAGGTTATGGAAAAAATGCTAATCTTTTAGGGTCAAATGTTGGAATAACTCGTCATACGGCTTTTTATGATTATACAAAAACACGAAATTTTTTCTATGGAGCGGGCTTAGTTGCTGTGCTTAACCAAACTACGGGCAATTTAAAAAAATTCGACAACAAACAAGGTGGATTAATTTTACGCTTTAGCGATAAACAAAACAGTGTTGCATTTAATATGGTGAATGATGTGAATGCTCGTCCGTTTTCTAAATCGGGAACAGACAAAGGAAATACTGCTCGTGCAATTCTTTCATACTCAACAATTAAAAATGATGAGCTTTTTGGTGTAGGAATAGGCTTAGATATGTTTACCCCCGAAGCCGATTATGGAGTTGTACCTCATTCGCACACCAACAGCGAAGAAGATACTAGACTTGTGCTTGTTAATACAAAACCTTATGACCATTTGTTTCACTTCAACTTGTTTTCATCTTTTGTTTATCAGAACGATAAACTTAATTTTGATGCTCGTTTTGGTGTAGATAATTATAAATTAGGTGCGTTAGTTCAAAACATTATTCACGATAACTTTGGGTTGTATCCTCGCTTTTCGTGGCCCATAACTCAAAAAGGTAAATTTTATTCCTTATTAGATTTTAACGCTCCTTTTAACATCAATTTTAATGACTAAATTGCTTGGATATATAGCTGTTGTTTTTCTCTTCGCCTGTCAGACAAGGTATTTTTCAGAAACCTATTCTAATACAGAAAATCAGAAAAATGCAAAAAAAATTGTTCGATTGGATTTGAGTAATCAGCAATTAGAGGTTTTACCAAAAGACATATTGGATTATACTAATTTGCAGTTTATTAATCTGTCCAATAATCCGAAATTGAAATTAGATAGTGCTTTTGAAGTGCTAGCTTCATTTCCTTCCCTCAAATTTGTCCGATTAGATTCTAACAATATTATTGATTTACCAAGCAACATCAAGAAATTAATACAATTAACTCACATTTCATTGGTGTATAATCCTGAATTTGATATAGAAGAAAACATAAATAAGATGGGTGAAGTGCATAATTTAACTACACTCAATTTTTCGCATTGCAATATCCAAGAGATACCCAAAAATATTTCAACGCTCAAACAACTACGAAATTTACGACTATCACACAATAAAATAAATACGGCTAACTCATTCAATCATTTATCGGGAATAGAAAAATTAAAATTTTTATGGTTAGATAACAATCAAATAAAACAATTGCCATCCGCAATAGGAAATCTTAAACAAGTGATTGAACTTTATTTGGATGACAATCAACTTTCAGCATTGCCTGAATCTATAGAACAGTGCGAAAATATGTGTATTTTATATTTAGGAAATAACCAATTTGAAGAAATTCCTGAACAGATAATGGACATGAAAATGATGTATATGTTAGTGCTTTATAACAATAAAATTAAAACCATACCCGAAAAATTTGCTCACACTAAAGCTCCTCTCGCTGTATTGGTAATGGATAAAAACAGATTAAGTGAAACAGAAATTAAAACAGCTATTAATTATTTTAAAGGATTTTTCTTATTTTCAACTAAAAATCAACAAGTAAATTAGTTTTTTTTGATAAAACATTAAAAACTTCTTTAAATTTGCAGTCTAAATACGTTCTTATAACATAAAAATAAACCAGATTTTTTCTGGAATTTATCAAGAAAGGTGGAGGGAATAGGCCCTTTGAAACCTTGGCAACCTCTCGTTAAATCGGGAAAGGTGCTAAATCCTATCCCGAAATCGGGAAAAGATAAGTAGAAAAATAGAAATTAAAACCCTTCTGCTTATCCAAAACAGAAGGGTTTTTTGTTTTATTGACTATGGCAAACATTAAAGAAGAACTCAAAAAAAGAATTTTAGTATTGGATGGAGCAATGGGTACCATGATTCAACAATATAAACTTACCGAAGAAGATTTTAGAGGCGAACGATTTAAAAATCACTCTTGTTCGCTAAAAGGAAATAACGATATTCTTTCTATTACTAAGCCTGAGGTAATTAAAGAAATTCATAGGCAATATCTTGAGGTTGGTGCAGATATTATAGAAACGAACTCTTTTGGAAGCACTTCTGTCGCACAAGAAGATTATCAATTGCGAGATGCTGTTTATGATATCAATTATGCTTGTGCTAAAATTGCCAAAGAAGTTGCCGATGAGTTCACAAAAAAAACACCCGAAAAACCTCGTTTTGTAGCAGGCTCCATTGGACCAACTACCAAATTAGCATCTATGTCGCCTGATGTAAATGACCCAAGTTTTAGAAATATTTCTTTTGATGAATTACGCATTGCTTTCAAAGAACAGGCTAAAGGGTTGATTGAAGGTGGTTCTGATTTATTGTTGGTGGAAACCATTACCGACACATTAAACGCTAAAGCAGCATTGTTGGCTATCAACGAAATTCAGCAAGAATTAAATACCAATTTACCAGTAATGATTTCTGGAACGATAACCGATGCTAGTGGAAGAACCTTATCAGGACAGACTACAGAAGCATTTTTAATATCTGTTCAACACTCCAAACCGTTAAGCATAGGATTAAATTGTGCGTTGGGAGCAGCAGCTCTTCGTCCGTACTTACAAGTATTACGTAATAAATCTGATTTTTATGTTTCAGCACATCCCAATGCTGGTTTACCTAACGAAATGGGCGAATATGACCAAACACCGGAACAAATGGCTGCACAAATAAAAGTGTTCTTAGATGAAGGCTTGGTTGATATAGTTGGTGGTTGTTGCGGAACAACTCCAGCACATATAAAAGCCATTGCTGAGTTGGTAGCCTCCCCAACCCCTCCTTCGGAGGGGCTTAGCTAACGCACGAGGTTATTTAAAAAGTTCAGACCTCCAAGGTTTTAAAAACCTTGGAGATCTATAAAAAAATAAAATGAAAAGAAAATTTTACTTGACAAACAAACATTAATCGCCATCTTATTTCCCTCTTCGGGCTTGTCCTCGGATGAAAGACGGGAGGATTAAGGGGGCTAATAACACTTAACCATGAGTTTACACCCTGATTATAAAGAAAAATACACACATAAATGGGAACATCTTCCTCATTTAACATTGAGCGGATTAGAGCCTTTGATTGTAACGCCTGAAACCAATTTTATAAATATAGGTGAACGTACCAATGTTGCTGGTTCAAAAATGTTTTTACGTTTAATCAACGAAAATAAATTTGATGAAGCTCTTTCTGTTGCTCGTGAACAAGTAGAAAATGGAGCTCAAATTATCGATATTAATATGGATGATGGACTGATAGATGGAAAAGAGTCTATGGTAAAATTTTTAAAATTAATCGCTGCTGAGCCTGATATTTCGAGAGTTCCTATTATGATAGATTCTTCCAAATGGGAAATTATTGAAGCTGGATTACAAAATGTGCAAGGAAAAAGTGTGGTCAACTCTATCAGTTTAAAAGAAGGAGAAGCAAAATTTATTGAACAAGCTACCAAAATTTTAAACTACGGAGCAGCAGTCATAGTGATGGCTTTTGATGAAGTTGGTCAAGCAGATTCGTATGAAAGAAGAATAGAAATTTGCGAAAAATCGTATCGTATTTTGGTGGATAAAGTAGGGTTTCCTCCTCAGGATATTATTTTCGATCCGAATATTTTTCCTGTGGCAACAGGTATGGAAGAACACCGAAAAAATGCCTTAGATTTTTTTAGAGCTACCCGTTGGATTAGAGAAAATCTTCCAGGAGCTCATATAAGTGGTGGTGTTAGTAATGTTTCATTTTCCTTTAGAGGAAATAATGCAGTGAGAGAAGCCATGCACTCGGCATTTTTATATCATGCTATTAACGAAGGCATGGATATGGGAATTGTAAACCCATCTATGTTGGAAGTATATGACAATATTCCAAAAGATTTATTAGAACATGTAGAAGATGTATTGCTCGACAGAAGAGAGGATGCTACAGAACGATTGTTAGATTTTGCTGAATCTGTGGTAGGCTCTGCAAAAGAAAAGAAAAAAGATGACGAATGGAGAAGTCTTCCATTGCAGGAGCGAATTACTCATGCTTTAGTAAAAGGAATAGCTGATTTTATTGAATTAGATGCTGAAGAAGCTCGACTAAGTGTTGACAAACCCATTAATGTTATTGAGCAACACCTAATGAACGGCATGAACATAGTGGGCGATTTATTTGGCTCGGGAAAAATGTTTTTACCTCAAGTGGTAAAGTCTGCCAGAGTAATGAAAAAAGCGGTGGCTTATTTATTACCCTACATTGAGGAAGAAAAATTATTGAACCCAAGTCTTGCAAACAGTAAAGCGGTAGGCAAAATCTTACTTGCAACTGTAAAAGGTGATGTACATGATATCGGTAAAAACATTGTTGGAGTAGTATTAGCTTGTAACAATTATGAAGTAATTGATTTGGGTGTAATGACTCCCTTAGAAAAAATTATTCAAATAGCAAAAGATGAAAAAGTAGATATTATTGGGCTTTCAGGGCTGATAACGCCTTCTTTAGACGAAATGGTATATGTTGCTAAAGAAATGGAAAAAGAAGGTATGAGCATTCCGTTATTAATTGGTGGAGCTACTACATCTAAAGTACATACAGCAGTAAAAATTGACCAACATTACACTAGCGGACAAGCAGTTTATGTGTTGGATGCTTCTCGTTCGGTAACGGTGGTAGAAAATTTATTGGGAGAAAAGAAAAATGCTTTTGTTCAAAATGTGAAAGAAGAGTATGAACGATTAAGAGAAACGTATAGCAAACGTCAACAAACTAAAGAAACCCTTACATTAGCAGAAGCCAGAAAAAATAAATACCAAATTGATTGGGAAGCAAACCCGCCTCAACAACCAAATTTTATTGGCACAAAAACTTTTTCAGAATACGATTTAAAAGAAATTGCCGAATATATCGACTGGACACCATTTTTTCGAACATGGGAATTAGCAGGAAAATATCCTCAGATTTTAGAGGATGAAGTGGTGGGTAGTGAAGCTAAAAGAGTTTTTGCTGATGCGCAACAACTATTACAACAAATTATAAATGAAAAATGGTTGGAAGCCAAAGCAGTTATAGGCTTTTGGGAAGCCAATACCGTAAATGATGATACCATTTTGGTTTATGAAAATAATAGTCCAATAGGACAATTACATCAATTACGTCAGCAATCTAAAAAAGCAGCAGGTGTTCCTAACATCAGTTTAGCGGATTTTATTGCTCCAAAAGAAAGCGGTTTGAAAGATTACATCGGTGGTTTTGCAGTAACTACAGGAATAGGTATAGAAAAATACATTGCTCGTTTTGAAGCCGACCATGATGATTATCATTCCATTATGCTAAAAGCATTGGCAGACAGATTAGCAGAAGCTTTTGCTGAATTGATGCACCAAAAAGTGCGTAAAGAATACTGGGGATATGCAGCCAATGAAACACTAGGGAATGATGATTTAATAAAGGAAAAATATGTGGGTATTCGTCCGGCACCAGGTTATCCTGCTTGTCCGAACCATACGTTAAAAACAGATTTATTTAAATTATTAGATGCTACGAATAAAACAGGAATTGAGTTAACCGAAAGTTTAGCCATGTACCCCACTGCTGCCGTAAGTGGAATGTATTTTGCTCATCCTGAAGCTAAATATTTTGGCGTAGGAAAAATTGAAAAAGACCAAGTAGATGCTTATACAGAAGCAAACAAATTAAACTTTGATATTGCTGAGCGTTGGTTAGGGTCGGTGTTGGGGTATTAGTAAATAGTAGTTCGAAGCTAGTATTTCTTTTTGTTTTTATTACTTACTTTGCAAACTTGTAAGTTAACCCCATGAACAACCAACTTCTTCATCAACTATTAAAAAACTGTTATTCATACAATAATAGAAATGCTTTTTTTATTCAAGATACGTTCTATACCTATAGTGAATTTGCTCAAAAAATTGCTGGAATTTCGGAAGCATTATTAAAATTTAATTGTCCTCAACAAACTGTTTTTGGTGTAATTACTACAGACAGTTTAGAAACCTACGCTTCTATCATTGCCTTATGGATAAATGGGTACGTTTTTGTTCCGTTAAGTCCTGTTAATTCTATTGAAAGAAACCAAAGTAACATCAACCAAACTGAAATTAAAAATGTGTTGGTAAATTCGTTGAAAGGTGTTGAAAATGTTCAGTTGAAAGGAATTGCCTACATCGAAACAGAAAATCTCTCCTCCACAAATCACATAGAAAACAATAACACCGACTTAACCAATATTTTATACATTCTATTTACTTCAGGAAGTACTGGAAAACCTAAAGGAGTTCCTATTTCTGTGAAAAATTTAGAAACATTCCTATTGTCTTTTCTCAAAATTGGTTATCAACTTAACCATGAAGATAAATTCCTTCAAATCTACGACTTATCATTTGATGCTTCTGTACATTGCTATACATTGCCTTTGTTTTTAGGAGGTTGTGTTTATACTGTTCCACCACAAGAAGTGAAATATTTATACGCTTACAAATTAATGAAAGAGCAGGAGCTTACGTTTACCAAAATGCCTCCATCCACACTTAGTTATTTGCGTCCTTTTTTTTCCAAAATTAAATTAGAAAAAATAAAATATATGCTTTTTGGCGGGGAAGCACTGCCATTAAATTTGATTAA
>PCUH01000051.1:6979-7121 GCA_002770955.1 Flavobacteriales bacterium CG18_big_fil_WC_8_21_14_2_50_32_9 | reverse complement strand
GTGTGCCAAATTCAGAAATACATAATGTTTATGGACCAACTGAAGCAACCATTAATTGTTTTTGTTATCAATTGCCTTCAACAATTGTAAAACAATTTAATTCTGTTGTTTGCATAGGAAAGCCTTTTGGAGATTCATTGGC
>PCUH01000051.1:6644-6947 GCA_002770955.1 Flavobacteriales bacterium CG18_big_fil_WC_8_21_14_2_50_32_9 | reverse complement strand
CAGCACATCAAAAAGGAGAACTATGTGTGTCTGGAAGCCAAATAACTGAAGGATATTGGAAAAATTCCGAAAAAAACAAGACCGCTTTTGTGGCATTGAAACTAAATAATCAGTCCTTTAATTTTTATAGAACAGGAGATTTGGTTTATTTTGACGAGCAAAATGATTATTTTTATTGCGGACGTATTGATAATCAGGTGCAAATTCAAGGTTATCGAGTTGAAATGGGTGAAATTGAGCATTATGCAAGAATGGTAACCAATGCCAGTCAGGTGGTGGCTCTCACAAAAGAAAATGCAGAAG
>PCUH01000051.1:1704-6386 GCA_002770955.1 Flavobacteriales bacterium CG18_big_fil_WC_8_21_14_2_50_32_9 | reverse complement strand
AAACCAGCAATTTTCTTGGGTAAAAAATAAACAGGGTTTCTGGCCCAACATGGTTTATGCCGTCCAAAATAAGGAGAAAGAACTTTCTGAACTTACCAATCAACTTTCTGATAAATTGCCTCCATTTTGGGTTGTAAACAATGATGAAAATGGTGTTGAAACAGGGATTTATCTAAAAAACAATGGACTACGAGAAATAAATCAATGGTCGGGAATGGTTTTGACAAAAGATATGTTAAAACCGACAACTAAAGTCAACACACAAATTGTAATAAAAAAAATCATAACAATCACAGAGTTATCTGCATGGGTAGAAGTGTTAAATCAAGAGCTTTTTTCAGGACAACAAACCGAAAAGGAGCTTTTTGAAAAGGTATTTACGAATCAGCAATTTAATTTTTATGGAGCGTATTTTAATGATGAACTTGTGGCAACATTGCTATCTTTCCATAGTGAAAAAAGTTGTGGATTGTATTTAATTGCGACAAAAAAATCGTTTCGTAAGCAAGGAATTGCAACCAATTTAGTGCAACACAGTATTCACGATGCGTTTGAAATTGGGAAAAGCAACATTGTTCTTCAGGCTTCAAAAGCAGGAGAAAATGTATATAAAAATCTTGGCTTTGAAAAATATGGTACTTTTAGTGTTTATTGGAAATTAGAAATTAGAAATTAGAGATTTTTGATTGACGACCACGAAGTAGCACCGTAGGTAATTACGAATTACGATTTGTGTCATACTGCACAAAATTTTTCATTCCGAAGTATGAGAAAAAGAAAAATGAAGTGATGTATCTTTAAAATAGATTCAGCATTTCGGTAGCTATTTGGATGTAGGAGATAAAAACACTTAAAAAAATATAAAAATGGAAGGATTATTTCAACAAATTCAGGAATTGATGCGAGAAGTGTTTGAAAACAAACAACTTATTATTACAAATGAAACTTCAGCAAAAGAGATTGCAGAATGGAATTCGCTCAATCATGTATTATTTATTGCTGCGATTGAAAAAAAATTCAATGTTTCATTTACTTTAGATGAAATGATTTCTTTTGCAAACGTAGGAGATATTGTAACTTGCTTAAAAACAAAAATTTAATAATGATATTTCGAGAAATAAAAGTAGGGGAATTGGTCGATTTTGTAAATACTGTGTTTTACAAAAATGCAAACATCGTTCCTATAACTCCACAACGAGCAATTTCTCAAGCAAATAACCCTTATGCTCAACCTAATGATGTAGCACTTGTTTTAGCACTCAATAACAAAGAAGAAATAATTGGATTTATTGGCATTTTACCAGGAAAAACAATGCTTACAGACGAGCGTTTTTTTTGGAATACCTGCTGGTGGATAGATCCAGAAAAAGGTAAAATAGCAGCAATGCCTTTGTTTTATTCCATGTTGAAGATTACAAAATCTAACCTTATCTTTTTCGATTTAACCCCACACACAGCATCTATTGTTGCTAAAATGGGCTTTATGACCAACAGCATAACGGGAACAAAAGTATTTTTAAGGTTTAATTTGAATCAGATTTTACCTAAAAAATATGCTTTTTTAGCTATTTTAAAACCTATTTTAAAATTTTTTGATAGTTGTTTAAACACAATGTTTGCAAAAAAATCAGCTAAAAAAGAATTAAATTATCAAGTTATAAAATGCCTTGATGCATCAATGGAAGTGTTTTTAAGTAAATTTAAACCCACAATGTTAACGCCTTTCGATAACACTTTTTTTACTTGGGTAAGCAATTATTCTTGGCTAACAACTCAACCAAATGAATTTGAAACAGCAATTGCTAAAAAATATTATTTTTCTTACATTACCCAATCTTTTGTAGTAGAGCTTTTGAAAATTACGCATCAAAATGAGCTTATAGGTATTTTTGTGGTTACTTGCAGAGATTCTGAAATGAAGATACCGTATTGTTTTTTTGATGACAATGCTACAGAAAAAGTATTGGAAGCTATTTTTAATTATGCATACAATAAAAAAATAACCACCATCACAACCTTTCATCCAAAAATAAAAGAACAATTAAAGTTAAAAAAAAATACAGTGCTTTTTACCAAACAACTCGTTAAGCACGTTGGCTATCCAAAGCAATTTGAAACACTTGGTATAACAAACAAACTGTTTCAAGATGGAGAAGGTGATGCAGTTTTTACTTAATTAGAGTTGATATTCATACGTATTAAATTTAGATATTCGACTATTAAAAACATTAGACTCTGATTTTAAAATCTCTTGACTCTAATAATTCCAAATAAAAATATGAAATCAAGTTTACCCTAAAAAATACTTACCTTTGAGTATGAAAATGGAGTGATTAAAAAAGAATCCATAACAAGTGAAACTTACAAATCCAAAAACAACAAAATGAAAACACTTTTTTTAATATTATTCCATTTTATTGTAATAACGGTTATTGGACAAATACCAACGTATTACAACAATGTGAATCTTTCCTTAACTGGCTCGGCTTTAAAATCTGAATTATCAAATAAAATCACGGTAACCCACACTTATCAATTAAGTTACAACGATATCTGGACTGTTTTACAACAAACAGATTTAGACCCCAATAATTTAAACAACGTATTTCTGCTTTATGGATATAATGATACAGATGGAAACCCAGTTACAGATAGAACACGTAATAAAAATTATACTGGAGGAAATGCTGGTGATTGGAACAGAGAACATACTTATGCAAAATCTTTAGCAACACCAAGTATGGTTACCACTTCCCCTTCTGCAGGAACAGATGCACACCATTTAAGAGCTACAGATGTGCAGCAAAATGGCAATAGAGGAAGCAAAATGTTTGCTTCAGGTTCTGGAAATGCTGGAAGTGTAGGCGTTTATTGGTATCCTGGAGATGAATGGAAAGGAGACGTTGCTCGAATGATGATGTATATGTATTTAAGATATCCCACGCAATGTTTACCAACTAATGTTGGTGTTGGAATTTCAGTGGCTTCAGATGCTAACATGATTGATTTATTTTTGCAATGGAATGCGGAAGACACCGTGTCTTTATATGAAACTAACCGTAATAATATTTTAGAAGGTATTCAAGGAAACAGAAACCCATTTATTGATAATCCTTTTCTGGCAACACTAATTTGGGATGGAATTGTTGCTCAAGATAAATGGAACATGACCACTACAATTAATGAAAATATGTTAACTGACTATTTTTCAGTTTTTCCTAACCCAGCTCATGATCAAATTAATGTAACGGTTAATACAAACTCTAACTCCCAATTAATGGTTTACAATGTAAATGGGACACTGGTAAAAAAATATTTAATTTCTGGATTAACTCAAAAAGAAATTAAGATAACAGAATTATCAAAAGGATTTTATCTTTTTAAATTCCAGACTGAAAAGAATGTTTTTACCAAAAAAGTTGTTGTGAATTAAAAAAAGATAAACAACAGATTAACGTAAAGAGGAATAATTTTTATCATCAACCCAATAATTTTTCTAACAATTCTTGAGCCTTTTCCCAATCCATTTCGGCTTTTTCGAGTTGTTTTTTTAGTGTTGTGTATTTATCTACTAACTCTTGAGAATAGGTTGAAGGATTTAACAATTGGGCATTAATCGTGTTTATTTTTTGTTCCAATTCCGTAATTGTATTTTCTATTTTTTTCACATCATTTTCTGCTTTTCTTAACTCTCTTTCTTGGTTTTTTCGTTCCTCATAACTCAATTTGTTTTCAGTAGGCGTGTTGTTTTGAACAACTTGCTGCTTGTCTTTTCTTTCAAATTCTTTAATGGAATCAACCTTTTTCGATTTTAAGAAATCATAAACACCACCAATAAATTGTTTCACATTTCCATTACTAAACTCATACATTTCAGTAACCAACCCATCTAAAAAATCCCTGTCATGCGAGATAACAACCAATGTTCCATCATATCTTTTTAAGGCAGTTTTTAAAATCTCTTTCGATTTCAAATCCAAGTGATTGGTTGGCTCATCTAAAACCAACAAATTTACTGGTTCGAGCAATAATTTACACAACGCAACCCTAGCTCTCTCTCCACCCGAAAGTACTTTTATTTTTTTATCGGCTTCTTCGCCACCAAACATAAAAGCTCCTAATAAATTCCGTACTTGTTTACGAATTTCTCCATGAGCAACTTTGTCTATCGTTTCAAAAACAGTTAATTCTTTATCAAGTTCTTCAGCTTGATTTTGAGCGAAGTAGGCAATTTTTATTTGGTGACCTAATTTCAGCGTACCTTCATGTTCTAATTCTCCAATAATAATGCGGCTCATGGTGGTTTTTCCTTCGCCATTTTTGCCCACTAAAGCAATTTTTTTACCTCTTTCTATAAAGAAATTTACATCGTTGAAAACTTGGTTGTCGCCATAGCTTTTAGCAATGTTATGAGCTTCCACAGCTACTCTACCCGAATGCGGTGCTGGTGGAAAATAAAATCGCATAGAAGAAGTGTCTTCTTCTTCAATTTCAATGCGATCAATTTTATCCAATTGCTTTATTCTACTTTGAACTTGAACTGCTTTTGATGCTTTAGAGCGAAACCGTTCAATAAATAATTCAGTATCTTGAATTTGTTTTTGTTGGTTGTTATAAGCAGCTACTTGTTGCTCTCTTCTCTCTTGCCTGAGTGTTAAGTATTTAGAGTAGTAGGCTTTGTA
>PCUH01000051.1:0-1694 GCA_002770955.1 Flavobacteriales bacterium CG18_big_fil_WC_8_21_14_2_50_32_9 | reverse complement strand
TTTCCCAACGCAATTTCTATGGTTCGGTTAGTAACATTATCCAAAAAAGCTTTATCGTGCGAAACGAGTACGACTCCTCCTGGATAGGTTTTCAAAAAGTCTTCTAACCATTGAATTGACTCAATATCTAAGTGGTTGGTTGGCTCATCTAAAAGTAATACATCAGATTTTGTTAACAGAATTTTTGCTAATTCTATTCGCATACGCCATCCACCACTAAATTCATCTGTTAATCTCTCAAAATCAGCACTTGTAAATCCTAATCCTTTCAAAATTAGCTCACAATCAGCATCTACACTAAATCCGCCAAGTACATTTAATCGTTCGTTATAATCATTCAAATGATTCAATAAATCTAAATAACTATCAGATTCATAGTCTTCTCTTGTAGCTAGTTGGTGATTAATGTCATCAATTTTTGCGTTAATTTTATTTACTTTTTTGAATACGGATTTGGTTTCTTCCATTACCGTATTTCCGCAAGCAAAATCCATGTCTTGAGGTAAATACCCAACAGTAAAATCGGTAGGAGATGACACATTTCCACTATCTGGTTCTTGCTCTCCAGCCATTATTTTTAATAATGTAGATTTTCCAGCTCCATTTTTACCAACCAAGCCTATTCTATCTGTTTTATTTACGATAAAAGATACTTTGTTGAACAAAAATCGTTCGCCAAAACTTACGGTCAATTCATTAATTCCTAACATAGGCGCGAAATTACAAATTTTTTTAGCCACGAATACACGAATTTTCACATTTCCACATTTTCATAATTGTTACATTTTTCAAATTGCTACATTGTTACATTAACAATTCGTAACTTTGCAATTCTAAATTTCAACAAATGTTACCCAGTATTCTTAAGTTAAAATGTCCAAAATGTCATGAAGGCGATTTGTTTGTGCATAAAGGAAGTTATCGTATAAAAGGTTTTTTTGATATGCCTAAAAATTGCCCAAAATGTGGACAAGATTTTGAAATTGAAACAGGGTTTTATTTCGGAGCAATGTATGTGAGTTATGGACTTACCATTGCCATTAGTGTAGCTGTTTTTACTGCCTTAATCGTTTTTGATAGTTATTCATTAGAACTATTTTTACTAGCTGAATTTTTGGTGTTGTTGGTATTACTTCCTTTTGTTATTCGGGTTTCACGAGCAATTTGGATAGCAATTATTGTGAAATATGATGCAAAAGCAATAGAAAAATGGAAAGTAAAAAACATCAAATAAGCGTTAAAAGAACAGCTCAATATTATGTATTGGGAAATTTAGCCGAAGCAAAAACAATTTGGATAGTGTTGCACGGTTATGGGTATGCGGTCGAGTTTTTTTCTAAAAAATTTGAAACAATAGTTACTGACGATACCTGTGTGATTGCCCCAGAAGCACTTTCTAAATTTTATGTCAATGGTGTTGATGGTCGAGTTGGAGCCAGTTGGATGACTAAAGAAAATCGTGAAGCAGAAATAGCTGATTATTTATTTTATCTAAACACGCTTTATACCGAAATAGTTAGCCTTAGAAAAAATAAATCTTTTAAATTAAATGTGTTGGGATTTTCGCAAGGAGGAGCAACAGCAGCACGTTGGGTTTCTCAAACTCAGGCTAAAATTACAAACTTTATCTTGTGGGCAAGTGTTTTTCCTGATGATATGCCATTCGAGATTTTAAAAAACAACAACATTAAATC
>PCUH01000009.1:10123-10225 GCA_002770955.1 Flavobacteriales bacterium CG18_big_fil_WC_8_21_14_2_50_32_9 | reverse complement strand
TCTACGTTAGGATTTGTAAGTCAACTAATTAATCGATATCTGTTTATTGAAACTGTCAAGTCAAACATGACCCATAACGGCCAAGTATAAGAGCAGTGGCGG
>PCUH01000009.1:1596-10057 GCA_002770955.1 Flavobacteriales bacterium CG18_big_fil_WC_8_21_14_2_50_32_9 | reverse complement strand
CTTTACCCGCTATTGCTCTTATACAATGTTACCACCTGTGCTTCTTGTCCAAATTTAGGATAATTATTTTTTAGATTTATTGCTTTAAAAATTCGCCATATTCGCCATATATTAATTTAACAGCTTTATTGTCCTTTAATATAGTAAAATGCTCGGTGATTCCGGGAGTCCATTCTATTAGTATCCCATTATTCTCAGTATCTAAATAAGCCAAACTGGTAAGTCTGCCTAATGAAAATGTAAACCCATTAGAAGTTTTATCAATTATTAAATGACCATATTCTGGGCTAAAATAAGTTCCCGTTAACTCATCTGTATTTTGATATGTGAATATAGTTCTTTCAGGTTTTATTTTTGAATACAATGGGTCAATAAATTGGGAAAACATTTTTATTTTTTCATCTGCTTCCAAGTCTTCATTAGCTACTAAATAGAAATATGCTGTAAGCATAGCTGCTATTCTTTGACCGCCTAGACGCTCGTTCACAAACACAAAAATTCCAGTTTTTTTTTCGTAATTAAAAGACATAATAGATTCATAACCAGGAAAGCTTCCGAAATGGAAAAATAATTTCTCACCCATTAAAGTACCGTAAATCCAGCCGTTGCCATATTCGTCCATTGTAAAAGGTCCCATTCTGTTTCCAACAGAGGTTCGGGAATCCAAATACTCCGTCATAAGTACAGAGCTAAAAACCTTCTGTTTGTCATCAGTAAAAATTCGCAACCATTTTGCCATATCGCCAAGAGTAGAATAAATACCGCCTGCTGCGTGAAGTGTATTCTCTGATTTTCTTGATGAAATGGACTCGTCAGAATAGTATTCAAAAGGCATCGCTTCTATACTTTGTTTGAAGTTGATACGTGAAGATGTTTCCAGCATTCCTATTGGATCGAAAATATTTTCGTCAACGTAATCTTTCCAGTTTTTTCCAGTAACTTCTTCTATAATAATTCCACCAAGTAAGTAGCCCAGATTACTATATTTAAAATCATAGGACAAAGTATCTTGTCTATAAACAGTGAATTTTAATAATTCTCTTAAATCAGAAGGAAACTCTCCAGAATAAGCAGTTCTAAAAACCATCGGGTCATTTGATAGCCCATGAGTATGTTGCGTTAAATTTCTTATTGTTATTTTTTCTGCTTCAATTTGCGGTGGAAAATATGAGGATGGAATGTATTTGGTAATAGGGTCAGAGTAATTAATTTTCTTTTCAAACGCCAGCTTTGATAGAGACAAGCCAATAAAAGCTTTGGTATTGGAAGCTATATAAATTGCAGTGGAATCAGTAAAAAGGTTTGTCTTATTTGCATAACCGAATGTTTTTTGATAAATAATTTTATTGCCTTGCACTGCAACGATTCCAACACCTTTTAAGTTATATTTTTCCTGTAAATTGGTGGTAATTGAATCTATTTTCCCAAAATTTTGCCCGAAACAAATTATTGTTGTGCAAACAGATAATGTTAATGTAATAATTAGATTTTTCATTTTATTTTATTTTGATTTATGACAAATTGATAACTGTTTTTCCAATGCAACTTTATTAGTTTAGTTATTGACTCCCCTTTTTGAATTAATTCTAATATGGTTGTGTGGTCTTGATTTTTGGTAATATTGGAATCTCTATTTTTCATAAACTGAAGTTCGAATAAAAATACCTGAGTCTTTAAATTCTTAAGTATTGAAAAAGCAGCGTTATGTTTCTCCTTGTCAATAAGAAATTCGTGAAACTTATTGTCAGCCAATAACTTTTCTTCTGCAGAATGGCTGTTTTCTATAATGTCTACTAGTTTTAAAAGTGTATCTATTGTTTTAGCTGTGTATTTCTTTTGAAGCGAATGTGCTTCAAGTAAGCCAATCAGAGTATAAATTTCTTCAGCTTCTTTATGCGAAATGGTTTTCACACAAAATCCAACATTTGGTATTGATTCAAGGATGCCAGCTATTTCTAATTGTGTAAAAGCTTCACGGATAGGCGTTACACTTGTGTCAAGCTTTCTGGCATACTCTGCCAATGAAAGTTTTTCGCCTAATGCCAATTGACCTTTTAAAATTGAATTAAGAATGATTTCTCTAATCTGGTCTCTATAATTTATTTTTTTCACTTTCATATCGTATATCGTATACGATACAAAGGTAAACAAATATTCTTTCCATTGCAATAGATTTTTTTTGTGATTAGGCTTATTTTAGCATTGGTGGTAACGGTCAAGTATAAGAGCAGTAGCGGATTTTAAGGCGATTACCTGTCCGCCACCACCAAAGTTTATTAAATGCACAGACCTTGAATTTACCGCCTTCCCCGCTATTGCTTTTATACAATGTTAGCGGCTGGCATTATTTTCTAATCTTTTTAAAACTTCATTTTTATAGGTTTCACTTATAGGTATTTTCTCTTTTCCAATCGTCAATTCGTTACTTGTAAAGCTCGAAATATTCTCTAAATTTATTATAAATGATTTATGCGTCTGAATAAATGTGTCGGGCAACTTTTCCATTGATTCTTGGACGGTTTCTCTCGCCATTATTTTTTGATTTTTGCAATGGTAATTCATATAATTTCCGTCTTTCTCTAAAAACAATATGGAAGTGCTTACTAATCTAAAGGTTTCGAAACCGCTTTTAACAAATATTAGCTGGTTTTCTTTTTCGGTTGTGTGTGTTTTTGACGATAAAACCCTGCTTATTGATTTTGTAAATCGTTCCAAACTTATTGGTTTCACTAAATAGTCCACTGCTTGTATTTCATAGCTTTCAACGGCATATTCTGAATAGGCAGTCGTGAAAATCACTTTTATGTTGTCTGGTAACATTTTGGACAGGGAAATTCCCGTAATATGAGGCATATTGATGTCGAGTAAAATTAAATCAACAGGCTCTTTTGAGATATATTCAAATGCCTTTAAGCCATTTCTAAATGTAGCAACCAATTCAATACTGCTAAAATGGTTCAAATAGCTTTTTAAAAGTTCTATTGCTTTTGGTTCATCATCTACAATTATAGCTCTCATTGTGTCGATATAATTAATTGGACAATAAATTCATCTTCATTAGAAATTTTCAATTTATGTTTACTTGGATAGATTAAATCTAAGCGCCTTTTGGTAGTTTCTATTCCTGTTCCAATACCATTTGTATTAGTCATCATCATTTTGTTTTTTATTTCAAATTGAAGATAATCACTTTTTGACAAATCAAATTGAACCTCAATTTTTGAGCTTTTTTCAGGTTCTGTCCCATATTTAAAAGCATTTTCAACAAACGGGATAAATAACCCAGGTTCAACTTTCTGCTGATCATTTTCACCTTTCACCTTAAAATCTATGTTTACTTCGCCTTCTTCAAAACGCAGCATCTGTAAATCAATATAATTTTTAAGGAATTCGATTTCCTTTGAAATTGGAACCTTTTCTGCTTTGTTATCTTCAATAACAAACCGCAAAAGATGCGAAAGTTTGTCAATCGCATTTACAAGTTTTGGATTTTCAAACGGCTTAACCATAGATAATAAATTATTGAGGGCGTTAAACAGAAAATGCGGTTGTAATTGGTTGCGAAGCAAACTCAATTCAGCTTGCTTTTTATCAATTACTATTTGCTGATGACGTTGATCATTGTATATCGAATTTTTTACTAAAGCATAAGCCACAGATAGAGAAAAGTAAAAAGTAGAAACACCAAAGGCAATTTGTTTTGGTATTGGAGGTGCATTGCTAAATAGTTTAAATTCGGTTACAAAATATACTAGTGTAGATAGTATTATAAAAGTCAATGCGGTATATCCAATTGATTTGTGAATATTCTCAGCTTTATTACTTTTGATTATCAGCCAAGAGTTTGTGTAAAATGCAATCAGTGATAATAAGATGCAGAGGATTAATTGGTAAGTTAAGCCATTATTTCTAACAATCGTGACTTTTTCTACTCCATCTATTAGCTCTATTTCGTGTGATTGGATAGAAAAACTCGAAGTTATCAGCCAAGAAGTACAGAGCCAAAAAAGGACGTGTATAAAAATTGTTATCCATTTTTTTTTCATAAAGTCAAATGTACAAATTTATAATCGCTCAATAATTGGATTGTTATGAATGACCTGCTTTATGTTATGAAACACCTGTTTATAACAACATCACTTATTTATAAGAATTTGTAACAAATATATGCATATTCATAACATCCTTAAAATATTCAGTCTGACAATATGTATCATTGTCCTGTATCAAAAAATAAAGAAAATGAAAACGCAAATATTAAATTTTTCAATTAACGGTAATTATTCAGGAGTTATTATCGGACGAATAAAGCTGATCTTTTTAATCATACTGCTGGTGTCAGTCTTTACAGAAAACCTAAATGCACAAGATCAACCTCCTCAGTATATTCGAAATTCTATACAAAGCATAGAAAAAATGTTAGATAGTAAAGGTGATGTTGCGATAATTAAATTTATTGAACAATCAATGGCTAAAGACGATAATCGTGATATAACCAAGTTAGTTGACTCCCTTAAAGTCATACGTAGCGAAATGAAAGGGTTACGAGATGGTATATCCGTTGAAGCTGAGCCAGAGGGTTTACGTTTGATTATGTCGAATGGAAAAAAAGAAAAACATTTGATGATAATAATGGATGACAAAGCCAAAGCAATTTCCCATCTGTATCTTGTTGCGCCTCCTGAGTCTTTAAATATTACGTTAGAAAACATATCTGAAACGTTCGATCAGTTTGAGAAAGATGGAGCGGCAGGGTTGATTTATGTGAAAATTAACGGTGAAATAATTATAAAGCGTGCATTCGGTTATGCTAACAAAGAACTAGGAATACGTAATGATATTAATACGATATTCGGCACAGGTTCTAGACCCATTGATTATACTGTTGCCGCTATCCATTTACTTGATCAAAAAGGTCTTTTAAGCATTGAGGATAATATCAGTAAATACTTCAAAGACGTTCCAAAAGATAAGTCCAAAATAACAATCCAACACCTATTATCGGGTCAATCAGGATTACCTGATTTCTTTCATACAGATACGGATTGGGATCCAGACCTAGCCTGGGTTGATCGTGAAACTGCTGTTAAACGTATGTTATCTCAAGAATTGCTTTTTGAGCCAGGAACTGATCGTAAGCATTCCCATGGTGCCTTTGGAATGCTGGCAGCTATAATTGAAATTGTTTCAAATCAGACCTATTACGAATTTATCAGCAAAAACTTTTTTGAACCTACAGGAATGAAAAGAACTGGTGAGTACGGTGAAACGAAAGAACTTACAATGCAAGATTTTGCAGCTGGTGGTGGACCGCTGTTTGTTGGACTACCTAATATTCCTCCTAACTGGGGACCTACATCATGGCTAGTGAAAGGCAGCGGAGGAATGTACTCCACGTTAGATGATTTGCTTAAATTCTACAATTTAGTTCGTTCCAATAAGGTTTTAGATGCTGAACATAATCAATGGTTTATAAAATCATCTTTTAATCTTGATGGTTCGGACCGTGGTTTTGAGTTATTCAGTGCATATCTTCCACCAAACAGCGAAATTTATTTGTTTTTGAACAATTCAGGCAATGTGGACTTTCGTCAGGTTATTCAAGCATTGGAGCGTTTGATTGAATCTGAAAAGTGATGATTAATTGTTTCAAGGAATGAAAAAATTGAACTAGCTATAAACTGTTTTGAGTATTGCAACTATTATATGTAAACAGGCATCATGATGTAAATATTAAATAAAAGGGAAATATGAGCAAACTAAAAAGGCCAAAAATCAATTATAAAATTAATATTATTCTGCTTGTACTTTTTACGGCTGTTGGCTGTGGGAAGAATAACAATTGTGAGCAAATGTCGCAATTAAGTATCATAAATGATTACCCTGGAGTAATAATTGGCAGTTTGTCAGAACATGGCGCACTCAATATTTGTGCGTTTGGATATGCAGATATTTTAAGCCAACAAGCTATGAAGGTTGAAGATAAATTTCATATAGCAAGTGTTACCAAATTATTTACAGCTACTGCAATTTTTCAATTATATGATGCAGGTAAATTAGATATTAACGATAAAATCACATCTTATCTTGATTTCCCGGAGCTCTGGTTGATACCTGATATTGATTCAGTTACCATATTAAATTTATTGGATCATTCGAGCGGTATTTATGGATATAATAATGATCCTGAGTACATTAAGACACTGTTGGGGGAAGAAGCTGGTGAGTTTAAAAAATGGGACCCCATCGATTTGCTTGCCTTGTCGGATAGTTCCCGTGTGAAGCCCTTTGGTAAAATAGGAACAGGTCATTTCTATGGAGATGCCAACTATGTTTTACTTGGGCTTATCATAGAAAAGGTTAGCTCAATGCCATTCACCACTTATATCAAGAACAATATTTTCACCCCGCTAAACTTAAACCATACAGGCTTTTATGGAGACGTTTATCCAGATGTAAAAGGCTACCTTAAACGTTCCGATATTTTGAAAAGCATTGTTACGGTTAACCCTGTTTTCCCATCTGCAAATGACAGCTTAATTGATGCAACATTGGCGGTTGAACGTATTGATGCGGCTGCAAGTATAGTTAGCAATGCCAGTGATCTACTTGAGTTTGCCATAAATATTTACATGACCGACTTCCTTTCAGAAAAGTCAAAAGCTTTACTAATTAATGCTTCCCTTAAAGTAAGTGATAATGAAAATTGCCTTCAGCGGATCACAAAGAAGTGCAAGTCCGATTTTGGAACCTTTATCACCATGGAAGGGGATGGCCCCGCTGGAATAAATCTGATGCTCGTTTACAACTCCAATCAAAAACAAGTGATAGTTGCATTTACCAATATATTCGGAAATTTTGACGAATTGGATAAGATGAGGGAAGAAGTTCTTAATTTTTATTTTAATGAGAAACAATAAGAGTCCAGGGGGGACTCCTTTTCTTATTAAATGATATAAATGTACCTTAAAAATTAAAATTATAAATTTACAAAATGAAATTAATCAAATTCATCAACAACCTTGTGGAACTTGACAAATACAAATATAACTTGGTATATTTCATTGGTACTAATTTAATCTTTTTAATGTGTTTAACTTATATGTCTTGTAAGGCACAGAATAGCTCGATAACGTCCGTGCCCTTTCAATATATTAAAAATCAAATTTTAATAGACATAAAACTAAACAATCAAGACGAAACATTATTTATGTTTTTGGATACTGGTGTAGATCCATCGGTTATAGACATAGAGACTGCCGATAGGATGAATTTAAAAATAGAACGTGATAATGAAGGAGAAGCAAGTGGTAGGGGAAATGATAAAGCAAAGGTATTTCCTACTGTATTGGATGAGTTAGTAATTCAAAATGAAAATTATGGCAATATAGAAGCTTTAGCTTTTAATATGAGTGGTCTTGAAGATAAATTTGGCACTAAAGTTCATGGTATTTTAGGATATAGCTTTTTAAAGGATAAGATATTTAGGATTGATTATCAGCATAAGGTGATTCAATTTTTTAAATCACGAGAAGATTTGGAGAATCACTTATCTCACAATGCCAAAAAATTAAAATTTTATATAGATGGAGAAGATATGATTCCTTTAATCTACGACTTTAAAATCAATAACAATAAATTCATCGCCTCATTGGACACAGGATCCAGCCTTAATATTCAAATATATGAGCATAGATTGGTAGATGTAAAAATGGATACTATTGATTTAAACAAATTAAAAGAATCTCAATTGTATGGAGCACAAGGAAAGAAAAAGACAGTCACCACGATGATTGATTCTTTTGTAATTAACAATAACTTAGTTTTTAATAGTCAAGACATCACAATATCATCAATCAAAAATGAAGAACAATTGAGAATGGGTAACATTGGTAACAAATTTCTTGAACACTTTAAGGTGACTTTTGATTATGTGAATAAAGAGATTGTATTAGAACGTAATAATTAAACTTAAATATCTTTCTAATGAAGCTTATATATTATTTTTTAATCCTAAGTGTGTTATTTGTAATCAGTTGTTCTGGTAAAAAATACTCAAATAGTAATGTATCTTCGATGTCTATAGGACAAGCCCAAGAAATTACTAAAACCGATTTCAAAACCTTGCTGGATTCTTCCAAATTAGAAGGAGCCATTCTAATCTTTGATCCACAAAAAAATGAATTGTATTCCAATGATTTCGATTGGGCAAAAGATGGACGTTTGCCAGCATCAACATTCAAAATACCCAATTCCTTAATAGCTTTAGAAACAGGCGTTGTGAAAAATGATACAACGCTTTTGAAATGGGATGGTAAAGCAAGAGAAATGAAGGTTTGGGAAAAGGACTTGACATTGAAAGAAGCTTTTCATCTGTCTTGTGTTCCCTGCTATCAGGAAATAGCAAGAAAAATAGGTGTTAATAGGATGAAACAATATACATCCAGGTTCCAATATGGGA
>PCUH01000009.1:1263-1561 GCA_002770955.1 Flavobacteriales bacterium CG18_big_fil_WC_8_21_14_2_50_32_9 | reverse complement strand
AAAACGCACAACCGACATAATGAAACGTTTAATGGTTATTGACACAATAAATGGTTATACATTGAGTGGAAAAACGGGCTGGTCAAAGAGAGGTGATAATAATAATGGCTGGTTTGTCGGATACCTGGAAAAGCCAAACAGCAATCTCTATTTTGCAGTAAATGTTGAACCAAAAAACGGAATCGAGACCAAACAATTTTTAATTGCAAGGAAACAGGTATTGTATGATGCTATTGATGTTTTAGAAAACAAAGGTTACACTCAAAACTTTGAAGGTGATAAAAAGGAGATTGAAAGA
>PCUH01000009.1:0-1251 GCA_002770955.1 Flavobacteriales bacterium CG18_big_fil_WC_8_21_14_2_50_32_9 | reverse complement strand
GGCAAATATGTATTGTAAGGATGGAATGATTCTCCCTCCGGGTGCTGATATTATTAAAGGTAGAGAAGCAATAAAACAAAGGTGGATATTGCCCGAAGGCGTTAGTGTGCCGTACCATAAAATTACGCCAACAGAAATATCTGTTAAAGATAATTGGGCATATGACGTTGGTTATTATGAAGGCACTTCAATCAAACGAAATGGCGATAAAGTCAAATTCAAGGGTAAATACGTTATTGTTTGGAAAAAAGAAGATGACGATTGGAAAATCTATGCTGATGCTTGGAATGGAATAAATTGAAATGATGTCGGTTCTTTGCTTGCCGCTAACGGTAAGTATATGCAAAGTAGGCGATTGCGGGCTTCAAACTTATCAAACCGTTACGATGTTGAAGCGGGCTACAACCCTTGAATTTACTACTATCACGCCTATTTTGTATATACATTGTTGTGGGTAGTTTTTATTCTTTCAATTTCCTTATTTATTCTTTTTATCTGTTCAAGATAGTAGTCATATTTCATAATTTCATACTGCTCTTTATTGAAATCAATCAGTCTTTGTAACTTTTGAATTGCAATATCAGTTTGTCCAAGTTCATATGCAGTATAAGCAATCAATTCGTTCCGATTCGGACTATCAAAATTTCCAAAACCCCAAGTTCCATCCATATCCATTTCATCTTCTGTCAGGATTGCAAATATTTTCTCTTTTGTGTCAAATTTATTATACCAATCAAGTCCTGTCGCTTGTATTTGATTTTTGCAATCATTAATTGCTGTCAGAATGTATTCTCCGTTATTATCAATAAGCCAAATGTCTTTTCTCGGAAATTCTGGTTGTTCAAAGCCCTTTTTTACGCTTCCTCTAAAATGTCCTTGTGCTTCATCTGGTCTTAGTATTCCGTCCTTTTCTTTAATTTTTGTTTTTTCAGGTAAATAAGTCAGATAAACAGATAGATTCACTGCAAACGAAAAGGTCGTACAACCTAACACGTCAGCATTGTATGAATTGAATGACTGAAAATTCAAAATATCAACTTTGTATGAGTGATACCTCCAATATGTCCGACCACTAAACTTATCGAATCCGTTCTGCTTTAAAATCGGTCGTATAATAGAGTTTAGTTCCTTATTTACTGTTTTGCTGTCCATTTTCTTAAATTACCCACAACGGGTTGGCTATGTTTCGTGCCGCAGTTTTAAACTATTAATATTCTATACACTATGATTTTAATTAGACGTCCAATCCTC
>PCUH01000062.1:302-3583 GCA_002770955.1 Flavobacteriales bacterium CG18_big_fil_WC_8_21_14_2_50_32_9 | reverse complement strand
AAATATTTCAAAAGTCTTTGGTGAATTAATTACTTTATTAGAAGATGATAAACGATTGGGAGAACCAAACGAATTAAAAATTACGTTGCCAAATGGAGAAAAAGAATTTGGAGTGCCTTCAAACCTTTACATTATTGGTACAATGAACACAGCAGATAAATCGATTGCTTTAATTGACATTGCTTTGAGGAGAAGATTTGAGTTTATTGGGTATTATCCTACAATTGAAGTGTTAGATAAACTTCAAAATGAAGGATTAATAACACCCGAAAAAACAGAACTATTGAAACGAATAAATAAAGTCATTTATAAAAAGAGAAATTCTGCAGACTATTTAATAGGTCATGCCTATTTTATTAATGATAAATCTATTGAAGAGGTATTGAGAAATAAAGTTGTGCCTTTATTAATGGAATATTTCTCAGGAAAAACAAAAGAAGTAAGTGATATATTTTCTGAAACAAAATGGTTGGTAGTTTATGATGAAGAAAAGTACGGATGGAATATCTCAAGTAAATAAACATGCCTTTGTTATTTGAATACGGAAAGTGGAATAGCATCAATAACAAAGATGTATTAAAACAAATGTTGCAAAACATTTGGGAACAGCGATTGTTTGTTGATACTGAAACTGAATTAGGTGAAGAAGAAAAAGAATCTCGTTATCAGCCATTTCTTAAGTTTGATGGAAACCAGATAAAAGCAAATAATTACGTAGGCTTCATACAAAACGGAGATGAGGTAATTGAAATTTATCCTAAAGTTTTTCGAAATATTCCTGGCATTGAACAGAATAAAGAATTAATGCTTAGGCATATTTTTTATTGGTTCAACTATTGTCGAAAATGGAAATTTCCATTTAATCAAGCATCACTCGATACTATTGATATAAAAGAATTCCCCGAACTAATAATAAACTTAATTGCCAATCAGTTTTTTGAAACTGTTTCGAAGCAACCATTAACTATGTATCAGGAAATGGAAGAAGCATTACAAACCCCAAGAGGCAGTATTAATTTTAAACGATATATCAATAACAGTTTATCGTATGGTAATTTTCAGAACGTAGAATGCGATTATGAGCCATTTCTTTTTGATAATAAAGCAAATCGCATTATTAAATTTTGTGCAAGACTGTTAATGAGCCAAACAAAATTTACGGAAAATTTGAGATTATTACAGGAAGTGATTTTTATTTTGGATGAAGTTGAAGATTTACCATACACCGTTCATGATGTTGAAAAAACTTCTTTCAACTCATTTTTTGATGATTATTCAAAAGTAATGGATAGCTGCAAAATAATTCTTAACCAACAATTATATTCTAGCAACCTATACGACCTTTCACAATGGTGCATGCTTTTTCCTATGGAATACATTTTTGAAGATTTTTTAGCTGGATTTTTAGAAACACATTTCTCAAATAAATGGAAGGTTGAATACCAGAAATCGGAGTTGTATTTATCAAACGATCCTCACGCATTCAGAATGCAGCATGATATTTTTCTAACTCATAAAGATAATCCAGAGAGAAAAATTATTGTTGATACAAAATACAAACTTCGTGAGAAAAATTTTAAAACAGATATAAAGAAAGGAGTTGCTCAAAACGATTTATATCAGATGGTTAGTTATGCTTTCAAAAGAGGTTGTACCGATGTTATTTTGGTTTACCCAAATATTTCTGAAGAAATAAATTCACCAGATTATTTTGAAATCATATCAGGGTTTGACGGAAAAGAAAAAATAAATGTAACAGCAATTGAGATTCCTTTTTGGTCATTGAATAACTTTGACAATCTGAAAACTGAAATGGAAAAAGTAATGACGGAAAACTTAAATGAAATCAAACAAAATAATCAACGAAAAGTCGATAACATATAACCACCGCTACCGCCAGCATCCCGCTAGTGGTTAAATAACCCAACCCTACAACGGCAACTCAAACTTCGTTTCCCACACTTGTTTAGAAGCAACTTCTTCGGCTTTTACTTTTAAGAATGAATCATCCCCTTCTTTTAATAGTGTTCTATCAATGATGTTACTTTTTAAATCAGGTGTTTCATTCGCATAAATCTCATCTCCTACCCTTGGTAAAAAAGGATATTGAATGGTAATTTTTTCATCCTCTGTCATCACCATATTTAAGGCTATTTCAAAAATTATTTCCTCAAATTTTTCAGCAACCATCTCATCATTCACTTCTTCTTTTGCTTTAGGGTTTAGGTTACTTACCCATTTAAAAAATCCATCCACCGCTCTCTCTTTTAACATCGGACGAATATATTCCGGAAATGGCGAACGTATATGATCGTTGTCGGTAAACCAAAAATTAAAGGTTTGTTCAACTAATTCGCTACTTTCTATGGTATTTGGTTCTAGTTCTTTCATTTTGTTTTTTTTTGACAAAAATAATCATTACTAATGCTATTTTAAAATGATTATTATCATTAAAAATGCTTTACATAATCAAAAACATGATACTTATGTGGTTTTTGTATGATTTATATCATTTACTATAAAAAATGAATAAAATAATTTAGCTCAAAAATTTTCAATGGAAGTACAAACTTCAAAAGGAGCTTATAAAATTTTAACTATAACTACTTTAACATTTACGTTATGTTTCGCCATTTGGATGTTAAATGGAGTTTTAGTTACTTTTTTAACTTCAAACCAGATTTACGATTGGTCGTTGTCTGAAATAGGTCTTTTAATCGGACTTCCTGTGTTAACAGGCTCTCTTATGCGTTTGCCAGCAGGCATTTTAACCGACAGATTTGGTGGAAAACCTGTTATGATAGGAATGTTAATTTTGTGTGCCATTCCTCTTGTTTTATTGTCATTTGCTGATAGTTACTTAGCCTTTGCTCTTTGCAGCTTTGGTTTTGGTATTGTTGGTTCTGGTTTTGCAATTGGAGTAGCTTATGTTGCACTTTGGTTTCCAAAAAATAAACAAGGTTTGGCTTTGGGCATTTTTGGAGCAGGAAATGCTGGAGCAGCTTTAACAACACTTTTTGCTCCAACCTTATTGGGTATTTTAACTACCAACCTAACCGATTTGGAAGGCTTGAGAACTTTACCTTTAATTTATGCAGGAGTAATGCTAACTATGGCGGTAGTTTTCTTTTTATTTACCACCAATAAAAAACCTACTCATCCTCCACGAACTTTAAAAAAACAATTAGAACCGCTAAAATGTCTCAGAGTTTGGAGGTTTGGTTTGTATTATTTTTTAGTGTTCGGATGTTTTGTAACTTTTTCTCAATGGTTAATGCCTT
>PCUH01000062.1:0-169 GCA_002770955.1 Flavobacteriales bacterium CG18_big_fil_WC_8_21_14_2_50_32_9 | reverse complement strand
TTGGGTGTTGGCTAGTTCAATTTTTATTGCCTTTTTGCTGATTATTCCTAAAATGGAAGTAACCTCTCCCGGTAAGGGAATTATGGCTGTAAAAGACGGGATTGTTGAGGATGTAACCAAAACACATATTGTAGTTAGTGGAGAAGATTAT
The DNA here is from genome assembly GCA_002770955.1 of Flavobacteriales bacterium CG18_big_fil_WC_8_21_14_2_50_32_9. Lineage (GTDB taxonomy): Bacteria > Bacteroidota > Bacteroidia > Flavobacteriales_E > Vicingaceae > BRH-c54. Next base: position 18 of record PCUH01000062.1, on the reverse strand, counting down.
TCACTTCAAAAACACCAA
>PCUH01000066.1:9026-13354 GCA_002770955.1 Flavobacteriales bacterium CG18_big_fil_WC_8_21_14_2_50_32_9 | reverse complement strand
TTCGTGCAGGTCGGAACTTACCCGACAAGGAATTTCGCTACCTTAGGACCGTTATAGTTACGGCCGCCGTTTACTGGGGCTTCAATTCAATGCTTCGCCGAAACTAACATCTCCTTTTAACCTTCCAGCACCGGGCAGGTGTCAGGCCTTATACCTCATCTTTCGATTTTGCAAAGCCATGTGTTTTTGATAAACAGTTGCCTGGGCCTTTTCACTGCGGCCCCGATTGCTCGGGGCGCCTCTTCTCCCGAAGTTACGAGGCGATTTTGCCTAGTTCCTTAACCATGAATCACTCGAGCACCTTAGGATTCTCTCCTCGACTACCTGTGTCGGTTTGCGGTACGGGTACCGTATATCTGATGCTTAGAGGTTTTTCTTGGAAGTCTGATTAGGGTCATTATCCATTTGCCCGAAGGCTCATGGTACTATCAAGTTCAGCAAGATCTGCGGATTTTCCTACAGTTCCTATACCTACACTCTTCAACGTACTATTCCGTCAGTACGCAGACCTTTCACTACTCCGTCACCCCATCGCAATATACGCTAGTACAGGACTATTAACCTGTTGTCCATCGACTACCCCTTTCGGGTTCGCCTTAGGTCCCGACTAACCCTGATCCGATTAGCGTTGATCAGGAAACCTTAGTCTTTCGGTGGGCAGGTTTCTCGCCTGCCTTATCGTTACTTATTCCTACATTTTCTTTTCTAGACGCTCCAGCATACCTTACGATACACCTTCTATGCTGACTAGAATGCTCCCCTACCATCCCGATTACTCGGAATCCATAGCTTCGGTATTGTGTTTTATGCCCGATTATTATCCACGCCCAATCGCTCGACTAGTGAGCTGTTACGCACTCTTTAAATGAATGGCTGCTTCCAAGCCAACATCCTAGCTGTCTAAGCAATCGGACCTCGTTAGTTCAACTTAACACATATTTAGGGACCTTAGCTGATGGTCTGGGTTCTTTCCCTCTCGGACATGGACCTTAGCACCCATGCCCTCACTGCTGAGTATAAATCATAGCATTCGGAGTTTATTAGGGTTTGGTAGGCGGTGAAGCCCCCTAGCCCAATCAGTAGCTCTACCTCTATGATTCTTTACCTCAACGCTGCACCTAAATGCATTTCGGGGAGTACGAGCTATCTCTCAGTTTGATTGGCCTTTCACCCCTACCCACAAGTCATCCAAAAACTTTTCAACGTTTACTGGTTCGGTCCTCCATTACATGTTACTGCAACTTCAACCTGCTCATGGGTAGATCACCAAGTTTCGCGTCTACCCCCACTAACTATACGCCCTATTCAGACTTGCTTTCGCTTCGGCTGCGCACCTTAGGTGCTTAACCTTGCTAGTGAGGAGTAACTCGTAGGATCATTATGCAAAAGGCACGAGGTCATCCCGATAAATCGAGACTCCCTCCGCTTGTAAGCGTACGGTTTCAGGTTCTATTTCACTCCCTTGTTCAGGGTTCTTTTCACCTTTCCCTCACGGTACTAGTTCACTATCGGTCTCTCAGTAGTATTTAGCCTTACCAGATGGTTCTGGTGGATTCACACAAAATTTCTCGTGTTTCGTGCTACTCAGGATACTGCTAGGTAATATACTAATTTCATGTACAGGACTTTCACCTTCTTTGGTTTAACTTTCCAGTTAGATTCTATTATTAGTTTATTGTCCACAGCGCAGTCCTACAACCCCATATATGCCGAAACATTTATGGTTTGGGCTTTTCCCATTTCGCTCGCCGCTACTTAGGGAATCACTATTGTTTTCTCTTCCTCCGGGTACTTAGATGTTTCAGTTCTCCGGGTTTGCTTCCTTTACAGGATAACTGATCTTCTATCAGTTGGGTTGCCCCATTCAGAAATCTACGACTCACAGGTTATTTGCACCTAATCGTAGCTTATCGCAGCTTATCACGTCTTTCTTCGCCTCTGAGAGCCAAGGCATTCACCGTACGCCCTTAATTACTTTCTTAATCTCTTAATTAAGTTTGTTCTATAATTTCTTTCATGATGTCAATGAACTTTATTTAATGTATCAATTTTTTAATTTACTAATATAACAATGAATTGCTATATTAAATAATTTATTAATTGCTACACCAATGCTGTGGAGAATATCGGAGTCGAACCGATGACCTACTGCGTGCAAGGCAGTCGCTCTAGCCAGCTGAGCTAATCCCCCATTTCCTAATGTTGAATTATGAATGTTGAATTATGAATCTTTGCTAATTCTTACTCATACTTCTAAAATTTCCAATATCTTATTTTAAAAAAAGAACGTTTTCTTTTTTGGTAGTCCCACGCAGATTTGAACTGCGGACCTCTACATTATCAGTGTAGCGCTCTAACCAACTGAGCTATAGGACTATTTCCTCAGCTTTTGTAGGTCAAAGCCCCTTAACTGAGCTTGTTTTGGGTTAAAAAAATGAAGAAAAGAAAAAATAGGTAAATATCTACTAATTTTAATTAGCATGATATAATCTTTCTCTAAAAAGGAGGTGTTCCAGCCGCACCTTCCGGTACGGCTACCTTGTTACGACTTAGCCCCAGTTACTGGTTTTACCTTAGGCAGCTCCTTGCGGTTACCGACTTCAGGTACTCCCAACTTCCATGGCTTGACGGGCGGTGTGTACAAGGCCCGGGAACGTATTCACCGCGTCATTGCTGATACGCGATTACTAGCGATTCCAGCTTCACGGAGTCGAGTTGCAGACTCCGATCCGAACTGAGACGGACTTTCGAGATTAGCATCTAGTCACCTAGTAGCTGCCCTTTGTATCCGCCATTGTAGCACGTGTGTAGCCCTGGACGTAAGGGCCGTGATGATTTGACGTCATCCCCACCTTCCTCACGGTTTGCACCGGCAGTTTCTCTAGAGTCCCCGACATTACTCGCTGGCAACTAAAGATAGGGGTTGCGCTCGTTATGGGACTTAACCCGACACCTCACAGCACGAGCTGACGACAACCATGCAGCACCTTGAAAAATGTCCGAAGAAGGTCTAGTTTCCTAAACTGTCATTTCCCATTTAAGCCCAGGTAAGGTTCCTCGCGTATCATCGAATTAAACCACATGCTCCACCGCTTGTGCGGGCCCCCGTCAATTCCTTTGAGTTTCAATCTTGCGACCGTACTCCCCAGGTGGATTACTTATCACTTTCGCTTAGGCACTAACGGTATATCGCTAGCACCGAGTAATCATCGTTTACAGCGTGGACTACCAGGGTATCTAATCCTGTTTGCTCCCCACGCTTTCGTCCATGAGCGTCAGTTATAGTTTAGTGAGCTGCCTTCGCAATCGGTGTTCTGTGTCATATCTATGCATTTCACCGCTACATGACACATTCCGCCCACTTCATCTATACTCAAGAAAAACAGTTTCAATGGCAATTCTATCGTTAAGCGACAGGATTTCACCACTGACTTATTCTCCCGCCTGCGGACCCTTTAAACCCAATAAATCCGGATAACGCTTGGACCCTCCGTATTACCGCGGCTGCTGGCACGGAGTTAGCCGGTCCTTATTCTTATAGTACCTTCAGTTCCGCATACATGCGGAAGTTTATTCCTATTTAAAAGCAGTTTACAACCCATAGGGCTTTCTTCCTGCACGCGGCATGGCTGGTTCAGACTTCCGTCCATTGACCAATATTCCTCACTGCTGCCTCCCGTAGGAGTCTGGTCCGTGTCTCAGTACCAGTGTGGGGGATAACCCTCTCAGGCCCCCTACCTATCATTGTCTTGGTGAGCCGTTACCTCGCCAACTAACTAATAGGACGCATGCCTATCTCTAACCACCGTAGTTTTAATCTATTTATGATGCCATATATAAATGTTATGGAGTATTATTCTTCCTTTCGAAAGGCTATCCTCCTGTTAGAGGTAAGTTGCATACGCGTTACGCACCCGTGCGCCACTCGCCACCCAGTATTGCTACCTGTGCTGCCGTTCGACTTGCATGTGTTAAGCCTGCCGCTAGCGTTCATCCTGAGCCAGGATCAAACTCTCCGTTGTAAGTTTTCTTAATCTTGTGTTAAGATTATCTCTCACAAATAAAAAAATTTAACTCTCTTTACTCAAGGATATTTACCTTGTTTTTTCTCTCTTCAATTTTTTCAAAGAACTCTATTATCTTTATCCCATTCTTCTTGGGCTAATTTCTTCTTTCTTATTCCTTATCATTGCTCGCTAATATCCCCTTTTGTTTTTACCATTTTCTCATTAGCGGGGTGCAAAAGTACAACTCTTTTTCTTTCTGCAAAACTTTTTAGCATTTATTTTTAAAAAGTTTTTTTAACTACTCGTTTGTCGTTTTTTTAA
>PCUH01000066.1:1233-9012 GCA_002770955.1 Flavobacteriales bacterium CG18_big_fil_WC_8_21_14_2_50_32_9 | reverse complement strand
TTAATCCCTTACAACTCTTTTTAACTCTTTTTTCTCACTAAAACCCCTCTTGCTTGATTATCAGTTTGATATTTTTTTGACTTTTGATGTTTTTAACTTTTATCTTGATAAATATAAACAATATACTACTTTGAATGTTATGATTTATGATTGTATAAAACTGAAAAATGATGCCTGTTATTTTTTTTTGTGCCTCAAAAATTCAGAAATGCATTTACACTATTAAAAACAAATAAAACATTCCTTAAAAATGGTGGAAAGTAAATTAGAAGTGAGGATTGGGTAGAATGTTTGCGATATGCATAAACATAACAGTTTGATGCACATTGAGTTTTAATAAAAAAAAACATCAATTTAGTAAATTGATGTTTTTTTAAAGAGAGAAATATACTATTCTTTATTTTGCGTAATTAACAGCTCTTTTTTCTCTAATAACAGTTACTTTAACTTGACCTGGATACGTCATTTCTGTTTGAATTTTTTGAGCTAATTCAAAAGAAATTGTGTCTGCTTGGGCATCTGAAACTTTTCCACTTTCTACTATAACTCTTAGTTCTCTTCCTGCTTGAATTGCATAAGCTTGTTCAACACCTGGGTAGGTCATTCCAATGTTTTCAAGTTCCTTAATACGTTTTATATAAGACTCCATCACTTCTCGTCTTGCTCCTGGTCTTGCTCCTGAAATGGCATCACAAACCTGAACAATTGGTGAAATTAATGTTGTCATTTCTATTTCGTCATGGTGAGCTCCTATAGCATTACAGATGTCTGGTTTTTCGTTGTATTTTTCAGCGATTTTCATACCTAGAATAGCATGAGGTAATTCTGGGTCTTCATCAGGCACTTTACCAATATCATGAAGCAACCCTGCTCGTTTGGCAAGTTTAGCGTTTAATCCTAACTCAGATGCCATTGTTGCACAAAGATTAGCTACTTCGCGTGAATGTTGAAGTAAGTTTTGTCCATAAGAAGAACGATATTTCATTCTTCCTACCATACGAATAAGCTCTGGATGTAATCCATGAATACCTAAATCAATTGTTGTTCTTTTTCCAATCTCTACAATTTCGTCTTCAATTTGTTTTTGTGTTTTCTTAACTACTTCTTCAATCCTTGCGGGGTGAATTCTTCCGTCAGTTACTAATTGATGTAAGGATAATCGAGCGACTTCTCTTCTAACAGGGTCGAAACAAGATAGTACTATTGCTTCTGGAGTATCATCTACAATAATTTCAACACCAGTTGCTGCTTCTAACGCTCTTATATTTCTTCCTTCACGCCCAATTATTCGTCCTTTTACTTCATCACTTTCTATGTTAAAGATTGAAACTGAATTTTCTACAGCTTGTTCGGTTGCAACTCGTTGAATAGTTTGTACAACAATTTTTCTAGCCTCTTTATTTGCGTTTATTTTTGCTTCTTCTACAATGTTTTGAATGTGTGAGAGGGCATTGGTTTTTGCTTCTTCTTTTAGAGCTTCAACTAATTGTGCTTTTGCATCTTCAGCTGTAATTCCAGCAATTTTTTCAAGACTTTCTACTTGCTTCCTGTGTGCTTTTTCTAACTCTTCTTCTTTTGTTGATACGATGAGTAATTGGTGTGATAAGTTTGTTTTAATTTTTTCTACATCTATTTCTTTTCTCTTAACTTCTTCTAATTCTTTTGAAGCGGCATCACTTTTTTGTTTTGCACTGTTTTCTAGGCTAGCAATCTTCCTATTTCTTTCGTTTATTGTTTTTTCGTGTTCTTCTTTTAGTTGTAAGAACTTTTCTTTTGCTTGCAAGAGTTTTTCTTTTCTTTGAACTTCTGCTTCAGCTTTTGCATCTTCGACAAGCTGCTTGTTTTTTGATTCGATTCCTTTTTTCAGGAAGGTTATTGCAAGAATGATGGCAGCTACTGCACCTATCAATACTCCAATAATAATACTTACTACGTCCATTTTTTATAATTTTTTTAAATTAGTGATTAATAATCCCATAAATGGAGGAGTATAAACATAACGACACTTTATTTTTAGGGCATAAAAAAACCCGCACAAATTTGGCTTGGATAAACCCAATAAAAAATATAAATAAAACTGCCAAGTACTCTCAAACTTCCCGCGTCCACAAAAAGTGAATACCCATAAAGGGGTTACAAGGGGCCTGTTTTCGTTTACTTATGAACAAAGTCTTAAATAAGTGAGACGTTAGTTTATCAAACGAAATAAATTTGCACGGGAATTTTAAAATTAGTTATTAGAACTAATTATTTTCTCGATAAATTGTGTTGCTTTTATTTTAAAGAACGTTATAGCTGTTGACTGATGAGTTCATCAATCTTAATTAAATTCTCTTCAACACCAGCATCATTAACAATGCCTTTGTTTTTTAATTCTAAGTTGTCTGTTGCTAATTGAAGAGCAACCATTGCTAAAAGGTCTTGTTTGTCGTGAACGGCATACAATTTTTCATATTCAATAATAGAAGCATTAATTTTATCAGCAGCCTTTCTAATTCGCTCTTCTTCATTAACTTCTATTGTTAAAGGATAAATCCTATTCGCAATTTTTATTTTTATGGACAACTCTTCCATTAAGAGTATTTTAATTTATTGGCTAATTTTAGCAATACATTTATCTATTTCCCGTACCATTTCGTTAATTTTCAACTTCACATCTTTGGTACTTTCATTTCCAACTCCTTTAGCTAGTTTTAATAAGGTTAATTTATTTTCAACTGCATCAATTTGTTGGTTTTTTTGAGCTAATTCTTCTTTTAATTTTAAAATTTCTTCCGAAAGTATATTGTTTTTAAGTAAAATTGATTGATGTTTTTCAATCAATTTTTCGGTCTTTTTTCTAAGACTGCTTACCAAAACGGATAAGTCTTTCATTTTTCTGTTTAAAAATTAATTAAAAAAAATTAATTCTGGACAAATGTAATTTTTTTACACTAAATTTTGTGGATAATCTTATTAATTTTTTTTAAACTACCCAAAATTGATGGTTAGTTTTGGCGTTAAACGAAAAATTAACCAACTAGAGGCTGTCTTTAAAGTCCAGCCTCTCGACTAAAAAGACACTAAATGGAGTTTGTGAGTTTATTACATTAGTACATTAAAAATTAAAAAATGGATATAAAGAAAGTTTTTATTTTAGGAGTTAGTTTAATTAATATGCTGTTTTTAGCGGCTCAAGATAGTTTGCCTCTAAATTATTTTAGGTCGCCATTGGATATTCCACTTTATCTTTCTGGAAATTTTGGTGAATTACGTTCCAATCATTTTCACTCAGGGTTAGACATAAAAACACAGGGTGTGGAAGGTCAAAAAGTTTATGCTGTAGCTGATGGTTTTGTTTCTCGCATTCGGAATTCTCCTTATGGTTATGGCAATGCAATTTATATTGATCATCCGAATGGATATACTTCGGTGTATGCTCATCTTCAAAAATATGAAGGAAAAATAGCAGAAGAAATTAAAAAATATCAATACAAAAACAAAACTTGGGAGATGGATTATTATCCGCCCGACACGTTGTTGAAAATTAAAAAAGGGCAACTCATTGCCTTATCTGGGAATTCGGGTGGCTCTGGTGGTCCTCACTTGCATTTTGAAATTAGAGAAACGAAATCGGAACATCCTATTAATCCACTTTTGTTAGGTTTTGATGTTAAAGACGAAGTGCATCCTAACATTAGAAATATTGTTATATATCCATTGTCAGATTCTAGTCTAGTTAATAATAAAAACATACCTCAACACATTAGAGTTGTTGGAAATTCTGGGAATCAAAATCTTATTTCTTCCACACTCAACTTTGCTTATGGACCAATTGGAATTGGTATTGATGTAATTGATCAGCTAACAGGTGTTCCGAATAAGAATGGTGTTTATGAAGTTAAACTATTTGTAAACAACGAAGAAATTTTCTATTCAAAAATTAACAAATTTAGTTTTGATGAATCGAGGGCAATAAATGCTTTACTTGATTACAAAGAATATTTAGCTACAAATCAACGCATTCAACGAAGTTTTATTTTAGAAAACAATCCGCTTTCTATTTATAAAAACAGCAAAAACAAAGGTGTTTTTTTTATTGATTATGATAAGATTTATGATGTTAAATACGAAATTTATGATGTGTATCAAAACAAAACTACGCTTTCGTTTCAGATAGCAGGAATGAAAAACCGCATCACTCCTTTTGTTAAAAAACCAATAAAAGTGGATACTTTATTGAGTTATTCCGATAGTAATTTTTATGAAAACAAATTTGTTCAGTTGAGTATTCCTAAAAATGCACTTTATGAAAACTTACCTTTTCAATTTGCGGTTTTAGATACAATGTATGGAGCAATAACCCCAACCTACCAACTCCATAAAGAAAATGTTCCGTTGCATTATCCTATAACTGTTGCAATAAAAGTGGGAAGATTAACTGAAAATTTAAGACAAAAAGCAGTTATAATAAACATTGATGGTTCTAAAAGATATTATTCGAAAGGCGGAGAATGGAGAAACAATTATTTAGTAGCTACCTCTAAAACTTTTGGTGGTTTTGCTGTGATGATTGATACAATTCCTCCGAAAATAACTCCAATTAGTATTTATCCAAACAAAATAATGACCAACCAAAAAGCCATTCAATTTAGTATTGCAGATAATCTTAGTGGTATAAAAACCTATAATGCGTATATAGATGAGAAATGGGTGTTATTGGAATTTGATGGTAAAACAGCCAAACTTACCTATTATTTTGATGGCGTTGCAAAAGGAAACCATACATTTAAATTAGAGGTTACGGATGGTGTTGAAAATATGCAAACTACTGAAATTCCATTTATACGTTAGTAAATAGTTCTTAGAAATAATAAAATATGCTATGAATTTATTTCTATTGTAAATACCAATATTTTCAGTACTTTTGCAATCCAATTTTTATAAAAATGGGTAGAATCATCGTTAAAGACAAAAAATTCAAGTCTTATATTTCCGAAGCAGAACTTCAAGATGCAATAAATAAAGTTGCTCAACAAATAAATACAGACTATAAAGCAAAATCACCTATTTTTATTGGTGTATTGAATGGTTCATTTATGTTTATGAGCGATTTACTCAAAAAAATTGATTTACAATGTACGGTTTCATTTGTAAAACTAGCTTCCTATGAGGGAACAGCAACAACAGGAAAAGTGAGTGAGTTAATTGGATTAAATGAAGATTTAAAAGGGCACGATATTATTTTAGTAGAAGACATAGTTGACACAGGAAATACGTTGATAAAATTATATGAGATACTAGAAGAAAAAAAAGTAACTAGTATAAAAATAGCTTCTTTATTATTTAAGCCGGGAGCTTACAAAAAATCACATTCAATTGATTATGTTGGGAAAGAAATTCCAAATGCTTTTGTGATAGGATATGGATTAGATTATGATGGTTTAGGAAGGAATCTGAGTTCAATTTATGTGTTGGATGAAAATTAGTCAAAATTTATAAAACAAGAATTATGTTAAACATTGTATTATTTGGTCCTCCAGGTGCTGGAAAAGGAACCCAAGCAGAAAAGTTGGTTAACAAGTATAACTTAGTACATTTATCAACAGGAGATATTTTTAGAGCAAACATTAAAGGTGAAACAGAATTAGGAAAACTCGCAAAAAGCTATATGGACAAAGGTAATTTAGTACCCGACCAAGTTACAATCAGTATGCTCGAAGCAGAAGTTGATAAAAATCCGAAAGCAAATGGATTTATTTTTGATGGATTTCCAAGAACAACACCGCAAGCAGAAGCGTTGGATAAATTTTTATCCTCAAAAAACACAACTATAACAAAAATGTTGGCATTGGATGTTGAAAATGGAGAATTAATTAAACGCATACTAGAAAGGGGAAAAGATAGCGGAAGAGCTGATGATTTAGACACAGCCATTATTGCCAACAGAATTAAAGTATATAACGACCAAACTGCTGTGGTAGCTGATTTTTATGCTGCTCAAAATAAGTTTGAAAAAATTAACGGAATAGGCACTATTGATGAGATATTTAATCGATTATGTACAGCTATTGATAAACAAGTAGTTAGTAATTAGGAGTTAGTAGTTAGTGTCATTCTTCATTTCATCCCGAAAGCTTTCGGGATGAAATGAAGAACCCCTAAATCCCTAATCCCTAATCCCTAACCCTAACCCTAACACCTAACACCTATCTACTATGTCTAATTCCAATTTTATTGATTACGTTAAAATCCATTGTCGATCAGGCAAAGGAGGGGCTGGCTCACGACATTTTCGTAGAGAAAAATATGAGCCAAAAGGCGGTCCAGATGGTGGTGATGGAGGACGAGGTGGACACGTAATTGTACGTGGCGACAAAAATTTGTGGACTTTATTACATTTAAAACACAAACGTCATGTTAAGGCAGAACATGGTGTTGGCGGAAGTAAATCAAGAAGCACAGGAGCAGAAGGGGCAGATGCTTATGTAAATGTGCCTTTAGGAACAATAGCTAAAGATGCAGAAACAGGAGAAGTACTTTTTGAAATAACACAAGATGGTGAAGAACAAATTTTAGTAAAAGGAGGAAGAGGTGGACAAGGAAATGCACATTTTAAATCCTCAACGAATCAAGCCCCGAGGTTTGCTCAGCCAGGAGAAGATGGACTTGAAGAATGGAAAGTTTTAGAACTAAAAGTGTTGGCTGATGTTGGTTTAGTTGGGTTTCCTAATGCTGGAAAATCTACTTTACTATCTGTTTTAAGTGCGGCAAAACCAGAAATAGCTAATTATCCTTTTACAACACTTGTCCCTAATTTAGGAATGGTTGCTTATAGAGATTATCGTTCCTTTGTGATGGCTGATATTCCTGGTATTATTGAAGGTGCTCATGAAGGAAAAGGACTTGGGATTAGATTTCTTAGACACATTGAAAGAAACGCTGTATTGCTGTTTATAATTCCTGCTGACAGTAAAAACATCAATGAAGAATATGATATTTTATTGAATGAATTAAAAGCTTATAATCCTGAATTATTAGACAAAGAAAGAGTTTTAGCAATCTCAAAATCCGATATGTTAGATGACGAATTAAAAACAGAAATTTTAAAAGATATGCCAAATGTACCTCATTTATTTATTTCTTCAGTAGCTCAACAAGGACTAGACGAATTAAAAGATATGCTTTGGGAAATTATCAATGGCAGCAATTAATTAGAGTTTGTGGTTTGTGCATAAAATCCGATTTACTCATTTGCAAATATAGTAATTGCAATTTTTCCTGATGAAGCATTTGCTATATCCACCTCAACGGTTCTACTTTTGTCCTGATTTATCCAACGAAGAAGAAAATTATCTTCCTTAAAATCTACAAATGATTTTTGTTCATCAACATATTGCTTAAATTGGTTCGCAACAGAGCTAGCTTCATCAACATTTTCATAATCAACATCCAACCCTATCTCAAAACATCCTTTTTCGTCAAATAAATAAGTACTATTAATAGTTATATTTGTATTAGAAACATAAGTATATTTTAAAAAATCATTGTCTTCACTAATAAAGTTTCCACTAACTTCTTTCTTTTTAATTTGTTTTTTTGATGAATTAATTTTTGATAAATAATCTTGCTCAATTAAATAATTATAAAGCATCTTTTCTTCTTTACTATCAATATTCTCACAGCTTAAACTTATAAGTACAGTTAGCATTAAAAAAAATAATTTTTTCATATTTTAAGATTCTTTTTTTAGAGACTAAAATTAACCATTATTTTGCTAATTTCAATGCTTATTAAGTT
>PCUH01000066.1:0-1146 GCA_002770955.1 Flavobacteriales bacterium CG18_big_fil_WC_8_21_14_2_50_32_9 | reverse complement strand
AAAAATAAAATCTAAGTAACATAAATACATTAAAGCCTATTATTTTATTACTAACAATTTTAATTTTTAGTTCTTTTTAGGCAACCTTTACTATTTAATAAAATATTTACATATGAAATTAATCTATAAAATCTTATTAATCACCACATTGATATTCATAATAAAAAACAGCTATTCACAAAGTGCTGGAATAAATAACACAGGTGTTGCCCCAAATCCATCGGCATTGTTAGATATTGATGCTGCTCCTAACAATAACAAAGGTTTACTAATACCTCGAATTCCATTAACAGCTACTGCCAACAATGCTCCTATTGGTGCGGGTATAGCCAATTCGCTTTTAGTGTTTAATACAGCAACGGCTAACGATGTTTATCCCGGTTATTACTATTGGGATGGAGCAAAATGGGTAAGATTGGTGGATGATGCTTGGCAAACTTTAGGAAATACAGGGACTAACCCTGCCACTAATTTTTTAGGAACTATAGATAATCAGGATTTAGTTTTTAGAACCAACAATTTAGAGCAAGTAAGAATTTTAGCCAACGGAAATACTGGTATTGGCACCCCTACTCCAACCGAAAAATTAGAAATAAACGGACATGTTCATATTAACACTGCCAATCCTGATGGTGGTAGATTAATTTGGAGAGGTGGAGCTGGTGGAATACTTGAATATAGAGCAAGAGTACATCCTGACGGATACTTGGGTTTTTTTCCTGGCGAAGTTGGAAACCCTGCTTTTATTGGTGATGTTTTTAAACTTTATCAAAATGGAAGAGCAGTAAGTGGAGATCAGTTTACTGGTTTTGTCCCTACACAACAATTTACCGTAACTAACGGAAACTTCCAATTAGGAGAAGCTTCTGCTATACCTGGACTTGGCAGAGAATTAATTTTTGGTGAACAATGGGAAAATACCGATATTTTAACCATGAAAAGAGTAAATATTGCCGCTGATGTAAGCAATATAGAAATGCTTTTGGGAGATAATGCTCAAAATTCAAATGATACTGGAATAGACCGATTTGTAATAAAAGGAATTAATGGGACTACCACCAATGAAGATATTATTGTTTCGGTGCAAAGTAATGGTGCAGTAAGAATTGGAAGTCAAAAAATACCAAGAACTGCTCCTAATTTCAC
>PCUH01000074.1:41965-42107 GCA_002770955.1 Flavobacteriales bacterium CG18_big_fil_WC_8_21_14_2_50_32_9 | reverse complement strand
CAAAGGTAATCAACTCCATTGGTTTGTTTTATGACATGTGTTATTGTTTGAATTTAGAAAAAAAACTTTCTTTTTTAATTAATCATTCCCATTAAAAATAGAAGAGACAAAACAATAGTAATAAGAGGAATTATAGCTGAAA
>PCUH01000074.1:41691-41891 GCA_002770955.1 Flavobacteriales bacterium CG18_big_fil_WC_8_21_14_2_50_32_9 | reverse complement strand
ATTGAAAATTGAACAGCTGCATGCATAAAACTTGGTGGATTATCGAAGAAAAAAATTGAGGCAAGAAAAACAAATGGCCAAAAAAGCACAGGGAACAAACTAAAGTAGTTTAATACTACCAACCATGTGGGTAGATGTTTAGAGTAAAGAGGGCTTCTGTAAATTAGTTGAGTTTTTGTTTCTTTATAAGGTATAACCAA
>PCUH01000074.1:41465-41656 GCA_002770955.1 Flavobacteriales bacterium CG18_big_fil_WC_8_21_14_2_50_32_9 | reverse complement strand
TAAATAAGCTTAATATTATAACAACTATTCTAACTATCCAAGGAGAAATGTTGAGTTTTTCTCCAATTCCTGCACAAACACCTGCTATAATTCTATTTGTCCTAACAAATGTAGTTGATGACATTTATTACTTGTTTTATTTAAAAACCAAAAATAAAGAAATAAAATCGGAGTGGTTAAAATAAAAAACT
>PCUH01000074.1:4232-41443 GCA_002770955.1 Flavobacteriales bacterium CG18_big_fil_WC_8_21_14_2_50_32_9 | reverse complement strand
AAACTTGTTTAAGAAGAATTTAGTTGTTCATTAGGTTGTTATGGCTTTATAATTTCTATTAATTTTTTGTTTGTTATTGGGTCTTGAACGTGTAATTCTACTTGAGAAATTTTAGGAAACCAAAATGTGCCTCCATCAATTTGGATAAAGATACGATTTACAATTACCTCTTTTTGATTTAACTGAGTAAAAACTTTAAAATAACCTTGAGCATTTCTCTTTAATATAAAGTCTCTTTTTTTATAGGAAACAAAATGAAATTTAGCCTGATTTTCTGATTTATAGACATATTCTAACCCATACGCATAGTTTTGTTGAATCCAAGTTAATGGTTTTAATAAACCACCTTCTGTTGCCCTAATCCAATACGGATTAATTGGATTGTTAATGTTTAAACAACCTGCTTTTTCGGTATTAATATCATAAAAAATTTCGTTGGCATCTTTACTGCGTTCAATCTTAAACAAATGATAGGATTTCCTCTGAGTTTCGTTTATAAACGAAGAATTTATAAAAAAAGATAAAAAGGATAATATTAAAATAAACTTTTGCATGGTAAATTAATAGTGATAACCACTTGCGTTTTCTTCTAGGTTAACACCTAATCCCAACACAATTCTATTTACAAAATTAAAGTAAGCAATAACCAATGTTGCATCTAAAATAGCACTTTCAGATAACCCCTCTGTTTTAAGTTTGTCAACCAAACCAAAATCTTTCGAAGGAAAAAGCGTTAAGTGCTTTGCATATTCGCAAAGAGCTGTTTCTTTTAGGGTAAGTTTTACCGATGTGTATTCTACCCTAAACAGTTCCACCTTTTCTTGATCTTTCCAATAGTTATTTAATGCCTCAGCATGATGAATTTGACAGTAAGAACAATTATTGGCAGCAGAAACAACCACAGCTATCATTTCACGTTCGGCACGACTTAATTCAGATTTTGAGAACATAATTTCCATATACAGATCGATATGTTTTACAATGCTTTCAGGTCTTAAACTTTGTATTTTATGCACTTCGGCAAGTTTCCCACGTTTTTGCACCAGTTCATCATAAATTTCTTTAAGCCTTCCGGTAGCTTCTTCGTGTTGTATTACTTTGATTTTTGCCATTACTTCCAATTTAAAATTTCTTCAAATGTAAGATGATCTCCGAAATCACTACCATAATAAGCTTTATAAATTAGCTGATTTTCATCAATTAAAAAATCTGCAGGCAAAATAGGTTTTTCCTTAATGGAATTTAAGTTAAAAAACTTACTAAACATCACTTTCATCATTTTAACAGGATTCATCATTGTTTTAATCATCCCTAAGGAAGATTGCTGAATGTTGTATTTTTGATAGATTTCCGAATTTGGATCTGGAATTATGGTAAAAGGGGCATTTTGTTTGCCTGCATATTTATTTATTTCTTCTTTTGTTGCAGCAAAGAAAGTAATAATTTGAATCTTATTGGCTTCAAATTTTGAATAGTTTTTAATTAGCTGATGAACTCTTAAATTACAGAATGGACAAGAAGCTCCTCTAAAAAAACTTAAATACACTTTTTGCCCTTTGTAATCTGATGACTTAATTCTATTACCTAAATAGTCTGTTAACTCAAAATCTATTATTTTATCATTTTTCTTTAAATACATTTTTTAGTTATTGGCCTTCTTTACAGGAATATTTTCTATTATTTCTTTTATGGTAGATCTGTTTTTATAATTTGGATCAAAATGTCTCCAGACTATTTTTTTATTTATATCTATAATGAAAGTGGCAGGAATAGGCAAACGCTCAGAATCATCGGTATGAGTTTCTTTTAACTTAGCACCAAGTACAGTATTATAAACCATCTTATCTTTTCCACTAGGTTCAAAAGTTACATCAAAAGCATCGGATATTTTTTGATTTTCATCATACAGAATGGTAAATTGAGCTCCTGTTTTTTCAATTGTTTTTTCAATGTATTCAGGCTTTTCGGGAGAAATTACTATTACATTGGCTCCTTTTTTATAAACGGCTTGTAAGCTATCTTGTAGTTGATTCATGTGTCGGTTGCATATCGGACACCATTGCCCTCTTATAAAAATCAACACCACAGGTTCTTTTTTTATCAATTCATCAAATATAACCAAATTACTGTCTGCATCAATGGCTTCAAAACTTGGAACAGTATCCCCAATTGCTAAACCTTGAGGTTCTTTCTTTTCTGCGTCATTTTGTTGTCCAATAGAAACTTGTGCTATTAGCATAATCGGTAATAAAATATTTATTTTCATTATGGTATATTTTGTCATTTTTATTTATGGTATTTATTTAACACATAAGTTCCTAATTCATTAAATTCTTCTACTTTGTGATATCCAGCGGTTCTAAAAATTATTTTTCCTGAAGAATTTATAAATAACAATGTTGGATAAGCTTTTATGCCATATTTTTCAGCTAATTCAACACCTTCTCCTTTTTCTCCATCCAATGTAACATTAATAAAGTTAGTATTGTAAAAATTTCCCACATTTGCATCAGAAAATGTGTGTGCTTTAAGTTTTTTACATGGGCCACACCAAGTAGCGTAAATATCAAGAAAAATAATTTTATTTTCTTTCTCCGCATTTTTTAAAGCTTCTTGCCAAGATCCCTTATAAAATTGAATACCTTCTGAAGTGTCTTTATTATAGTCAACTTTTTGACTTTTAAAGGCAGAGAGAATCAAGCCTATTATTAATGTGCCTATTATAAAATACATCAATTTATTCATAATTATTAGTTTTAATTACATACCCTAAAGCTCAGCTATAGTAATAATGTGTATATGTTTGGACAAATAGACGAAGGGTTTTTTATTTCCTTACAATTTTAGTAATGCTGCTATTTGATTATATTGGTTTTTTAACGCTTTATCGTAAGCGGTTTCTCCTAATTTATCTTTTATGGAAGTATCAGCACGGTGTTGCAGTAGTAATTTTACAATTTCTTCATTTCCTTCTTCTGCAGCAAACATAATTGGAGTGGCCAATGTACCGTCTGTTGCGTTAATATCAGCTCCTTTTTCAAGTAATAATTTAGTAACTTGTAGTTGATTAAACATAGCCGCCATGGATAGTACAGAACGTGTATCAAACTGACTGTTTGGGTCTGCACCTTTTTCTATTAAAAGTAATGCACAATTGGTGCTATTGGAAAAAATGGCTGTTATAAGCGGTGAAAAACCATTGCTTAATTCCATGGAATCAAGCATAATGTTGTTGTTAATAATTTCCTTTAAAATCAGTACGTTGTCATTAATAATGGCGTATTCTACCTCTTGTTCGCTAAATTTTTCGTTTTGCGATTTCCAATTTTGAAATTGAAATTCATAAATCTTAGCTACTATTTCATTAAAATTATTATTTTTTGCAATATCTAAAGGGGTAAGTGATTCATTATTAATTATATTTGGATCTGATCCATTTATGAGGAAAAGTGTGATAATTTCGTTAGCATTAAAATTAGCCGCATAGTGCAACCATGTGTTTCCTAAGCTATCTTGTTTATTTAAAAATTCCATTTTGCTTTCTGTATGCTGTAAAACTTCCTTTAGTTGCGTAACATTGTTGTTTTCAATGAAAGAATAAAATTCTGTTTCATTGTTGATTTTTGATGTGTTATTAGAAACACAACGAATAAAAAAGACAGAAAACAGGATAGAAATAAGAAATAGAAAAATGATGATGAGCTTTTTCATTTTGTAAAAGTTTACGATGGGTCAAAAATAAAAAAAGCCTTAGAATAATCTAAGACTTTTTTTATGATTTATAAAAAAGATTATTTTTTCTCTAGTTTTAATTGATCTGCATTCATAAACACAAAATCTTTGGCTTGTGCATACACATGACATTTAGAGCAAAATGATTGAAAATTCATAAATAAATTCTTTTTAGATGAACCCATATAATATTCCCAATCACTAGTATCAGGAGATTTTCCAGCATCCAATTTTACCATAACGGTTAAAACAGGTTTTTTCTTAGCTTCCCAAGCTTCTTTGTTTTTGTATGCTTCTTTTACCACAACTGTCCCTGCTGGATATTTGTTGTTTCCTGCCATTTTTTGAATTCCTTCTCCTTTTTTATTAATATAAATCTCTCTATATGCTTTTGTTCCACTATGTTTACCATCCAAAAATCCTGTTGGATCCCCAGTATTTGGTGACTCATGAGTAACTTTATACCATGATTTATAATCTTTCCAAAGCGGATTCAAGTCTGCTGCATATTCATATTTGGTATATGAAATCTTTTCTGAAGATGTAAACGAGTTTAAAAAGAAACCTGCAACAGCAACAAATGATAATGATAAAATAATTTTTTTCATAGTTTTTTAATTTTAATTGTTGTATTTATTTTTATTGTTAGTTATTTTTTTGCTTTTAGTGTTCTGATGTAATTTACCATATCCCATCTTTCGTTTTCTTTCAAAATACCTTCCCACTTAATCATAGCAGCTCTTCCATTAGTTATTTTCCAAAAAATCTCGCCATCTGATTGGTTTTGGACAGCTAAGCTTGTTAAATTGGCTGGTTTTGGGTTTAAGGCTTTCCCCCCAGGTCCATCTCCTTTTCCTCCATTCCCATGACAAACAATACAGCGTACTTTAAAAATTTTTGCTCCGTTTTTAGCAGAAGAAGATCTTTTTGACTCTGCAACTGGGTTTTTTATTTTTTTTGCTGCTACTGGAGCTACCCATTTTTCTGTTTGTTTTTCTGCTATTGTAAATGCAAAAATTGTTATTACCATTGGTAACATTAGTAAAAACATTTTATTTTTCATTTTATTTTTCATGATTTCATTTTTTTGATTTATATATTAAGGCTAATTATCCTAAATTTAATTTATAGAAAAACATCTTTTATCTTTTATCTTTTATCTTAATCAAATATGTTACCAAATTAAATTACTTATAATCGCAATCCTAAATTTAGACGACACGCTTTTTATTTCCTTACAAATTTATTTTAATAATTTTAACAATAGTCCTACAATTATTTTTATCTGACTAAAAATCAATACAATAAAAATAAATTTTTTATGTAAAGCTAATTCCAGTTTTATTAGCTGGAATAATGTATCCTTAGTGCAAAATGAAATAAAAATTATTGCTTCTTGGTCGGAAAGATGTATTGACGCATCCTTATCTCCCAAAAAATAAACAAAAACAATAAAGTATAAGCTAACCCAACCACCCTTAGGTTTTCATTAAAAACATTATTGGCATAAGCATGGTAGCTTAAAATAATTATAAAACTCCACACTAGAGCAAATCTAAATTTAGTAAAAATGCTCAACAAAACCAACGAAGCAACATACCAAGGATGAACGGTTGTGCTCAAAAAGAAATAGATGCTTAGGCTAAATAGCATAGCGGTAATAAGTTGGATGGAGGTTTTATTTTCTCGAAAAAAAGTAATAATCAAAATAATACTAATTACTAACAAAGGAATTATTTTACCAATTACTGCAATTTGGTTGTAACCGCTAATTTGATAACCGATTGCTCGTGCTAAATAGTAAAAACTCGCATTAAATTCGAAAGTTTTAAACCATAAGCCTACACTTTGTGTGTAATTGGTTATAAAAGTAGCATTAAAAAATGGGAGATAAAGTAGTACAACCGTGGTTAATATAATTCCATAAAAAATAATAAGTTGCTTGAGTTTAAATCGTTGGTAAAACAAGGGCAAAAACAATAAAGGTATTAATTTTACTGCAATAGAACAAGCTAAAACTACCGCTGCCGTTTTCCACTTTCCAGCGTGTAGCAAATATAAACTCCAAACCAAGAAAAAGAGCATCACACTTTCGAAATGTAAATTACCTGTAAGTTCAATGATAATAAATGGATTTAGAAAATATAAAAAAATAGCCGATACAGGTAAATGAAGTTGCTCTAACAATTTTTTTCCGAAATATAAGATGCCAATATCGGCTAAAATAATTTGTATTCGCATGACTATGACACTTCCCAAAATAGAGTTAGAGCTAAATAAATTTGCCAACACAAAACAAAGCTGGTTGATGGGTGGATAATTGGTAAAGTTACTACCGTTTAGTTGTCCCATTCCTTTGTAAAGTTCTTGGGCTTGGTTTATGGGTAATTCACCGTTTTGTATAAACGATTCGGGTGTAAATAAATAGGGATTAAATCCATTTAGAAGCATTCTTCCATCCCAAATAAAGCGATAAAAGTCTTGCGATAAATTAGGAATGGCAACAATAAAAATGATTCGAAATAAAATACCAACACTAGCTAAAATTAAAAAGTTATTTTTTTTTGGTTGATATATACCTAAGAATAACAAAAACAAAGCAGCGTAAATAACAAAAACATTTGTAAAGTCGGATCGATGGATATGGTAAGCAAATAAAAAGTAGAGAATTGCACTTAAACCAATCAGGGCAAAAAATAGAATGGTATTGTTTTTTATAGCTGACATTAATTTCATTTAGTACGACTAAAAATAGAGCTAAAAAATATATACCCAAAACCTGCAAACAACATCAAATGAAAAGGAAACATACCAAAATCTTGTCCTTCGGGTTTTACAACAAACGCACTATAAAGTCCAAAAGCAAAATAGAGCATTAATAATCCTTCTATAATGGTATTAAAAGAAATTTTGTTGGTAATATACTTGTTACCTAACCATTTATCGGAAACAGCATTGATATTAAATTTTGGGGTGCGAATAAAAGCACTTTTTTTACCTAAATGTCCTTCTAAAATGGCAACGGTGTTGTTCCACGAAAACCCCATGGCAATAGAAAAAAAGGTAAAAAATAGACCTATAAAAACAAAAAACTTTCTCCAACCGCCACCATAAATTTGTTTAAACATTTCCCAATAACAACAAAAGAAGATAAGTGTACTCATTAGGAAAAATGCCATTATATAAAATACATATTTCAACTCTGGATACCAAGCCTTAATGTATAAAACAGGAACGCTTAATAAAGCAACAACTAATATGGTAAAAAACATGGTGCTGTTTAATAAATGAAAAGTAGCATGCCATTTTGTTTTTAGAGAAATATTGCTAGCAGAAAAAACTTTCTTAATCATTTTTTGGTAGTTTTCGGCACCTCCTTTATTCCACCTAAACTGTTGCGATCGAGCTGCGCTAATAATTACAGGAAGCTCGGCAGGGGTTATCACATTTTCTAAGTATTTGAATTTCCAATTGTTGAGTTGTGCTCGATAGCTTAAATCTAAATCTTCCGTTAGGGTGTCGCCTTGCCAATTTCCTGCATCAATAATGCAGGTTTTACGCCAAATACCAGCAGTACCATTAAAATTAATAAAATGCTGCTGACTGTTTCTGCCAACTTGTTCTAAGGTAAAGTGTAAATCCAACGCAAAGGCCTGAACTTTAGTAAGCAAAGAATAATCTCTATTGAGATGTCCCCATCGGGTTTGCACTACGCCAATTTGTTCATCAATAAAATAGGGAAGCGTTAATTTTAACCAATCTTTTTGCGGAAGAAAATCGGCATCGAAAACAGCAATAAATTCACCTTTTGCTGTTTCTAAGCCTTCTTTTAAAGCACCTGCCTTAAAATTTGTTCTAACTGTCCGTGTGATGTGTTTTATATCTAACCCTGTTTGTTGAAGAGCTTCAATATGTTTTTTTGTTCTTTCTAATGATTCATCAGTAGAATCGTCCAACACTTGTATTTCTAATTTATCTTTTGGATAATCTATTTGAGCAATATTGCTTAATAATCGCTCCATTACATACATCTCATTGTAAACAGGAAGCTGAATAGTTACTACAGGTAGTTCTTCAAAAACAGACAAGTTGGGTTTTGGTTGGTTTTTATTTTTTTTTCTATATTTAATGTAGTTAAACAACAAATTAAGTTGAACCAACGCATAAAAGAAGATAAGCAATAAGGCAAACGAGTAGATAATAATAATGATGATAGCCAATACCATATTTATTTAAAACTATATTTAAAAATCCAACTTAATATTTTTATTCCTGCCATTACAGAACCTTTAACCGTTCCTGATACTTTTGACACGCCTATTCTGTTTCTGTATTTAACAGGAATTTCTACATAACTCATTTTATGTTTTAATACTTTTAATTGCATTTCAACAGTCCAGCCATAGGTTTTGTCTTCCATATTTAATGCTAAAAGTTTGTCGTATTTTATGGCCCTAAAAGGACCTAAGTCGGTAAATTTTGAACGAAAAAAGAATTTCATTAAAAAAGTTGCCAACCAATTTCCAAAAACTTGTTGTGGAGTCATAGAGCCTTGTTCTCTAAGTTCTTTAACTCTTGCTCCAATCACAAAATCAATATTATCATTAATTATAGGAGCTATAATATCAGTAAGTTGCTCAGGATAATCGGAATAATCGCCATCTAAAAAAACTACAATATCGGGTAGAGATTCCTTTTTAGCTATGTAATCCATTCCTTTTAAACAAGCATAACCGTACCCTGGTTTATTTTCGGTTAGTACTGTTGCTCTAGTATTGGTTGCGTTTTCAAAAGTTTTGTCTGTCGAATTGTTGTTTACAACAATTACTTCATTAACCATATTAGGAATATCGTTAATAACATGAGCAATGGAATTTTGCTCATTAAAAGCAGGAATAATAACTTTTATAATTGAACGCATTAGTGCTTTTAAATATTAATTATAGGATTGTCTTTTTTGAAGGAAAAATAATCTTCCCATTCGTTTATTTTGATATTGTTTTCAAAATACTGTGCTTTTATAGGTTTGTTATCAAAATAAATAATGCAATATCCGTTTTTCTTATTATTAACATATTCGCATTTATTGGAAAGTTGTCCTCTGTTATTATAAAAATTCCACCAATTATTCATTTTTCCGTTAATGTAATGCCCTTCCTTTAATTTATTTCCGTTAGCTTCGTAATAAAACCAATACTTATGTTTTTCATTATTCAAATAATGACCTTCTCTTTCTATCTTACCATTAGAATAATAAAACTTCCAGTAGCCATTCATAGCATTATTATACATCCAGCCATGAGATTTTATAGTGCCATTTTTATAGTAACTAAAATAATAAGTTCCTTTTTCTTCTTCTGAAAAAGAACTTAACATTAACATCAAAGAAAGTAAACTAACGATTATTATTTTAAGAAGCATTTCTTTCATTCATCATTTTCATTAAATCAATATCATTTCCTAAAGGAATATCAATAGATTTTATTCTACCTTTTTCTGGACCATTTTCTAATTTTAATACCCCACGAGGGCAAACAGCGGCACAAATACCGCAACCTACACAACTAGCACGAATAATGTTTTCTCCTTTTTGTGCATAAGCCCTAACATCAATTCCTTGTTCGCAATAGGTAGAACAATTGCCACAAGAAATACATTGACCTCCATTGGTTGTAATTCTAAAACGAGATTTAAAACGCTGTACTAAGCCCATGTAGGCAGCAAGTGGACAGCCAAAACGACACCAAGTTCTGTTTCCTAAAACGGGATAAAAACCCGTGCCAATTACTCCTGCGAATATAGCACCTATTAAAAATCCATAATAATATTCTACTTCTTTGGTTTTAATTCCTAGTAAACTATCTGCTCCCGAAAAATAAGAGTACAATGAAAAAACAGTCATGAGAAGTGCAAACACCAATACTCCATGCACTAACCAGCGTTCAATTTTCCAAGCCACCATTTTTTTGCTTGAAAGTTGTCGGTAAGGATCTCCGAGAGTTTCTGCTAAACCACCACAACCACACACCCACGAACAATACCATCGTTTTCCATAAAAATAGACCAATACAGGTACAATAATTAAAGTAAGGGCTAATCCCCAAACCAAAATAAAAATACCAATGTTGCCACTTGCTAATAAACTATTCAAATTCCAATCAAAAAAGAAATCGTAATCTAGGGGAAAAGCATTTTTAAAATCGTAATAGGGTTGGTTAAATCGCACCATTATTTCAGGAATTAAAAAAGCAAAACCTATCTGAAAAAACAACACTGAAGTTGTACGCACTAGTTGGTATTTATTGTGTCGGTATTTAATGTACATCCGAACAGCCATAACGGTCATTACCGTACAATACAAAAAACCATATAAAAACCACTGACTTGCTTGATTACCACTTAATCCAAGACTTATCGGGTCAACAATATACGTCCAGTTGACCACATAATCGGGTTTAAAATAAAGTAACACATAAAAACTTACCAGATAAATAAAAGCTAAAACTCCTATCCATCCCCTGTTGGTGGCGGCACTATGATAAATACCATCGTTTTTAATGCCTGGACTACCCAATAGAATAACATTAGGTAAAATAAACAATAATGCTCCAATAATTCCTAAACCAAAGGTTAGCCACCAAAAAAGCCCTTTGTTTTCATAAACAATTCCTATTCCTGATGGTTTAATTAATTCATAGGAAATATTGTGCGGTTTGTCCCAAATAACTTTGTCCCATTCTTGATTTTCTTGATGGGTTTTATTAGCAAATGCTAGGTGGTTTATAATGTCAGTAGATAAATCAAACTGACTATCATATTCCTTCCCAAGCACATTTTTACTAATATCTTGAATAAAAACTTCGCTTTTTATCCCTTTGTTTTTAATAAAAGAGTTAAATGTATCTTCAGTAAGTTGGAATTTACCTATAAAAAGCAAGGAGGTAAATATGCTCAATGCAGTTAAAAATAAAATTAATCCTGTTGTCTTAATTCCTTTCATTGTATTATTCGTTTAAATTCCAGTTGTATTCTGAGTAAGAAATTTTAGCGTTTTCATTTACTTTAGTATTTGCATATTTATTAATAAACGCTATCACTCCACCACTTGCTTTAAAGTCGGCTTTGTACCAATCAAAAATTTGACTTACCTTCACTTTTTCGCTACTGAGTTCATTTTTAGAAGCATCGTTTATCCACTTTTTTGCTTGTTTTTCAAGTTGACTGTAAAGTTTGTCAGCAACAAAAGCTTCATTAAGTAAAATAGGACAAGAAACCGCAGCACAATTAAAAGCAACATGTACTAAGGGTTCATTAAATTTAGGACGAACAATCACGTTTTCAATATCGTTTAGCGAGTAAGTTTTATCTCCCGATGTTACAAATTTTTTGTCCCAAGGTTTTCCTCCCTCAAGATTAGTAATGCTTTTGGTTGGATAATTTGAGGCTATTAAATAAACAGTAGAAGCATTATAAAGATTAAACCAATAAGCGAGTTCTTCATTTTTGCTCCATTCTTTTTTTACGGGGTTTTTTCCTAAATTATCAATATACGATTTTAGCAAATTAAGCTCCGATTTAAACCCTTTGTAATTTACTTTTCCATCTGTTGAAATATATTTTTTAGCAAGTTCGTTCCATGTTTGATGGTTGGGTTTGTCGATTACTACAATCTCTTTTTCTGTTTCAGGAAGTGCTTCTTCAATAGTTGATTTGGGAGTGTTTTCTGCTGGTTTTTTAATTTCTTTAAGTTTGGTTTCATTAGCTTTAATTTCTTTATTTTCCACAATGGGTGCTTCTGATACTTCTGCTAAAGGTTCTTCGTGCATTATTACCTCCTCTTCTTCTATAACGTCAACGATGGACTGTTGTTCTTCAATGGTATTCTCAAGCGTTGTATTATTTTCTATTGTTTGATTGTTACTACTGTTTACACAACTGATAAATCCAAAGAAGATAAGCGATAAACTAATATTTTTCATGGTTATATATAATTTATTTCAAACTATGGAGGTTTTAGAAACCTCCATGGTTTATTAGTAGTTTGTTGAAAAAATTCTTTTCCAACTTTTATTTTTTAATTTAATATTTGTTTGATTTTCTTGATTGAACTTAGCAACAATTTCCGCTTCGTGTAGTTGGTAAAATTCAGGGTCGAAATTAGCATCGGCTAAATGCTCCAACACATACTCAACTGGTTTTTTTTCAGTAAGAACTTTATCAAAAAACTCATGACGCATTCTTATACCAAAATTGTTGATTCCAAAAAACTCATGGGTATTTTTATCATAATTTAAACGAATGGATTTTTTACCACTTTCGTGTTCCCAATAAAAGTGTTGTTCGTTTTCTTTAGGCTCCGCCCACACCCAACCATAAGTTTGATATTCAATATCTAAAAATTTAGCTGAATTAAACCAATGTCCTGGGTTATATGGTGTTTTATTACCACAAATCGTTTGAGCTAGAGCTTCTCCCATCATTCTTCCTGTGTACCAAACTGCTTCAATGGGTCTGCGTTGCTCAATAGATTCGTGTTGTTCGGCACAATCGCCAATAGCATAAATATCAGAAATGTTGGTTTCTAAATGTCGATTTACTTTTACTCCTCTTCCTAATTCAATTCCTGAATCTTTTAAAAAATCAATATTTGGAGAAACTCCAGCAGTTAAACCCACTACATTGCAAGGTAATTCTTCGCCTGTTTCTTCAATAATTACAGCTTTAACATTGCCGTTTTCGTTAGTTTTAATTTCTTTGAGGTTAACCCCTAACCTTAAATCAATATGATGTTCTAAAATATGACGATTAATCATTGCTGATTCTTCTTTTGGAAGTACATTGCTCCAAAAACTGTTTTCTCTAACCAAAAAAGTTACTGGAATAGCTCGACTTTTTAGCATTTCTGTAAATTCAATTCCTATTAACCCCCCTCCAACAATTACCGCTCTTTTACAGACGTTATTATTAGGAGCATATTTTTCTAAATTTTCTAAATCTTGTTTATGATACATGCCCATTACCCCGTCAGCATCTTGTCCGGACCAACCAAATTTATTCGGTTTTGAACCTGTTGCAATAATTAGTTTATCATAATTCATTGTTTCAGCCGTTTCAAAAACAAGTGTTTTGTTTGTGGTATCAACCGTTTTCACAAAAGCTTTTTTAAGTTCAATGTTATTTTTCTTCCAAAACCAAGGCTCATAAGGTTGTGTGTGTTCAAACTTCATGTGTCCCATATAGACATACATCAGAGCAGTTCTTGAAAAAAAATAGTCGGTTTCAGCAGAAATAATAGTAATTTTTTTATCAGAAAGTTTTCTGATATGACGTGCTGCAGTAACTCCTGAAATTCCATTACCAATTATTACAATATGTTCTTGATTCATATTTTTTACTTTTCTCCTTTTTACTTTATTCGTTTGGCAAATTTAGTCGAAATAAATGAGGAATCCTTACAAAAGATGCTTTGTAAGGAACTATAATTTTAATCGACTAACTTATCAAAACTATCTTAAAAACATAATTAATTCAAAATTATTATAAATGAATTTTTTGTCAATCTATTTAAAGCCTTCATTAAACAATAAAGGGTTTCGTGAAGTGCTTCTTTTTTTATCTTTTCTTGTGTTTTATAAAATATCGCGTTTTATAGCTATTGGAGACGCACATACCGCATTTATTAATGCACATAAAATTGT
The DNA here is from genome assembly GCA_002770955.1 of Flavobacteriales bacterium CG18_big_fil_WC_8_21_14_2_50_32_9. GTDB lineage: Bacteria > Bacteroidota > Bacteroidia > Flavobacteriales_E > Vicingaceae > BRH-c54. The sequence continues at coordinate 28,013 of PCUH01000074.1, read as the reverse complement.
AGATGTTGAAAAATGGATGGGAATCTTTAGTGAAATTTCTATACAACAATTTTTTATGGACAAAACTAACTTGCTTCAGTTTTTGAATCGATTTTATATGATTGCTCACATCCCTACAACTGTGTTTTTTTTTATTTGGGTTTATCATAAAAGAAAAAGTCATTATATTTTTATCAGGAATGGATTTTTAATTGCCAATTCACTCACTATATTTTTTTATGTTTATTATCCATGTGCACCTCCTAGAATGTTAGGTAATGTGGGATTTATAGATACACTTTTAACGATAAGTAAAGTAAATTTATATACAGGTCCTTTTTCAGGATTGTTTAATCAATATGCTGCCGTTCCGTCCATGCATTTTGGTAATGCACTTTTGATTGGTTTAGTGCTTAGTTTACTTATTAATAAAAAATGGAAATGGTTGATGCTTTTGTATCCTATTTTTGTACTTTTGGTCATTATTGCAACAGGTAATCACTTTTTTATGGATGCTATTATTGGTGGAATAGTAGTCCTATTTCCTTATCCCATCATGATTATGCGATGCAGAATGATAGCAAAATCAAAAAAAATGGCTCCTTCAAAAGCTCAAAAATTAAATGCTGAAAGTAAAAAAAACATAAAGTTTTGCTATTAAACTAATAGGAATTGACTTTTTTACGATAAAATATTATAAGAAATAAGCCATGAGCAAAAATGCTCACCAACAACGATGAATATTTAACATGGCGATTCCATACGACCAAATTAAAACAACCGAGCGAAGCGAACTCATGAGCACATTAATTAACAATAAAAAAGAACAAATAATAAAAATACGCATATGAAAATTATCGTATTGTTATTGTCTTTTTTTTTTACAGAATGTTTCTCACAAGAGAGTGTTTATCTAGTTGGAAATTTGAACGGCAATAAACTTTCTACCAATTTAGATTTATTCTTACGCACAATTGAAAAAGAAGAAAAAAGTAAATCATTTATAGTTTTTATGCTTGGCGATGTTAACCAAAAAACAACCGAAAACACAAAAATACTTCTTAATTTCATTCAAAATATCCAAAAACAAGGAGGGGAAATTTATTCCATTACAGGTGATTTAGATTGGGACAACTCAGGATATTATGGATTAGACAGTGCGAATGCGTTGCAAAAAACTTACAAACAATTTTTAGGAGAGAATATTTTTATTCCAAAAAACAATTGTCCAGGACCTTATGTAAAAGATATTGGCGATAATATTCGAATCATTGCCATCAATTCGCAATGGTGGCTCCATCCTTATCGAAAAGCATTGCCTATTGACTCAGAATGTGATGAAATTCTTAAAATTCAAATTATAGATGAATTAGACGCTGCAATAGAAAGTGCAGGAAATAGAAAAGTACTTTTATTGGCACATCATCCTATTACTTCTGGCGGTGTTTATGGCGGAAATTCTAATTTTATGGGGCAATTTTTCCCTTTTTCTCACAGCGACCCTGAAAACAAAACCTTTATTCCTTTTTATGGAACTTTTTATCACTGCTACAGGCAAAATGTTGGTTCTGTTCAGGATTTTAGCAATCCTGCTTATAAACAATATATCAAAGACATCAAAGATTTACTCATTAAACACGAAGATGTGGTACTTTGCTCAAGCCATGAGTACGATTTACAATTGATGAATTTAGCCTATAATTATCAAATCATTTCAGGAAGTTTAGTAAAAAATGCTCAAGTAAGCACACTAGAAAACACCGTGTATAAAACCAACGAAAATGGTTTTGTAAAATTAGAAGTACTTCCCTATCAACCCATTTTAAGCAATTTTTTTGTGCTGAATAAAAAAGAAAATCAATTTGAATTAAAGAAAAGTATTCTGTTAGAAAATAAAAAGAAAACAAAAATTTATAAAAATAAAATTTCTTCCAATGCTGAAAAAAAATACTTTACCAACGACAGTATTGTAGCAGGAGATTATGGGGCATCTCAATTCAAACATCTATTTTTTGGCTCTTTATACAGAGATGCTTGGACTACTTCAGTTACCATTCCGACACTCGATTTAGACACTACTTATGGAGGGCTTACTCCACTCAAAAAAGGCGGTGGTTTACAAACTATATCACTACAATTGATTGATAAAGATGGAAAAAAATACGCTTTTCGTTCCATAGATAAAACTCCCATTAAAGCCATACCTTTTGAATTACGGATAGATTTAGTAGCTGATATTATGCAAGACATGACAGCAACACAACATCCTTACGGAGCATTATTTGTTGCCCAACTATTAGATGCTACTGAGCTTTATCATGGCACTCCAAAACTTTATATTATGCCCGATAGTCCTAAGTTAGGTAATTTTAGAACTCAGTTCAGTGGAATGTACGGAATGTTAGAACCCAAACCTACTGAATTAGAGGATAAAACAAAAAGTTATGCCCATGCCGACCAAGTAAAAAGTTCATTGAGTTTACTACAAAAAATCTATAAATCACCCAAAACAACTATTGACACTATGCAATATGCCCAAGCCCGTGTGTTTGATATTTTTATTGGCGATTGGGACAGGCATCAAGATAATTGGAAATGGATAGGGTTTAAAAACGAAGAGGGAATTACACACTATAAACCTTACCCAAAAGACAGAGACCATGCCTTTTCGAGAATGAATGGACTTTTTTACTATTTAGCCGATAGAGATTGGGCAATTCCATTTCGAGAAAATTTTAATGATCACTTTACTGGTATCAAAAGTTTAACCATTAAAGGAGCAAGCTTAGATAGAGTTTTATTAGCAGGATTAAGCAAAAAAGATTGGTTGAAAGCTGCTTCTAAAATCAATAATCAACTAACCGAAGCAGTAATTGATAGTGCCAAATTAGCCTTTCCAATACCTTTACAAGAGAAATCGGGGAAAGAAATTGCTGAAAAATTAAAAAAAAGAAAGGTTGGCTTGACTAAAGCAGTCGAAAAATACTACCAACTGCTTTCCAAAGAAGTAGATATTGTAGGAACGAACAAAGCCGAGTTTTTTAGCGTACAGCGGCTACCTTCGGGAGATGTTTTTGTAGCAATATATCCAAGAGATGACACCACAAAATTATTGTTAAGTAGAACATTTTATCCTAATGAAACTAAAGAAATTCGTTTATTCGGACTCGCAGGAATAGATAGTTTTTATATAGCTGGAAATAGTAATAAAAGTATCTTAGTAAGAATTGCCGGAGGCGATGGAAATGATAAAGTAATAGATATTTCAACCGTGAAGCTGGGTACTAAAAAAACCTTAATTTATGATTATCCCAATGGAGTAACCGCTCAAAAAAGCAAAGAAACCCGCTTAGCTATTTCCGAATCTATCCGATTAAACGAATTTGACCAAGATGCTTTTAAATACAACACCTATTTACCCACTCCTTTGTTGGTGGTAAACCCTGATGACGGCTTTGGTGGTGGATTTACATTAAGCATGAAAAGATTCGGTTACGCAAACAAACTATATAAAACTCTTCACTATGTAAAACTTTTTGCTACCACAGAAGGGAGTAACTACTTCTCCATCCAAACCGAACGAAACATTGGACGTTCCAATTTTTACCTCAACGGAAATGCAGAGCTAGGAGCATTTTTCCCTTTTTATAGTTTTTATGGAGTAGGCAATAAAACCATTTTAATAGATTCGTTAGAAAGCGGAGGTTATTACAAAGCTCGTTATCAAGGAACTATCTTAAAAGGAGGAATTACCTATCGGTTTTTTAACAGAAGTTTTATTACTGTTAATGCCATTGGCGAAATTTTAAATAGGGGGCATTCCGACCAATCTTTTTTTGATGTTTTTCCTAATCCAAGCATTGCCCCAACTGATGCTGGAGGTGGAGAAATTAAATTTGACCTTGATTTTAGAGATAGCCCTAATTTTACCACTAAAGGAATACGCTTTACCACATCACATAAATCTTTATTTACCTCTACAACATCTTTTGGCAAAACAAGTGCAGAAATAAGTTATTACAGTACTTCTCGTATCGTTATTCCAATTACATTAGGCATAAAAATTGGTACCGAACGCACTTTCGGAAAAACAATTCCTTTCTATCATTTAGCAAGTATCGGGCAATCGTATCACTTGCGTGGTTATTTGCAAAATCGATTCTCTGGAATAGCTGCCAACTATGTAAATACCGACTTACGCTTTCATTTGGGCAAAACCAAATCGAGCTTTTTACCAATGTATTATGGACTAACCGCTTTTTCTGACGTAGGTCAAATTGTTCAAAATGATAATTTAACAGAAAAAAAATGGCATCATGGTTATGGTGGTGGAATTTACTTAACCCCCATCAACAAAGAATATGTTACATTTCAAATTAATATTGAACACTCAACAGAACAACGTGTACTTTTCAAAATTGGATTAGGATTAATACTTTAAAAGTGAATAAAATAAATGTAATCATATACTCAACACACTCAGCTTTTCGGAGAATTTGGCTAAACTATTTTTATTGGATTCAAAGTACGATATCTAGCCCCCAGCTGGATGAGCGAGCCAGTGTGAAAGCAAAGTATAGCCATAGCCTAAAGTTAAAAATTTTAATGCAGATAACGGCAAAAAGAGTAAACCAAAAATTTGGAAAGCTGAGTGCGTTGAGTATATTAGTATTTATCTTTTTATCCCTAACCGTTTTAGGTCAAAAAAATGATGTAAACTATCGAGTAATCAATATTGGAAATTTAGCTAACCTTAAAAACTTAACCGAATATACCGCTGCTCTAAAACAATTTACTCAACAACAAAATGTACCCACTTTATTGCTTATTAATGGTGATATTACCCACCCGAATAACTCCCCATATTTAGGAAAAGATTCATTGCCTTTGTTTGAATTTTTTAGTCAGTTATCTGATTTACCCAACATCTCTACTATTGTTATTCCAGGCGATAGCGATTGGGATAATTCGGGAAAATATGGGTTAGATAAAGTAAAAAACTTAGAAGAATTAGTAGAATATGATGGCTTTAAAAGAGTAAAGTGGATAGCTGATAAAGGATGTCCTGGACCTGAAGTTGTTGAGTTAGATTCAAATTTGTTATTGATGGTTATCAATACACAATGGTGGAATCATCCTTATAAAAAACCCGAAGTAGTGCAAACAAAATGTGATATTAATACCGAAAAAGACTTTATCATCGAAATAGAAAATACTTTAGCCGAAGCAGAAAACAAAAATCTCATTATTGCTGGGCATTTCCCTTTAGTGGAGCAAGGAAATTTACCTTTAAGCAGCCATTTAAAGCCTTTTCCGATTTATGGAAGTTTTAAAACTTATTACCATCAAAATATTGGAGGGAAAAAAGACATTATTAACGAAAGATTTAATCCCATTCGTGAAAAAATACTCAAACGGATGTCGTTGCAACGAGGCATAGTTTATTTTTCGGGACACGAGTACAATACCCAAGTGATTAAAGAACATGACAATTATTTTATAAATAATGGAGTAACTGACAAAAAGAAAAAAGGAAGAACTACCCGATTTGCCGCTTATTCTACCACATTACCGAGTATTAGTGAAGTAGTTTATTTTACTGACGGAAGTATTATTAATAATAATTACACGTATAAGAATACAGTTTTTGAATTACACAAAACTTTAATGCTTTTTAAATCACTTTTAGATAATTCTGCTGAAAATGAAACTGTACCAAGCAATTTTTCTAACAAAGACTGCTTAAAAGATGTTTCTGCAACCGTTTTTCCCGAAAGCCTTGAAACAATGAAAACCAATGCTGGAAATTATGAAGCTTCTAAATTTAGAAAGTTGATTATAGGAAAGCATTATCGTACAAGTTGGAATGCGTTTATTGATGTTCCTGTTTTAAATATGGACACTACCAAAGGAGGCTTAACTGCTTATGATATAGGAGGTGGACATCAAACTACTTCAGTAAAAATGTATGGAAATGATGGATATGCCTATACTTTCCGATCTGTTAACAAAGATGCCACACGATATTTAAGCGTTGAATTACAAAATTCTCTAGTTGCTCGTCAGTTACAAGACAATATTTCTATGCAACACCCTTATGCCAGTATTGTGGTAGGAAAGTTATTAGACTACACATCCATTTTGCATGCTAAACCTGAATTGTATTTACTCTCAGAAAATCCCAAATTAGGAATTTTCAATAAATACAATGGCATGCTAGGAACTTTAGAAGATCATCAAAAAAATCCAAAAAAGGTAAAGCACAGCTTTGCTAATGCAGATTTTTTATTGCAAAGCTACGAGCTTAACCAAAAATTATACGACAAACCTAATCATACAGTAGATGCTAATGAATACCTCAAAGCTAGGGTGTTTGATATTTTAGTGGGCGACCATGGGAAACATCAAGATAATTGGAAGTGGGCAGGTTTCAAAACTGATACAGGTGTTTATTATCTCCCTGTTCCTCGCGATAGAGATTTAGTGTTTAAACTTTGGGATGGAATAATTCCTTGGTTGTTGGATAGAAAATGGGGCGTTGAAGCAGGTGAAAATTTTGGATATAAAATCAATGATGTAAAAAGTTTAATGTTTATTGCCACAGCTCAAGATCGATTTTTAACCAATCAAATGACACGTAAAGATTGGACAACAGCTAGTCATTATATTCAACAACAACTTACAGATACTATTATAGAAGCATCTACAAAAGTACTGCCATCCGAAATTTATGAGCTTTCTGGAAAAACCATTGCAGATAAACTAAAAACCAGAAAAAAAGACTTGGATAGCTATGCCGAAAAATATTATCGATTATTAGCCAAACAAGTAGATGTGATAGGAACTAACGAAAAAGATTTTTTTGAAGTAACTCGTAATGAAAATGGCACTGTAGATGTGGCTATTTATTCAGAAATTAATACCGAAATAGAAACACAACCTCATTATCATCGAAAATTTATTCCCACAGAAACCAAAGAAATTCGGCTCTACGGTTTAGGCTCAAAAGATGTATTTACCATCAAAGGAAATTCAAAAAAATCCATTCCAATTATTGTTGTTGGAGGAAATGGAGAAGATGCAATTATAGATAGTTCAGCAGTAAAAACTTTTGGAAAACAAACTAAGATTTATGAAAAATCTATCCACAAAAATTCTTTTTTAGGAACTGAAAGTAAGAAGATTAATTCGTGGAATGATGATTTATATGATTTTCAGCCTAATAGATTTAAGTATAATCGTTATATGCCTTTGTTTTCAATGGGATATAGTGCCGACAATGGTTTTGGAATAGGTGGAGGTGTTATTTTTACTAACCGAGAAAATTACAAAAACACAGATTATACCACTAAACACAAGTTAAACTTATCCGTTTCTACTGAGCAAAACAATATTTTTGAGTACAACAGCCGCTTTAGACACGTTTTACATAAATGGGACTTGAGCGTTGGTGGTTTATTGGCTAAACACAACAACATTACTAATTTTTATGGTATAGGAAACAACACCATTAATAACGATAGTTTAAGCTCTGAAGAGTTCTATAAAACTACTTTTGATACCTATTCGGCTAACATAGGATTAATTCGAGAATTTCGTAAAAAAAGCCACTTTTTTATAAATGTAGAAGGACAACACAACTCCGTAATTATAAAAGAAAATACCATACTTTCACCAACTTCTGAACAAAATTTTAGCACAGCAGACAACAACATTATAGTTAGTTCGTTTGGATTAGATTTAGATTTTAGAGACCGCTCCAACCTTCCTGAAAAAGGAATACGTTTAGTAATGAAATACCAGAATGGTCAGGTTTCATCAAATAATTCGTCTTATAACATTGCAACAGGATTCTTAGAACATTATTTATCTGTTCGTTTGCCATCACCAATTACATTAGCTACTAAAGTAGGAGGGTCTGTTAGTGAAGGTGATATTCCTTTTTATAACCGAATATATTTAGGAAGCAACAACAACCTTAGAGGATACAGAAAAAACCGATTCACTGGGAAACATTCGATATTTATGAATAATGAAGTACGCTTACAATTGGTAAACTTTACCACCACTTTTTTACCAATGAAAATGGGCATAAAAGCATTTTTCGATACTGGAAGAATTATTGACGATAGTAATGTTAACAATCAATGGCATACTAGCTATGGAGCTGGAATCTATTGGGGTTTCTTAGACGAACAATTTACACTCAATATTTCTTTAGCTCATTCTGTTGAGGAAAATAATTTCCTCCTTTTTAGCTTAGGAAAATCTTTTAATTAATGAATCGAAACCACTTACATATTTTAATAGCTTTTTGGATTTCTATTATTAGCACAAGTGTTGTTGCTCAGCAAAGCGATTCCATAAGTCATGTTATTTTTTTAGTAGGAGATGCTGGAGAGCCACAAGAAAAAACACAATTTGTTTTTGATGAATTGCTTAAACAAGCTAAAGAAGTAGAAGAAAAAAGTACTATTTTCTTTTTAGGAGATAATATTTACCCGAACGGTTTACCATCCAAAAACAGTAAAAATTACTTGCAAGCCAAAGCAATTATTGATTATCAAATTGATAGATTAAAAACATTAAAATCAACCATTTATTTTATTCCTGGTAACCATGATTGGAATAAAGGAAATAGAAATGGACTAACCCATATCAATAACCAACAAAAATACTTGCAAGATAAATTTGATGTGAAAGATGTATTAATTCCTAAAAAAGGTTGCCCTGGTCCATATAAAGTTAAAATTAGTAAAAAATTTGTTGTAATTGCCATAGATACACAATGGTGGCTGCATCAATACGAAAAAGGCCCCATAGAAACAGGAGACTGTGATGAAGTTACCAAAGAAGATGTTATTGCAGAAATCAAAGATATTTTAGAAGAAAATACCGATAAAACCGTACTTATTGTTGGTCATCATCCCATTTTCACAAAAGGAGAACACAACGGTTATGCTACTTTTTCCGACCATATTTTTCCATTAACCAACCTTAACAAAAACTTATATGTTCCGCTGCCAATTATTGGTTCTATTTATCCGCTTTACAGAAAAAAAATTGGCAACATTCAAGACATCAATCATGCTGAATACCAAAAAATGATTAACGAATTGAAGCACGTTTTTAAATTTCATCCCAATTTAATTTATGCAGCCGGTCATGAACATAATTTGCAATATTTCAACAAAACAACCCACCAAAATCACCACTACATTGTAAGCGGTTCAGGAAGTAAAACATTGCCCGTAAAAAAACTAAAAGCTCCTGATTTTTCGGCTCAAGAAAAAGGATTTTTTAAACTTTATGTGATGAACTCTGGAGCGGTGCTTATGGAAGCTTGGAAAGTAACTTCAGACACCTCTCAACTTATTTTACAAAAAATTTTAGTGGAAGAACCCATTGAAGAAATTAAGGAAGAAAAAAATATTACAGATTCCAACTCATTTCCAACAACTATGACCTTAGTTGCAGGAGAAAATTATGAAGCAAGTTTCCTAAAAAAGTTCTTGTTGGGCAAACATTACCGAAAAGCTTGGCAAACTCCTGTTGAAGTTCCTGTTTTAGATATTCATTCCATTTATGGAGGTTTAACTCCGATAAAAAAAGGGGGAGGGCAGCAAACTAAATCATTGCGATTAAAGGCTGGAAATGGAAATGAATATGTTTTTCGTTCCATACAAAAAGACCCATCCAATGCATTGCCCGATGAACTAAAAAATACAGCTGCTGCCGAAGTGGTTCAAGATCAAATATCAACAGCTCATCCTTATAGTGCTTTTGTAATACCTCCCATGGCAGAAGCTGTGGGTATTTTACATACCAATCCTAAATTAGTTGCCATACCTAACGACCCTCACTTATTAGAGTTTCAAGAAGATTTTGCTAATCAGTTGATGTTGTTTGAACAACGGGCAGCCAAAGATGTTTCTTCAATCGAAAATTTTGGCTACACCACCAATGCTATCAATTCACAAAAAATGATTCATAAAGTATTAGACAATCATAATAAAGTTGTTGATGAAGAAGAAGTATTAAGAAACCGCTTATTTGATATGTTAATTGGTGACTGGGACAGGCATGAAGACCAATGGCGATGGGCCGAATATACTTGTGCTAAAGAAAATCACGAGCATTGTAGCCATTTAGCAGACAATAATAAATATTACATTCCTATACCAAGAGATAGAGACCAAGCTTTTGTGAAATTTGATGGAGTTATTCCAAGATTAGCAGGAAGAAAATGGGTGGTGCGTAAATTACAACATTTCGATTATGACATTCGTGATATTAGTGGAATGAATTTTAATGGACGCTACATTGACCGTTCATTTCTTACTCGATTAGACAAACAACAATGGCTTAATTTAGCTAAAGAAATGCAACAAAATCTAACCGATAGTGTAATTATTAATGCCATAAAACTATGGCCCGATACCATTTATCAATTAGATGGAGAAGAAATTACCGCCAAATTGCTTTCGAGAAGAGATAAATTACACGAATTTGCAGAACGATATTATCAAGTATTAGCCAAAAATGTAAACGTGGTAGGAAGCAACAAAGATGAAAAATTTGAAATTATTAGAGTAAACGATACCATTACTTCTGTGAAAGTATATCATTTAAAAAAAGGTGCAAAAGGTAGTTTGTACTACAGTCGAAATTTCAACCGAAATGAAACCAAAGAAATTAGAATCTATGGCTTAGGCGGAAAAGATATATTTACCTTAGAAGGAGAAGTAAATAAAGGTATTTTGATAAGAATAATTGGAGGTAGCGGAAATGATGAAATTACAGATGTTTCTAACGTGAAAGGGTTACGTAAAAAAACAAAATATTATGACACTAAAAAAGAACAAAATATTGTAGTTTGTGAAAAAAACAATGAACTAAAAAATTTGGTTTCGCACCAAAAAATGATTAATGAATATGATAGAACAGAGTTTAAGTATGACATGCTTATTCCTCAACTTTTTGTGGGATATAATATTGATGACGGCTTGTTTTTAGGAGGGGGGGCTGCTATAACCAAGCACGGTTTTAGAAAAAAACCTTATGCTTATACCCAAAAACTAGTAGCCAATAGAGCCCTAAAGACAAGTAGTTTTAACATTGAATACAACAGCAAATTTGTTGATGTAATTAAAAAGCTAGACCTAGCTATTGATGCCTCCATTAACGCTCCCAACAGCACCACTAATTTTTATGGTTTAGGTAACGAAACCAAAGTAGTAAATGGCGAAGATAAATCTTTTCATTTAGTTCGGTTTAATGAAATAAAACTGCAACCTAATTTAATAAAAGATGTAGGTAAATTTAATAAAATTCAGTTTGGCCCAAAATACCAACATATTGATGTAGAAGCATCTGAAAACAGATTTATAACAAGTGATTTTGCTGTAAAATATGTCAATAGTTTGACAGCTAGAAACTATATAGGAATAGGAATACAATATTCTTTCAATAATACCGATAATAAAGTGATACCTACACGAGGAATAAATTTTAATATAGGAGGTAGTTGGGAAGTAGAAGCTGAACATACCAATATGAATTTTGGAAGGTTAGAATCACAATTTGTGATGTATTTACCCTTTGGAAAAAATGTTGTATTTGCTTCTAACGTAAAAGGCGTTCATTTAATTGATAAGTTTGAGTTTTTTCAAGCAGCAACAATTGGGGCTCAAAATAGAAATCATCGAAATGGCGATTTAAGAGGTTTTAGAAGAGACCGATTTTCAGGAAGAAGTAGTTTAACTTTTAACCAAGATTTACGTATTAAACTTACCAATTTTAAAACCTATTTATTCCCTGGTCAGTTAGGCGTTTTAGGATTTTTTGATTTAGGAAGAGTGTGGACAAGCAATGATTCTTCAACAAAATGGCATAATAGCGTTGGCGGAGGGGTTTGGCTAAGTCCGTTTGATATGTTAGTTATCAATGCTTCTTATGCTGTTTCATCTGAAGAAAATTTATTTATTTTAAAAATGAATTTCCTTTTTTAATAAAAAAATATGAGAAAAATATCACTTTTAATATTATTTACTTTTTCTGGAATTTTTTTATCTTACGCACAATCTCAGAATAATGAACACCCCATTTCTATTGATAAAGATTGTAATTATTGTAAGGATGGAAAACATATTAATGATTCTCCTTACAACATATCTTTTAAGAAAGAATTGCCCTATTTGGCAACAGGTATAGGATTGTTGTCAACTGGATTAATTTTACGGAGCACCAATGAGAAAGAACCTTTTACTGTAGAAGAAATAAATCAACTTGACCCAGAAAAAATAAATCGTTTTGATAGAGTTGCCATATATACTGATAATGAAGAGTCTAAAGAATTAAGTGATGTATTGCTTTATTCGGGAATGGCATTGCCACTATTCTTTTTTACTAACCATCATACTGGTAAAGATTTTGCTCCGCTTGGACTAATGGCTCTTGAAGTTTTTACTATTACAGGAGGGCTAACCATGAATTCTAAATTTATCTTTAACCGAACCAGACCTTTTGTTTATAGCGATGAATTTTCTTTGGATGCCAAAACGGCTCCTAATGCTCGATTGTCTTTTTTCTCGGGACATACCGCTCAAACTGCTGCTTTTTCTGTGTTTATGGCAAAAGTTATTCATGATTATCATCCCAACATGAAAAAAGGAGTAGAAATAGGTATATGGGCATTTGCTTTTACTATTCCAGCTACAATGGCTTACCTTAGAGTAGATGCAGGGAAACATTTTCCAACCGATGTTATAGTTGGATATGCTGTTGGTGCTTCAGTAGGATGGTTAGTGCCACAATTACACAAAAAGAAAGACAAAGATTCAAAACTTTCGGTTTCGCCATTTCAATATGGAAATGCTACAGGACTAACCTTTAATTGGAAATTATAATTGTTACAACATGAAATAAGCCATGAGCAAAAATGCTTACCAACAACAATGAATATTTTATCCCGAGTATCGGGATGACATATAAAAAACAACCGAGCGAAGCGAGCTCATGAGTACATTAATTAACAATAAAAAAGAACGAATAATAAAAAATACAAATGAAAACTAAAATAACATTAATTTTATTACTTATTTGTTTAGTGGCAAAAACACAAAATTCCCACAATTATATCAAAAAAGATTATGTGTTAAACGGGTATGATTTAGTGTCCTATTTCAACAATCAGATAATGGAAGGAGATAAAAATAAATTTACATTGAAATATCAAAATCAGCTGTATGCTTTTGTTAGTTTGGAAAACCTTAAAACTTTTGAGCATGGGCCAGAAAAATATATTCCGCAATATGGAGGTCATTGTTCTTATGCAATGGCAACTTTGGGTAAAAAAGTTAGTCCCAACCCCGAAGTTTTTGAAATTAGAGAAGGGAAATTGTATTTCTTTCACCGACAAAAAGGGAAAGAAAATTGGCAAAACGGAGATACTAAAGCGTTAAAAAAACAAGCAGATATGAATTGGATTCATATTACAAAAATTTGATTTTGAATAAATTATTAAAAATATCAGTACTATTATTTTTGGCGTTGGTCAACCCTTCTTTTGCCCAAAAAAAAGATTACAACGAGGAATTTCAACTACAAAACGACAATGATATTTTGACTTTTAAAAGAAAAGTAGCGGATAGGTATTATTCTTTTGGAGTGCATTTGGATTATAGAAAAATAATACGTGAGGAGTCTAAATTATATTTATTTACAGCGAAGCATAAAAACAATTTGAAAAAAGTAATTGTAAATTGGCACGCAGGCATTGAAGGATACACCTCTGACCAAACAAGAGACAAACAAGAAAACGGTGTTTTTGTAGCATTTGATCGACCTTATGCGGGTTGGCTTTTTGCAGAAAACACCATTACTGCAGCAAGTAGTCAATCAATTTGGTATGTAAAAACAACTTTAGGCGTTTTAGGTCCTGCATCTGGAGCCGAAAAATTGCAAGATAATTTTCATGTGTTAATTAATAATCCAAAACTTGAGAATTGGGATAATCAAATACAAAATGAAGTAGCTCTAAATTTGGAGTTTGGGGTCAATTTTGCTATCATCAAGTGGAGTCATTTTGATATTCATTCACAATCAAGTGCAAGTTTAGGCACACAAGCTACTTTTTTCAAACAAGGTTTAATGGGCAGGCTGGGTAAATTTAATACTATTGACAATACTGTTTTTTATCATACTAACTTAACCTATGAGGACACTCCTCCCCAAAGCGAATATTTTTTAGAATTTGGAGCTCATTTAGTAACTTGGGGCTACAAAGCGACCATACAAGGCAGGATGTTTGGCGAAAATACAAACATGAATACTGATGGATTACACCGAGTAAATGTGGATGTTTCGGCAGCTTTAAATTATTCAAGAAAAAAATTTACGGTCTTTTTTAGGCATCATTTAATTACCGCAGAAACTTCTCGAGGACGACATTTTTATTACGGTAGTTTAGGAATAATTTTTAAAATTTAAAGTTTTCTTTCGATTTCCTGAATGGCTAAATCGTTAATACTTGCGAATCTTTTTTTCATCAGTCCATTTTCATCAAATTCCCAATTTTCGTTACCATAAGCTCGCCACCATTGTCCTTTTTCATCTCGAAATTCATATTCAAATCGGACAGCAATTCTATTTTCAGTATGTGCCCAATATTCTTTTTTTAGTTTGTATTCGTGTTCTTTTGCCCATTTTCTTTTGAGAAAAGCAATAATTTCGGTTCTTCCATTAATAAACTCATTTCTGTTTCGCCATTCACTGTCAGAGGTATAGGCTAAACTCACTTTTTCTGGGTTTTTACTGTTCCATGCATCTTCTGCCAGTTGAATTTTTTGTTTGGCAGTTTCTACTGTAAAAGGGGGTAAAGGATGTTTTTGTTCCATAATTTATTTATTTTGTAAGTAATTATAAAAATCATATTGAGCTCTAACTTCAATGATTGAAGAAGATTTTTTGTAGGGATTGCTTTGTGTTTTGTTTAATACTCGTGCTTTCACATTATCTTTGAGCTGAAGATAAATTAATTTTTTTACCTCTGCTTTTAGTTTTTGATTATCAATAGGAAACCCTACCTCTACCCTATGGCTCAAATTTCTTTTCATCCAATCTGCCGAAGCTAAAAAAAGTTTTTCATTTCCGTTGTTATGAAAAAGATACACCCTTCCGTGTTCTAAATAGCGATCAATAATACTAATTACTTTAATGTTCTTACTCATACCTTCAACACCTGGCACCAAACAGCAAATCCCTCTAACAATAATAGTTATCTTAACTCCAGCATTACTAGCTTCATAGAGTTTATTAATCATATCTTTATCTTCCAGGCTGTTCATTTTAATGGTTACCTTAGCTTTTAATCCTTTTTTGGCGTTTTGTATTTCATTTTCAATGAGTTGCTTAAATTTTTGTCTCATGTTAAAAGGGGCAACCAACAAATGCTTAAAAGTTGGTTTTTTTACTTCTCCTTTTAAAAATGAAAAAACTTTATCCAATTCTTTTGTCAAATTAAGGTTTGAGGTCAACAAAGCATGGTCGCAATAGATTTTAGCAGTATCTTCATTAAAATTACCCGTTCCGAAATAAGCATATTTGATTATTTTGTTGCCTTCTTCAAGCTTTACCAAACATATTTTAGAATGTACTTTTAATGCTTCAAAGCTATAAATAACGGAAACTCCAGCTTCTTTCATTCTTTTTGCCCATTTCATGTTAAGCTCTTCGTCAAATCGAGCTTTCAATTCGCTAAAAACAGTTACCTTTTTACCATTTTTGGCAGCAACTATCAATGCTTTGCAAATTCTCGATTCTTTAGCAACACGATATAAGGTAATGTTAATTTCTAATAGGTTGGGGTTAACTGATGCTTGTTCGATAAATTTTAACACATATTCATAACTTTGATATGGGAAATGCAACACAAAATCTTTTTCATTTAAGACATCATAAACAGAGGTATATTTTTCTAATTCATGGTGCTTTAAGGTAGGTAAATCCATGTAAAATAAACTTGGATTACCCACAATAGGTAGTTTAAAGAAATCATTAAAATTATGATGACGACCACCTGGTACTAACTCATCTTTTCTAATTCTTAATTTTCTTCGCACCATTTTTAACACCACTTTTGGAATGGTTTCATCATATAAAAAACGAGTTGGATCACCTATTATTCTTTTATGTAAGCTGTTTAAAATTTTCCCTTCTACTGTTTCTGCAATTTCTTCTTCTAAATATAATTCAGCATCCCTACTTAGTTTAATAGAGTAACATTGGGGATGTTTTAATTCAGGTATAATTTCTTTTATAAAAATCCGAATTACATCGGAAAGTAGAATAATAATTTCATTATTGGCTGTGGATGGAAGTTTAATAAATCGCTCTGTTTTGTCTGTAGGAATATTTAATAGATAAATAACATTACTTTCTTCAAGATTACTTACCGTAAGATAAAGTCCTTTATCTTGCAAAAAAGTGGGATGAATAGCATCTAAGGTTATTAATTGAATGTGTGGTTTTATATTTTTTCTAAAATAAAGCTTTAAATAATTGTATTGCAATTCCTCTATGTCCTCATCATTAATAATATAAATGTGTTCCTTTTGCAATAGTGGAATAAGTTCTTTATTATAAATTTGACCAAATTCTATTTGTTGCTTTTTAACTGTTTTGTATATCTTTTTTAATAATTTTTTAATTTTTTCATCTTTAGTAATTCCTTCTAATTCTTGTAATTTTAAAATATGTTTATAGGAAGCTACCCGAACCCTATAAAATTCATCCAAATTAGAAGAATATATTGCCAAAAAACGTAATCGCTCTATCAACGGAACTTTGGGGTTAATAGCCTCCTGAAGCACTCTATAGTTAAATGATAACCAACTTAATTCTCTATCAAAATAATTCATCATATCTCTTTTTATTAATACACTAAATAACCGTTTATTTTTGAAAGAATCTTATCGAAACACTAAAAAAAATAATGATAAAATTAGTAATATTGTTATTCTAAATGAACCTATTTTGCAAACGGACGATATTTTAAAAAAAACCTTACTGTTTATTCCTGATATTAGTGGGTTTACTCGTTTTGTAAATGATACTGAAATTATACACGGAACACACATTGTGGCTGAACTATTGGAAATTATTATCAACAATAACTCCTTAGGATTAAAAGTTGCCGAAATTGAAGGTGATGCTGTATTTTTTTATCGAGTTGGAGAAAAACCTTCTATTAAAGATATTTATATGCAATGTGAAAAGATGTTTATAGCATTTCATCAACATATAAAATTATATGAAAGAGATCGGATTTGTGATTGTGGTTCTTGCACCCATACACCAAATTTAACCCTAAAGTTTGTAGTACATTATGGAAATGTGATTGAACGAAAAATTCTAGGACACCTGCAATTAATGGGCCCCGAAGTTACTACTGCACACAAACTGATGAAAAATAATTTAGAAGTACACGAATATTTACTTATTACCGAAAATACTTTTTCAAAAGCTGTTAATGAAGCACAAAACTGGCTTACATTCGCAAAAGGCAATTCTACTTATTCTGATGTTGGAGTGATAAATTATTCTTACGCTTACTTAAAGGAATTATTAGCCAAGGTGCCTAATCTTCCCGAACGAAAAAAGCTTCAATTAAACCATCCAAACATTGAACTAGAAATAACCATCAATACTTCATTAAAAGCCGCTTATCAAATGCTTATTAGTTTAGAAAGAAAAAAAGAATGGATAGTAGGTATAAAAGAAGTGAAATACGATAAATCTAAAATTCCACGAGTTGGTACAGAACACGAATGTATTTTACCTTTTAACACACTTAACATTGTAACTACCGAAAATAAAGTAATCGATACTAAAATTATTTATGCCGAAAGTGTAATAGGAAGTGGTTTCTTACCCTCTTCCAGTCAAGTTTTTACCCTTGAACCATACAACGAAAACGAGGTTAAATTATCATTAGATATATTTTTTAATAATTCATTTATTAACAGGCTTTTTTTTAAAGAAATGATGCGGAAATCATTCTCAAAATCGTTAAAAAACTTTAAACGAATTCTTGAAAAAGGTAATATTTAGATGATTAAATATGCTCAGTAGTTATGATGATGAACGCAAACACTAATACAGCAAGTATCATCCCATACATAAACACCATATAACACCATCTTAAATAGGTATATTTTTTTGCCAACACAACGCCTAAAAAATATAAATCTCTTATTAATGAAGAATATAAATAGTTACTGTCTTTCATTATTTCTTTCATTCCCCATTCGTAATTATGGAGTTGCATTTTGTGAAAATTGCCAAAAAACAACAAATTGGCTTTCTGTTCTTTTACATCTTGTGTAGTAAATTTACCTGAAGTAATTTTTGGTTTTGTAGAAAGGGTTGCCAACACAATGGCTGTTAAACAAATAATTAACAATAAAACCGTTGGAAAAACCAATTCTGGATGTTTATCAAATTTTGAAACCAAAGCTGATATAACAATAGATATTATTAATGCATTAATACTCAGCATTATATTAGCCTTATTATCTGCCATAGCACTTAATTCCATGTGGTTTTTAAGTGCTGTTCTAAACATGGTTTCGATGCCTTTTTCGGGTATGTCAGGCTTGTTTTTCTTACGAATAAGTTTATCTAATTCCTCTTGTCTTTGTATAAGGTTTTTAATTTTTGTTTCAATTAAATTTAAAAAAGCATATTTAGTATAAAACTTATGTCGGTTTAGAAATTCAATTTCTTTTTCTAACCATTCTTGTTCTTCCAAAATAATATGTTTAACACATTCACATTCTGTTCGTAACAAAAACGAATGTTCGTAGTAGGAATTACTACCAACATTTTTGGTGTCAGCATCGCAAATTATTTCTTCTAAATGATTATTGGGTTCTGTTTTTAGTTTTGTAGCTAAAATACAGTTTTTTATCACCCCAATTTTTTGTGTGTCATACTTTTGATTCATTAAAAAATCAGATGCCAATTTTGCACTTAATTCTTCATGATTATCGCAGGAGGTAATGTAACCCACATCATGAAACCAAGCAGCCAACAATACTATTTCTAATTCCTCTTCTGTTAATTTTTCGGCTGTTCCAATTTCATGTACATTTTTAACCACATTAGATGTATGTTTAAAATTGTGATAAATAAGTTTTGAATTGGTTGATTTTTTAAATAAGTCAAACACATAGTCTTCTGCGACAATTAATATTGGAGAGGAATAGGACATAAAAAAATAAACTTTTTAAGTTACGTTCAAAGTAAACTCTTTTTTTTTTAATTCATTGCCTTTTCAGGATAAATTTCACTGTATTTTAAGACTGTAGTCATACTAACTCTTCTGTTAATATGCTTACGTTCAAGTTCATTTGGATTATTAAGCCCTGCAGCTGCAATAAGTTCAGTAAAAGCAGCTACTGTTTTTCTGTGAAAATTGGCTACACGTTGCGATTTATTTTCTACATTCAGTCCTTTCATTAGGCTTTTATTTTGAGTTGCCACACCAACAGGACAAGTATTAGTATTGCATTGTAGTGCTTGAATGCAGCCCACAGCCATCATCATAGCTCTAGCACTGTTGCATAAATCTGCTCCCAATGCTATTGCTCTAACGATATGAAATCCAGTTAGAATTTTACCTGATGCGATTACTTTTATTTCTTCTTTCAATCCAAATGCGTTGAGTGTGTCTATTACAAAAGCCAACCCATCTCTTAAAGGCATTCCTAAGGAGTTTGAAAATTCAACCGGGGCAGCACCTGTGCCACCTTCTCCACCATCAACGGTAATAAAATCGGGTTTAATACCTGTTGCAACCATAGCGCTACAAAAATCTATAAATTCTTGCTTTTTCCCTACGCAAAGTTTAAACCCAATTGGTTTCCCTCCCGATAAATCTCTGAGTTGTTTTATAAAATGCATTAAACCTTCAGCATCATTAAAAGCAGTGTGTCTTGGAGGAGAATTTACATCTGTAAAAGGTTTTACGTGCCTAATAGCTGCAATTTCTTCGGTGTTTTTACTTGCAGGCAAAATACCACCATGCCCTGGTTTTGCTCCTTGCGATAATTTTATTTCTATCATTTTAACCGCATCAATGATGGAGTTCTTCTGAAACGTATCTGGACAGAAATTTCCACTTTCTGTTCTGCAACCAAAATATCCAGTACCTACTTGCCAAATTAAATCGCCTCCATGTTTTTTATGATATGGGCTAATTCCTCCTTCTCCTGTATTGTGGGCAAAACCACCTATTTTAGCTCCTTTGTTCATTGCTAACACCGCATTTTCGCTTAATGCTCCAAAACTCATGGCTGAAATATTTAAAATACTTGCCAAATAAGGTTGTTTACAATCTTTTCCACCCACTAAAACTCTGACATCTGTTTCTTTTATTTCTTTGGCATAAACCGAATGATCCATCCATTCATAACCAGCACCATACACGTCCATTTGTGTTCCAAAGGGAGCAGTGTCTGTAACATTTTTTGCACGTTGATAAATTAATGCTCGAAACATTCTGCTGATAGGCCTTCCTTGTGTATCTGTTTCAACAAAATATTGCATAATTTCAGGTCTAATTTTTTCGAGCATATACCTAAAATTACCTATTAAAGGAAAATTCTTTTTTAGAGTGTGTTTGGTTTGAAAGATATCAGAATACCCCAATAAAATTAACGGACCAAAAAAGATAAGACTCCATAAAATAGGTTTCCAAACGATGGAAATGCCGCCAATAATTACTAAAACTAAAATGGATGATGTAATAAATATTTCTCTTACTTTCACGATGTTTTTTTTTATGATTTAATTTTGATATACCTTACTGCCCAATTAGCTATCATTTGTCCTACATAAATAGAATCCTCTTTTTTGGATAGCAAATGGTCTGCTCCGTCTAATGAAATAAAACTTTTAGGATGCCATGCTGCTTGGTAAATTTGAGCTGCATTTTCTATTCCAACAGTAGTATCTTGAGGCGAATGTAATACTAATAATGCTTTATTCATTTCTTTTACAGTAGTATTCATGTTTTTCTCGTTGATATCATCTAAAAACTGTTTTTGAATTTTAAACTCACGACCTCCAATAGAAAGTAATGCCTCTCCTTTTTCTTTAATTTCTTCCATGCTCGATTTAAACAAATGTGTTACATGTTTAGGATTGGAAGGTGCTCCAATAGTAGCAACAGCCTTAACGCTTTTAATGTGCTGAGCAGCAAATATAACAGCCGCTCCACCTAATGAATGCCCAATTAATATACTTGGTGATGCATAGTTTTTTTCTAAATATTGAGCTGCAGCAATTAAATCGTTCACATTTGAAGAAAAATTAGTGTGTTCGAATTCTCCTTCACTTTCTCCTAATCCTGTGAAATCAAATCGTAAAACAGCAATTCCATTATCCGTTAAAGCCCTACCAATATTTCTAACTGCAGTTAGGTTTTTATTACAAGTAAAACAGTGAGCAAAAACTGCATAACCCAATAATGGTTTATCTGGTAATTCTAATAATGCAGCTAATGTATGTCCTGATTGATTTGAAAATTTAATTTTTTGTACACTCATTTCATTGGAAAGTATTCATTCACGAGGATAGACGTAATTTGTTTTAATTCCTTACATACTATTATCGTAAGGAATTCGTTGAATATCCGACTATTGTTAATCTACATAATGGATTCACGAAAATATGAAAATAAATTCAAGCATTTGAATACATTACTAAATTTTAAGATGAAAAAACTTATAATCGTTAATTTTCTTATAATCATTTCTTTTTCAGTATTTTCTCAAGAAGAGGAAGAAGAAAAAACAACCTTACAACAGTTTACGCCTTCACAATTAATTAAAGATCAGAATTGGGATATTAAAGTATTTAATAGCCTTTATACTCAAAATCGAAGGGAAGATAATGGTGAAATTATTAATGAACCTCGTTCTAATTTTTATACCTCTACTTTTGAAATATTTACAGGTGTTTCTAAAAAATCAACGGCTAACCTTGGGTTTGTTTTTAATTTTAAATCCAATACCATTAGCGAAAATAGATGGAGCCCTTTAAAATTTATTGATAACAAAAACAACTCTGCCAGAGCATTAACCAATGTTGCTATTAGTTTAAAATGGAAACCCCTTCAAAATAACAAAAATTTTACAGTACAATCTTCATTCTTTGTTCCAATTTTTGAAGATCAACCCCGATTTTTTTTGGATAAACGAAGCTATGTGTTTGAAAACCGATTGTTTTATGATAAAACATTTCCAGGAAGGAAGTTTCAACTTTTCACAGAAATCGATTTTGCCTATAACTTTGGTGGAAAAGCCAAAAATGCTACCCAATTTCAAAATGTTGGAGAACGCTATGCAAATAACAGTTTAGGTATTCCTGTAAGTGCATTCTTGAGTTATTTTATAACTTCTAAATATACGTTACTTACCTATCTTCAGCATTTTGAATTGATTGATTTAGGCAATAATTTTGCTCAGGGATACACATTAGCAGGCTTGGGTTTTAAAATGCAAGTTTTTAATCATATTACTTTAGAAGCTTCTTATTCGTATTTCTTTCAAGCTCGTGGAGCAGGATTGGGGGAATCTTACAATTTTGGTGTAAGATATTTAATGTTATAAAATTACAGATGAAGTTTATTTTTCGTTTTTTCATAGTTGCTTTTGTATTGCAGTTGCAATCATGTGAAATACATAGTCAATCTCAAAAAATTAATGGAATAAGTTTGGTTTCTTCGAGCAAAAAACTCCATAATGATGAGGTTGCTCACATAAAGGCTATCAATACCAATTATGTAGCGATTAGTCCTTTTGGATTTATTAAAGATATGAATCAACCCGATGTTCAATATAATTTGAGTTGGCAATGGTTTGGAGAAACAAATGCAGGGGTTGAACAATACGCTTTGGAACTCAAAAAACAAGGGCTTGGCATTATGCTTAAACCTCAGCTTTGGGTGGGGCATGGGAAATATACTGGTTTTATAGAAATGGAAACAGAAAAAGATTGGCTTATCCTTGAAAAATCGTATGCAGCATTTATTTTAAATTATGCTCAACTAGCAGAAAAATTAAAAATTCCACTATTTTGCATTGGCACAGAAATGAAAACATTTGTAGAAAAAAAACCCGACTATTGGGGTAAATTAATTGTTAAAATACGTAACGTGTATTCAGGAAAAATAACCTACGCTGCTAATTGGGATGAGGTTAACCACCTTACTTTTTGGAATCAATTAGATATGATAGGTATAGATGCTTATTTTCCACTATCAAATAGCAAAAACCCTACACTTGCTGAGTTGGAAAAAGGTTGGGAGCATCATAAAATTAATATCAAAAAATTGGCTGAAAAATATCAGAAACCCATTTTGTTTACAGAGTTTGGTTATCGAAGTGTCAATTATGCTACCAAAGAGCCTTGGAGTTCAACTAAAATAGAAGGGGAAGTAAATTTAACACTTCAATCGGAGGCTCTTCAATCTTTATTCAACCAGTTTTGGAGTGAAAAATGGTTTGCTGGAGGTTTTGTATGGAAATGGCATGCCAACCAGCAAGAGTCAGGAGGAGGAAACAATAACAGATATACTCCTCAAAATAAACCAGCAGAAAAGCTTATTAAAGCTGTTTATCTGAAATATCAATGATAAAATATACCCAAGCCCTAAGTGATTTGAGTATTACTAATCCGATAATTATCGGAAGGGATTAACCGCTTTGCATCTCACAGCCCTTCGCACATTCATAC